>JALHQW010000002.1:56519-237376 GCA_022841745.1 Saprospiraceae bacterium | reverse complement strand
AGTAACCGAGCATAGTGAGCCAACATCAAAGTCTCCGTCTCCTGATTATATTTTGTCATGCCGTTTTTGTTTCCGGCAAAGAAAATCAATTTGTTACTTTATTTAAAATCTGTTCCTAAGGAACGTGACCGAAATAAGGTACCATTTTCGGCGAGCGTATTTTTGGTGAGGACAAGGCGGAGGAACAGGCGCATAGCATCGCTCTGTAACTGTTCCTCTAACGAAGTCATCGCCTAAAAGACGCCGCCCAAAATGGTATGTTATTTCGGACACGTTCCTAATCTTTGGCAATGGAAAAAAACCTTCGTTCTTTGACAATTCTTGTGGTAAAAGCCTGAAGGGCTTTAATGTGAATAGCCCCGGATGAAATCCGGGGTGATGGTGCAATACGGGAAACAACCCTGAAAGGGTTGAATGTCAATTGTTTATGAATCATTCAACCCCTTTGGGGTTGTGGCCGAACACCTTTGTTTACCCCGGATTTCATCCGGGGCTATTCAAGTTCAACCCCGTTGGGGTTTATTCCACAATAATTGTCAAAGAACGAAAACCTTTTAGCATTGTCCGAAAATTGGCGACCCGTTCGCATACTGGTTTTCACATTTAAAATTATCGAAATCATGGCATTGCCAAACATCTTCACCAAGAAAGCAGCCGACGAAATCGTAGGCCGAATCAACCAACTAACGCCGGCCACGCAGCCCAAATGGGGCAAGATGAACGTGGCGCAGATGCTCGCCCACTGTTGCGTAACCTACGAGATGGCCTTTGAGGACAAGCACCCAAAGCCCGGTTCGTTGATGCGTTTTATCCTAAAGCTTTTTGTGAAAAAAGCCGTGGTCAACGAAATACCTTACCCGCATAACAGCCGCACGGCCCCGCAGTTCATCATCACGGACGCCAAGGAGTTTGAAAAGGAGCGGCAGCGGCTTATCGCCTACATCGGCAAGGCACAGGGGCTGGGCGAGGCGCATTTCGACGGGCGGGCGTCGCACTCGTTCGGGCCTTTAAATAAAACGGAGTGGAACAATATGTTCTACAAGCACCTCGACCACCATTTGAGGCAGTTTGGGGTGTGAGCGATTGGCGCTACACGACTGGCTAAGTAATTGCGGCATTTTTTTAGTTTTACACCCGTTTTTCACCAACCAAAAACATTATATCATGCAAGACGCAAAGGCCAAGATTGACAAAATCATCCAAGAAGCAAACGATTTCAAACTGGGGGACTACCTCGGCAGGGGCTTCGAACTGTTCCAGAAGGACATGGGCGGATTCGTGGTTTTCGCTTTAATTTTCTTCATCGTTTCGATGGTGATTGGGGTGATACCCTTCGTCGGCAGTATTGCCAATACCTTTTTTATTGGTCCTGCCTTGACAGCGGGGATTTACCTCGTTGCCCGGCAACTGGATAGGGGGGAGCCAACCGAGTTTGGGCAATACTTCAAGGGATTCGATTTTATAGGCCAGCTCGCCCTGGCGGCCTTTGTTATTACCGTTTTCACGCTGCTTGTCATGGTTCCTTTCATTATTACCGTATGGGATCCTGCATGGCTTGAATGGTACCAAGAATACCTCCAAAACCCTACTGAGCCACGCTTAGAGCTTCTCAATTTTCCACCTTTTTGGGCCTACCTGTTGCTGTTGCCGGTACTGTACCTAACCATTTCTTATTCCTTTACCTATCATTTCATCATCTTCCATAGGCTGGATTTTTGGTCGGCCATGGAGGCGAGCCGCCGGTTGCTGACCAAGCATTTCTTCATGTTCTTCGTGTTCGGGCTGGTGCTGGGCCTTATCATTATTATCAGTGTATTCATTTTCTGCATCGGACTTTTGGCAGGCTTCCCGATTGTTTACTGTGCGCTCTATGCTGCCTTCGCCGACCTAACCAAGCTGAACGCTGCGCCGGAGGCAATGGAAGGGGAGGGTATTGAGCGGCACTTGGTGGATTGATTGCAGTAGCGACTATTGTTTTTACCATGAAAATTTAACTACACAAAAGAGCTTGGGAAGGGAGAGAAAAATGAAATATTTTCTCTCCCTTCCCACGTTTTGGGGTGTTTTTTGGATGAAAATTGAAAATTTTCACCCAAAAAACACCCCCTGCTAAATAGGTACATGAAAATAAAGCAAGCCATCAGAGGTACATTCATTACGCTGTTGGGGCTTTTCCTGCTTTCAAGTGGCCAGCAGGACACGAAGCAAACCGATGTGCTCGTCGTTGGCGGCGGTACGGGCGGCACAGCCGCAGGCATCGAAGCGGCCCGACAGGGTGCGAATACCATCATCGTGGAACCGGGGCCTTGGCTCGGCGGCATGCTCACCGCAGCTGGGGTCAGCGCCACGGACGGCAACCACGCCATGCCAGCAGGCATCTGGGGCGAGTTCCGGCAGCGCATCTACGACCATTACGGCGGGCCAGATAGCGTGGCAACGGGCTGGGTGAGCAATACGCAGTTCGAGCCGCATGTCGGGGCTGCCATCTTCGCAAAAATGGCGGCGGCAGCGCCGAAGCTGACCTTGTGGCATGGTGCCCGGTTCGTTTCCGCCAAAAAGCTGGAACGAGGTTGGGAGGTTGTCGTTGCGAAGCAGAATGAGGGGGAGGTTCGGGTCAAATGCCGCATCCTCGTGGATGCCACCGACCTCGGCGATGTGGCTGCTGCTGTCGGCTGCGGCTACGACCTCGGCATGGATGCCCGCTCCGAAACGGGCGAGCCAATGGCCCCAGAGCAGTCAAATGACATCGTGCAGGACTTGACTTGGTGCGCCATTCTGAAGGACTTTGGAAAAGGGGCAGACAAGACCATTGCGAAGCCAGAAGGATACGACCCGGCGGCGTTCAAATGCTGTTGTGACCCAAGCCCTCAGCCGCCTAAAGCGGAAGAAGCCCCATGCCCCGGAGAGAAGCCGCACCCCTGCCCGACGATGCTCAATTATGCCAAGTTGCCGGGCGGAAAATACCTGCTCAATTGGCCGTTGCACGGCAATGATTTTTATGCCAATGTTTCAGAACTGCCCCAGAACGAGCGACTTGCATTCTATGAAAAGGCGAAGCAGAAAACGCTTTGTTTCATCTATTACATCCAGTCTGAACTGGGCTACCGGCACCTCGGCCTCCCTGATGATGAGTTCCCCACCCCTGATAGGCTCGCCCTGATGCCCTACCACCGGGAGGGCCGTCGCATCCACGGCCTCGTTCAATTGACCGTCAATCAATTTGGGATTTCAGTTCCCTTCGGAAATGACAAGGGATTGCAGCATGCTCCCCAATCCGCAATCCGTAATCCCCCATCCGCAATCATTTTGACTGGCATTGCCGTAGGTGACTACCCCATTGACCACCACCACAAGGAGCGGCCCGATGCCCCGGCCATTGACTTCCCGCCTGTGCCTTCGTTCAGTATTCCTGCTGGCTGCCTCATCCCGCGTGACGTGAACGACCTGCTCATCGCCGACAAGGCCATTTCTGTGTCAAATATCGTGAACGGGGCGAGCCGCTTGCAGCCGGTCATCTTGCAGGTAGGCCAAGCGGCTGGCATCATGGCAGCCATGTGCGTGAAGCAGGATGTTTCACCTAAGAAATTGAAAGTCAGGGAGATACAAACGGAAATTTTGCGGGGCAAAGGCTACCTCATGCCCTACTACGACGTGCCGCCCACGCACCCACAGTTCGAGGCGATACAACGGGTGGGCGCTTCGGGGCTGCTGCCTGGCAAGGGCGAGCCTTACCAGTGGGCCAACCGGACGTGGTTCTATCCCGATAGCTTGGTCAATATCGCCGACCTGCCTGCCGGAGTGGTTGCTTCCCAATTCCAGGGGTTGACGAGGGCGCAGGCTGCCAAGCGGTTGGACAAGACGCTGCGCCCTTTTGAACAGCCCATAAACTTCGATGGGAATTGAGCCAATCCGCCTGCTATACTGCGAGCCGCCAAATCATGGGGATGGTTGATTATCAACCTTTTATCAACCCTTATCAACCATGCACGACTTGTCCCGAACATCGGGAAACCTTGGCGGCGTGAGCTATATTTCAAATACGGCACGGGTTTGCACGATACCTTTGTCCACAACTGGAAAACCTCCTTTGACTTGCTCATTCCCCCATCTCCAGCACATTCAACCCCTTTTTGTCCGTAATCACCCTGCCACTCACTGCTTCCAGAATGATTTCCCTTAAGTGCTGCAACAGCTTTTTCCTTGGAAAATCTTGGGCTGTAATCAGGCTGACCTCCCGTGCGGGCTTGGGCGGGGCAAAGGTTCGCAACTTGGCCTGTTGCTGCGGGGTGAGGCGCTCGGTGGCGAGCTTGGGCAGAATGGTGATGCCCTCGTTGCTGTCCACCATATTAATGAGCGTCTGGATGCTGCCCACCTCGTAGCGCACGAGGTTTTCTTCTGATTCGCCATGTTTCAACGAGCAAAACAACCGCAATTGGTCACGCAGGCAATGCCCTTCTTCCAGCAGCCAGAGGTGATTGGGGTTGATGTCGTTGGGGAGCAGGTACTTCTTCTTGGGCAGTTGCTCCGACTCGGAGGCATAAGGAAAAAACTCTTCGTAAAATAGCGGGTATTCCTTGATTTCCCGCTCATTGAGCGGCGTGGCGAGAATTCCCACGTCGGCGTCGCCCCGCTTCAGGGCTTTGATGATGTCATCTGAAATCAGTTCCCGGATATGCACCTTCAAATGGGGGAATTGCTGTTGCAAAGGCTTCAAAAACAAAGGTAGCAGGTACGGCGCAATGGTCGGGATGACGGCCAACCGAAGCTCGCCGGAGACTTCCTCCTTCAGCTCACGGGCGTAGTCCTTAATGAAACGTACCTGTGTCACAACTTTCTTGGCCAATTCGATGATTTCCACGCCCTCCCTTGTCGGCCTGACGGGCTGCTGCGAGCGGTCGAAGAGTTGGACACCCAGCTCTTCTTCGAGCTTTTTCACCATCATGCTCAGGGTGGCTTGGGTCACGAAGCATTTCTCCGCTGCCCTGACGAAATGCCGCTCACGTTCCACGGCAATGATGTATTCGAGTTGCTGTAAATTCATGTCATTTTAGCCATTAGTCATGGTGGTCATTGGTCAATGCAATGCTGGTGTCCCAATAATTAATGACTATGATGACCAATGATATAAATAGGTTTCATCTATGCGAAGGTAGAAAAAATCAGTTCCATTTATGATGTAGCAGAACTTAGGAACGTTTTATATGGTTTATGAACCCTTATCAACCATGCACGGCCTGTCCCGAACATCGGGAAAACTTGGCGGTGTGAGCGCTATATCAGGTCAGTTTTAGCTTCTCCTTTACATCATTGATGCAATACAACTGGGTAGGGTGCATGGTTGCCGACTCCCCAATCTCTGACTTCATTATCTCCGCTTTCACGCTGGGCAGGTACTCGGTCAGGTAAACGAGCGTGCCCTGCGCCTTGAAGTTTTTCACCAGTTCCCCAAGTCGGTAGAGGCCGGTTGCGTCCACGAGCGGCACGTTCCGAAAGTTCAGGATAATGGCCTTTGGCGTTTGGTTGGTCTGTTGAAGGGCATCCTGAAAGGTTTGCGCAGCACCGAAGAAAAGGGCACCCGTGATTTCATAGACCATAACGCCCTTGGGCAAGTCAATGGCCGCAGCCTCTTGCTCGCCTTGTGTTTCCAAGATGCTACTGACTTGGGTGATATCCGACATTCGTTTGATGAACAAGAAGGCCGACAGTACCATGCCGATTTCGATGGCAATAATGAGGTCGAAAACCACAGTAAGGAAGAATACCGTGAGCAGCACGGCCCGGTCGTAGTAGTTGCCACGATAGACCGAGCGGAAGATGTGCCACTCGCTCATATTGTAGGCCACCACGATGAGGATGCCTGCCAGACAGGACATCGGAATGAGCTTGGCGTAGGGGGCTGCTACTAACATGATGACCAGCAAGGTGATTGCATGGACGATGCCAGCTATGGGCGTCCTGCCGCCGTTTTTCACGTTGGTGGCGGTGCGGGCGATGGCCCCGGTGGCGGGTATGCCGCCCACCAATGCAGAGACGATATTGGCTGCCCCTTGTGCCACCAATTCGACGTTGGAGCGGTGCCTGCCGCCAATCATGCCATCGGCCACTACCGCCGACAGCAGGCTCTCGATGCCGCCTAGCATGGCAATGGCGAATGCTGGGGACAGCAACGACTTAATCTGTTCGAAATTGAGCGCCTTGAACTGTGGGGTGGGAATGGTGTTGGGTATCTCTCCGAATTTCGTCTCAATGGTGTCCACGGGCAGGTGGAGCAGCTGTACCACCAAGGTGGCCGCCACGATGGCGATGAGCGATCCGGGTATCTTGGTGGTGATTTTTTTGGAAAAAAGCGTGATTAAAATTGTGCCCAAGCCTATGGCCGTTGCCAATGGGTTGATGCTTTGAATGTGCTCGGCGTAGGCCGCCCATTTTTCGAGGAACTCGGAGGGCAGTTTTTCCATTTGCAGTCCGAAGAAATCCCTGATTTGCGAAGAAAAAATGATGACCGCAATACCGCTCGTAAAGCCCACGATAAGCGGGTGAGGGATGTACTTCAACAAAGTGCCGAGGCGGAAAAAGCCCATCAGCATTAACATAAAGCCCGCAATGAGGGTGGCAAAGGTGAGGCCCTCCACACCGTACTCTTGCACGATGCCGTAAACGATGACGATGAATGCCCCAGTCGGCCCGCCAATCTGCACCCTGCTCCCACCAAAGGCCGAGATGATGAATCCAGCGAAAATGGCGGTAATCAGGCCTTTCTCCGGCGAAACACCACTGGCGATGGCAAAGGCGATGGCCAACGGCAACGCCACAATACCCACTATTACCCCAGAGAGGATGTCCTGCCGGATTTGAGCCTTGGGGATGCCCTGACGCAGCAGGGTAAAGAGTTTTGGGGTAAAATCAGCGAGGTATTTAAAGGATAGCTGCATTTTAATTTTTCGGCGTTGTGGAATTGATACGGCACAAAATTGAATAAATTTAATTGCTCATCCCCCCTTATAATGTGAAATAGCATTTTTTCAGGGCAGCGCTAGAACTAAGGTGATATCTCAAAATGGCCGCTCGATACTTGTAAATTTGTACCTCTGAGGAGGCTATTTTGAGGTGAATTCTTAGTCGGAAAAAGCCACCTTCACCTTGATAATTTCAATTTACGAAAGCTTTTAACGCCCTGTATAAAGCCGCCTGCACAGCCCGGCTGTTGCCGTGGTACAGCTTCCTGAATGCCTCGATTTGCTCCTTAGACAAGGTCAGTGGCTCCTTCAGCACGTACCACAGCACGCCCTCGGTGTAGGGTGGTGAGCGAGCCTTCGTAATGGAAGAACCCGGAGGGCCGTTCGGTCGAAATATAATATGTTTAGTCAAACGATTCCTCACCGTCATAGACGGTGTCTATGTGAGCATAGAAAAAATCAGTTTCGTTTATGACCAATCGCATCGTTTCTTTGCAGGGCGAAGGCTTGCTTTATGGCTTTTAGCACCTGCCTTAGTTAAGGCGATGCCTTGAAATGGCCTTTCTAGATTGGAAATTAGCACACACAAAATGGCCATTTCGGAGGTGTCACCTTAATAAGACAGCTACCTACCTATGTGACCAAAGACCTAATCATTTTAAAAATAAACAACATGGAAAAAAACGGAAACGGTAAATGCCCCTTCTCTGGCGGCACCCTCAACCACATTGCGGGCAGCGGCACCTCCAACAGGGACTGGTGGCCCAACCAGCTTAACCTCGGCATCCTTCGCCAACACTCCTCGCTGTCTGACCCAATGGGAGAGGACTTTGACTACGCAGCCGAGTTCAATTCGCTTGACCTCGCCGCGGTGAAGCAGGACATCTACGACCTGATGACCCAGTCGCAGGATTGGTGGCCTGCTGACTACGGCCACTACGGCCCCTTCTTCATCCGAATGGCGTGGCACAGCGCAGGCACCTACCGCATCGCCGACGGACGGGGTGGGGGAGGAATGGGCACCCAGCGCTTTGCCCCACTGAACTCCTGGCCTGATAACGGCAACCTCGACAAGGCTCGCTTGTTGCTTTGGCCCATCAAGCAGAAATATGGCCGCAAACTCTCTTGGGCCGATTTGATGATTCTCGCTGGCAATTGCGCCCTCGAATCCATGGGCTTCAAGACCTTTGGCTTTGGTGGTGGCCGTGCGGACATCTGGGAGGCACCAGAGGACATCTACTGGGGCAGTGAGACCGAATGGCTCGGCGATAAGCGCTACACGGGCGAACGTGAACTGGAGAACCCACTTGGTGCAGTGCAAATGGGCCTCATCTACGTGAATCCCGAAGGCCCCAACGGCCAACCAGACCCCATTGCCGCCGCCCGTGACATCCGGGATACTTTTGGCCGCATGGCGATGAACGACGAGGAAACCGTGGCCCTCATTGCCGGAGGTCATACCTTCGGTAAAACGCACGGCGCTGGCGATCCCGGCAAATATGTAGGACGTGAGCCAGAAGGAGCCACCATCGGGGAAATGGGAATGGGCTGGAAGAACAGCTTGGGAACAGGCAACGCCCAATACACCATCACCAGCGGCCTCGAAGGTGCCTGGACGACCACACCTGCCCGTTGGAGCCACAATTTCTTTGAAAACCTATTTGGATTCGAGTGGGAACTGACGAAAAGCCCTGCTGGCGCTTTCCAATGGAAGCCTATAGGCGGCGCTGGTGCTGGTACCGTGCCCGATGCACACGACCCGAGCATCACCCATGCTCCGACGATGCTCACCACCGACCTTTCCCTCCGCCTCGACCCGGCTTATGAGAAAATCAGCCGCCGCTTCCTGGAGCACCCAGACGAGTTTGCCGATGCTTTTGCAAGGGCTTGGTTCAAGCTGACGCACCGTGACATGGGCCCACGTGCCCGCTACCTCGGCCCTGAAGTGCCAGCTGAGGTGCTGATTTGGCAAGACCCCGTGCCTGCCGTCAACCACGAGTTGATTGATGCGCAGGACGCAGCTGCCATCAAGGCCAACATCCTCGCTTCTGGCCTGACTGTTTCTGAATTGGTAACAACGGCTTGGGCTTCTGCCTCCACTTTCCGTGGTTCCGACAAGCGGGGCGGTGCCAATGGTGCCCGCATTCGCCTTGCTCCGCAAAAGGATTGGGCCTTGAACAACCCTGCGCAGTTGGCCAAAGTGCTGGGCATTCTGACCTCCATTCAAGAGGAGTTCAACGCCATTCAAACGGGTAATAAACGGGTTTCCATCGCCGACGTGATCGTGCTCGGTGGTTGCGCAGCAGTGGAACAAGCTGCCAAGGACGCTGGCCACAACGTGGCCGTGCCGTTCACCCCTGGCCGCACCGATGCCACTGCGGAGCAGACCGACGTGGAGTCCTTCCAGGTGCTGCACCCGCTGGGCGACGGCTTCCGCAACTACGTGATGCCCCGCATACCGGTACAAGCCGAGCGGCTGCTGGTGGACAAAGCGCAGTTGTTGACGCTTACCGCCCCTGAAATGACCGTCCTCGTGGGTGGCATGAGGGTATTGGGTGCCAATTATGATGGCTCTAACAATGGTGTTTTCACCAAGCGAAAAGGCCAACTTACCAATGATTTCTTTGTGAACCTGCTCGATATGGGCACAACTTGGAAATCGCTCTCTGAAGCGGAAGACTTGTTCGAGGGCCGTGACCGCAAGACTGGTGACCTGAAGTGGATTGGCACCCGTACCGACCTCGTGTTCGGCTCCAACTCCGAACTGCGGGCCATTGCCGAGGTCTATGGTTGCGCCGATGGGCAAGCGAAGTTCGTGAAGGATTTCGTGGCGGCTTGGGCCAAGGTGATGAACCTCGATAGGTTTGATTTGAAATAAGCAAAAATTACAATGGTTCGTGAAGTTTTCGGGTTTTCGGGTTCTAAGGTTGCGGCACAGTAGCCGTTTTTGAAAATATAGGTTGCTTTTTCAACTTCGTCAAAAATGATTTACAGTTAGGTTTTGCCCCAAATCCCGAAAACCATAGAACCTTAAAACTTCCCGAACCATTGATATTAGTTTAGCAACAAATTCGAAAGGCTGTACCGGGAGTGAGGGTGCAGCCTTTTTTTGTTTGGTTCATCAACAAAGACCGGGTTTTTAAAATAAACGACCATCGTTGTGTCAATCTTAACATGCTAACTTTGGACTATTTAAACAACCAATCCTCCTACATACTTAACTATTTACGCTATTTTTCATGGCTTTTGGCGCTAGGTGTGCCTTACTCCCTGATTGCGCAATCCGACACTTTGACATTGGTCAATGGCCGGGTTTTGGTGGGCAGCTATAAAGAATCCTACAACCATCAGCAGGTAGAGAACAAGGCTAATTTCAAGGAAATCTATCAGTCCAAGGATGTGCACAGCTTGGCAACCGCCAAAAAGTACTACCGGCCAGTGCAGGTAGCCACTGAGGGCGAAATATCCCCTTACATGGCCGAGCGCCTGGTCAACAGCGAGGTGAACCTTTATGGTGTGGACTTCCCTGTAGGGTATTTCAATGCCATCTCGGTGGCTCAATCATTTTTCTATTTTGAAAAGGATGGGGTATTCACCTATGTCAACCAAGCCAACCTTGAGGGCTTCTATGCCACATATTTCGGCAACTGTTACGGCTGGATTCCAGACAAAAAACTGCACTACAGCGAGGGCAGCATCATCAAGATGTTGAATGCGTACAACAAATGCCTGAACCCAAATGCCAAGGAGCAAGCGGTGGAGCCAACAGTAAGTGAAATGAATTTGGTAGTATTTGGTGGCTTCGGTAGCCTGTCACATTACCCACTGAATACAGCTTTCAACGATGGCCGGTTCAAAGACCGGCAAAGACACCTTGGACTTGGGCTGAATTTCGTCATCCATCGAAAAGTCGTTTTAGGGCTTGAAGCCAACCATTCCAGCCATTCGGTTATTTCGCCAGTTTTCTTGTTAAGGTTCTTAGGCAACGGCCCCATGCGCATTAATTCCTTCGCCATGCTGCTTTGCCAGCATCTACAGCCCCGGGATGCCGAACCAAGTTTGCAGCGTCGTGCCGAAGTCGTTTTGCATGGGGCGAAGGTAGTTGAATTCAAAGCCAATATGCCTACAACCAATTGTGTTTAGGTGGTGTTAAAGCGAAACTACACCTTTATTTACCTGCATTTTTTAAAAACATAGATCATGTTGAAGGACATCCTCAAACGGCTCTTCCGCCGTGACCTCACCAAGCTGAAAACCGAACTTGCCGCCTACCAGAACGAGCAAGCCATTTGGCACATAGAGCGCAATATCTCCAACTCGGCGGGTAACCTCACCCTGCACCTCGTGGGCAACCTCAACCATTTCATCGGGGCGCAGATGGGCGGCACGGGCTATGTGCGCCAACGGGAGCTGGAGTTTTCCACCAAGGACGTGCCCCGCACCGAGTTGCTGGCCATGATTGATGCCACCATCGAAACATTGGACAAAGTGATTGACAGCATGACTGAGGAACAGTTGAACGCCGAGTTCACCACGCCTGTCTTTCAGGTGCCCACCACGGCGGGGCAGTTCATGGTGCATCTTGCTGTACACCTTGATTATCACCTCGGACAGGTGAACTACCACCGACGGTTGTTGGACGTGTGAGTAGGCTTAGGTTCTTTCCTTCCAGTTCCACCATTTCAGCAGTTCCGGTTCCCGCTCATCCGGCGTCGTTTCTGCGAAATAGACGGCACAGCGAAACACGTAGAGCAGGCACCTGTCCTGCACCAAGCCAGCGTACTGGTTGGATTGGTCGAACAAGGTTTGCGGGTTACGCCCCCGCAGTTCCTCCACCGTCCTGATACCGATGTTCCAAAGGTCGTTGGCGATGGACTTGCCCACGCCAGGGATGACGGTGAGGACCTTGATGGCGGCGGTGTGAGGGGTGATAGGTTGCTTCATGGCAAAAGATAGTTCTTTAGGGCAAAGCTATGCTTCATTGATGAATGATTAATCCTTAAAAACAACCGAGCATAGCCAATTATCAAGACAACCACCTAACATTTTTTTTTTGGTGGATAAATCATTTCCTCTTTTGCATTTTAATTCCAAAAATTATCCCTCTATCGCTTATTTTTACGCCACAAACCACTCAAGCCTTCACAATCTTACCATCATGGCAAATTTTACTTTAAACATCAACGGCAAACAACAACAGGTGGACGTTGACCCCGCTACGCCCATGCTTTGGGTGCTGCGTGACCACCTCAACCTCGTCGGCACCAAGTACGGCTGCGGCGTGGCGCAATGCGGCGCTTGTACCATCCACGTCGGCGACGTGGCCATGCGCTCTTGCCAAATGCCCGTCTCGCAGGTCGGCAACCAAGCCATCACCACCATCGAGGGCCTCTCAGAGAACGGCGACCACCCCGTGCAAAAAGCCTGGCTGGAGCACGACGTGGCCCAGTGCGGCTACTGCCAGGCTGGCCAAATCATGAACGCCGCCGCTTTGCTGAAAGCAAACCCTAGCCCAAGCGATGCCGAAATCGAAGGGGCCATGAACGGGAATATCTGCCGCTGCGCAACGTACGTGCGGATAAAAACGGCCATTAAATCTGCTGCAAATTCATAAATCGTCATTGGTTATTGGTCATTAGTCATTGGGGAAGTGCCCTATGGCTAATGACCAATGACCAATGACCAATGACAAATAAAATGACAATCGTCAAAACATCCATAGGCCGCCGCTCCTTCATCAAAACCACGGCCCTCGCTGGGGGCGGCATGATGCTCGGCATCAGCTGGTTGGCTTCGGCTTGCCAGGACGCTACCAAGGCAGAAATCTTGGCCATGCCAAAAGAATGGTTCAACATCAATGGCTACCTGAAAATCGGGGATAACGGCGTCGTAACCATCCTGTCGCCGAACCCCGAAATCGGGCAGAACGTGAAGACCTCCATGCCCATGATTGTGGCCGAGGAACTCGACTGCGACTGGAAAAACGTCATTGTGGAGCAGGCACCACTCAATACTAAACTTTATTCTTGGCAGATTGCTGGGGGCAGCCAAAGCATCCGCTCCAGTTGGAAGAACCTGCGCACGGCGGGTGCCACTGCTCGGCACATGCTCAAGGAAGCAGCCGCTCAGGCTTGGCAGGTGCCCGTTGACGAAGTCACCACCGAGGCAGGCGTTTTGAAGCATGAAAAAAGCGGCAAATCGGCGGGCTACGGCGAAATGGCCTCCGCTGCCGCCAAAGTACCCGTGCCGAAGGAGGTGAAACTCAAGGACATCAAGGACTTCAAAATAATCGGGACGCCCCGCAAGAACGTGGACGGCCTGAAAATCGTGACCGGGCAGCCGCTCTACGGCCTTGACTACAAGCGGGAGGGAATGCTCATCGCCATGTTGGCCCACCCGCCCAGCTTCGGCATGAAGCTGAAAGCGATGGATGATTCGGCGGCCAAGGCCATGCCCGGCATCGTGGACGTATTCACCATGAAGGTCTTCAACGATGGCTATCAAAAACAATGGTGTGACACCGAGGCGTTCAACGATAAGGTCGTGGTGGTCGGCAAAACCACTTGGGAAGTGATGCAGGCCAAAAAAGCCTTGAAACTGGAATGGGAGGCGTTTCCAACCTATTCCGAGGAAGTGGCCGGCTGGGGCGGCCCCGAAAAAGTGAAGGTGCCCGGTGGCTTGGAGAACTCCGCCGACCACAAGGCCAAGATGGCTGCCCTCTCCGCCAAATCGGCCACGGTGCTGCGCAAGGACGGCGACCCAGAGGCGGCTTTCAAGTCCGCTGCGCAAATCTTGGAGCGCAGTTACTCCGCCCCTTTCCTAGCCCACAACACGATGGAACCGATGAACTTCTTCGCCCATGTGACCGCCGACAAGGCCGAACTCGTAGGGCCGATACAGACACCGGAGTTCATGGAGAAAACAGTGGCAGCAAGGCTCGGCCTCCCGCTCGAAAAGATAGACATCCAAATGACCCGCATGGGTGGCGGCTTTGGACGCAGGCTCTACGGGCATTTCCTCGTGGAGGCAGCCGCCATTTCACAAAAAATGAATGCGCCCGTGAAGCTGGTCTATAGCCGTGAGGACGACATGACGGAGGGCCTCTACCGCCCCGCCTACCATGTCACCTATCGGGCCGCCTTGGACGCCAACAAGAACCTCATCGGCTTCCATATCAGGGGCGGCGGTACTGCCGATAGCCCCGTCCACGAAAACCGTTTCCCCGCTGGGGCTGTGGACAACTACCTGGCGGAGAAGTGGACATTGGACACCAATATCAGCACAGGGGCATGGCGAGCGCCTGGGTCGAACTTCATCGCCGGGGCCGAGCAGGCTTTCCTCGACGAGCTGGCCGAGGTAATGGGCAAAGACCCGATTGAGTTCCGCTTGGAGCTGTTCGACAAGGCCATAAAAGCCCCCGTGGGCAAGGACAACGACTACGAGGCTGCCCGCTACGCTGGCGTTTTGAAGGAAGTTAAGGAAAAATCGGGCTGGGCAAATCCGCCCGCTGGCGTCCACCGGGGCGTTTCCGCCTATTTCTGCCACAACAGCTATGTGGCGCAGGTGGTGGACATGGTGGTGGAGAACGGCAAGCCCGTCATCCAGAAAATACACGCCGCCGTGGATTGTGGCATCGTGGTAAACCCGCTGGCCGCCACCAACCTCTGCGAAGGCGGCATGGTGGACGGCATCGGCCATGCCCTGTACAGCGCCATGACCTTCAAAGACGGCACAGCAGAGCAAAGCAATTTCGACAAATACCGCCTCATCCGCATGAGCGAAGCACCCAAGGCGATTGACGTTCATTTCGTGAAAAGCGAGGTGGATCCCACGGGCCTCGGCGAGCCGCTGAACCCGCCCATCATCGGTGCATTGGCCAATGCGATGTACAAGGCCACGGGGAAACGGGTGTATGAGCAGCCGTTTATGGGAGGGGCTGCGGTGCTGGGGTAGGTTCCCTTCGGGAATGACAAGGATTGGGGGCGTCGGTTTGGCTGAGTGCCGGGCCGACGCCCTTGTGTTTTTGAATAGAAGCAAGCTCATTCCTTCGAGCAACCGTGCCGCCAGGCAATCACTTAATTACCACCACCAACTACCAATTTTTTGGATTATGAAGGGTTAGCGTGAAAGCATAGGGGGTTTGGGGGCGTTCCACCCCCAAACCCCCTATTTCACTGCAAGACCACATAGACCCCCTTTTTGATAAAAAAAAGCACCAGGCTCCCGCCCGGTGCTCCCGTATAATCGCAAAAACTTTTTCAAACTGCATCACACCGCCGCCCCATTCGTCGCCCCGTTGGCGGCCACCTTGTCCATCATCTCCGACACGGCGCTGGAGAGCGGGTCGGAGGCCACAGGCCAAGTGATGGCCGGGGCAGCAGCAGCGGCCACTTTGTCAACGGCAGGCGAAGCCGACAGGGGCGCAGGGGAGAGTACCACGTTCACCCGGCGGTCAACGCCCGGCCTCACCACCACTTTCATCGTGAGGGGTGACATGCCCTCGCCCGTGTACTGCACCATGTACTCGCCGCCAGCGATGGGTATCTTGTAGCGGCCCTCGGCGTCCGTGGTGGCCGTTTTGCTCATCTATCATCTTTGCAGGACATCAACATCGGCTGATGTGATGCTTTGAAAAGAAGATAGATGGGGGTGTGTCATGGATGTTGACCCCTCGTTGAAACGAGGGGTTACAAGATGGTAGATGTGGGTGCTGCAAGTGGCAAGGGCCGGGCCGCATGGTTTATCTCGAAGTGCATCTATCATCTTGTAACCCCCGGTTTTAAGCGGGGGATGAGCGATGCCCCCGCCCCCCATCTGTCATCTTTGCAGGACATCAACATACACTAAACATAAAAAGAGAAAACATGGCACAAGTACGCATCTGGATTCACGTAGTATGGGCGACCAAAAATCGGGAACCATTCATGAAAAACAAGAACAAGCGCATAGACCTTTTCAAACACATAAAAGCCTATGCAAAGGAAAAGGAAATCTACCTGGACTTCATCAACGGAGAAGCCGAGCACGTCCACTGCCTAATTTCTTTGGCTTGCGACCAGACTATCGCCCAAGTCGTCAAGCTTCTGAAAGGTGAAAGTTCTTCGTGGGCCAACAAGGAAAAACTGTTTGGCGAAGGGTTTGAGTGGGCAGATGACTATTACGCTGTATCGGTCAGCCAATCGCTGGTGGAGATTGCAAGGAACTATATAAAAGGACAGGAAAAACATCACCAAAAACTAAGTTTTAAGGAAGAGTGTGAGGCTTTTATGGTCAAATACGGTTTTGTCAGATACCTTGGTTGATGTGATGTTTTTGAAAAGAAGATAGATGTGGTTGTAGCCCTGATGCTCCCCCCTCGTTGAAACGAGGGGTTACAAGATGATAGATGTTTGCCTGTGCAAATCCATTAAGCACATTATATAAAAACAAAAAAAAACTAATCAAATGCCCATACCCGACTTCCAATCCATCATGCTCCCCCTCCTCCAATCCTGCGCCGATGGCCAGGAGCACGGCCTACGGGAAACGATAGAGACTCTGGCCACCACATTCCAACTGACGGAAGAAGAGCGGCAGGAGCTGTTGCCGAGCGGCAGCCAGGCCATTTTCGACAACCGGGTTGGCTGGTCGAAGACACATTTGATGAAGGCCGGGCTGTTGGCGTCGCCACGGCGGGCCTATTTCAAGCTGACGGAAGCTGGTAGGGAGGTCTTGAAGGCCAGTCCGAAGGAGCTAAACGTCGCCTACCTAAAGCGGTATCCGGCCTATCTGGAGTTCATCGGCCCGAATGTCGGCAAGTCCGGCAAGCAGGAAGAAAAGGAAGTGGTGCTGGAATCGGCCACGTCGGAGGAGGTGCTGGAATCGGCTTACGGCAAAATCAGGAAGGCGCTGGCCTCCGACCTTTTGGAGAAGATAAAGCAGTGCCCGCCCGCTTTTTTCGAGCGCTTGGTGGTGGAGTTGCTGGTGAAGATGGGCTACGGCGGCAGCATCAAGGACGCTGGCCGTGCCACCAAGCTCACCGGCGACGGCGGCATTGATGGCATCATCAAGGAGGATATGCTGGGCTTGGATTTCATCTACCTGCAAGCCAAGCGCTGGGACTCGCAGCCCATTGGCCGCCCCGATGTGCAGTCCTTCGTGGGGGCCTTGGACGGCCAGCGTGCCAACAAGGGCGTTTTCATCACGACTTCCAGCTTCACGGCGGGTGCTTTGGAATACGTCAAGTCCATTTCCAAGCGGGTCATCCTGATTGATGGCTACCAATTGGCGAATTATATGATTGACTATGGGCTTGGCGTTTCGACTTCTGCCACCTATGATTTGAAGCGGATTGACAAATGCGACGTGTACCGAGGCGCCCACCAACGTCACATGGTCTGCCCCCAAAGGGGCAAGCAGACCGTGCTTCCCCACTTCCTAAAACAGCAGCCAACCTACCTGCGCAAAAGCACGGACTGGCAGTCCGTGTTACACTGACACACAGTTGTCACCAAAGCCCCTTTTCTTTGCACAAAAAATACCGCACCATGCACACCACCAATTACTTCAACACCTTCATCGAAATAGCCGAGGACTGCCCCATCGGTGCTGCCGAGGTGCCGCCCCAGAAGGGCGAGGCCAAGTCGGTGGCCAACCTACAGTTCGAGCTGATAGAGCAGCACCCCTATCAGCACACCTCCGATGACGTGATTTTTGGCATCCATGCGCTGCGCAATGGCTTGCCCAACAACGAGGCCGAGCGGGCGGCTTTTTTCTCAAAAGGGCAAGCCTGCCTGCGCTCCTCGCCATTGGGCAAGCGCTATGCTTGGGGCATCCACCACGATGCAGCAGGGAAAGTGGCTATTTATCCCATCGGGTCGGAGGAGTACCAGCGGCTGGCGGCAGACCACGCATTGAACCACACAAAGGCCATGCGTTCCAAGAGGGCGTGAGTTATACTCATCTCCCATTTTGCCTTCCCATATTTTTTTCAAAAAATATTCCGCTCTTTGTCCGACCTCGTGCAAGCGAAGGCGCAGCTATGAGAAAGCATTGCAGTTGGCGCAATTGCCTGCCGAGCGAAAGGTGATGGAAACGAAGCTAGAGAAATTGGGCGATGTCCTTTAAATCAAGCTGACCCCTCGGCTTACTTTTCAATTTCCCTCAGAAACCCCTCCTTGTACTGCCGCCCAATCGGCACCACCATTTCCCCGATTTCGATGTCGTGCGCCGTGTAGGCCGTCACCTTGGCCTTGGCCACGATGAACGATTTGTGTACTTGCACGAAGCGCCCGACGGGCAGTTCTTGGAGGAAATTCCCGATGCTCACCTTGGTGAGGATGCGCTGCGTGGGCAGTACGATTTTCACGTAGTCCTTCACGCCCTCCACGAAGAGGATGTCGTCAAGGGGGATGCGGAGGGTCTTGCGGTCGGCTTTTACGAAGATGGCGTCGCCTGTTGGTTGCTCCGCAACAACTGATACTGCCACGGGCGGCTGGCCCAGCCGTTGTTCCAAAAACTTCTCAATCGCCTGCACGAACCGCTTGAACGGGATGGGCTTCACGAGGTAATCGAGCACGTTCAGTTCGAAGCCCTCCACGGCGAACTCTCGGTAGGCCGTAGTGAGCACGATGGCGGGCCTGTGCTGGATGGACTGGATGAGTTCCAGCCCCGTCAGCTCCGGCATCTGGATGTCGAGGAAGAGCAGGTCAGGCTGCAGCCGCTTTATTTGCGCCAGCGCCTCCAATGGCTCGGTGCTCTTGCCGCACACCTCGAACTCCCCAAAGCGGCTCAGGTGCTGTTCGATGACGTTGAGCGCCAGCGGCTCGTCGTCGAGGATGTAGCATTTGAATTTCATGGTGTTGATGGGTTTTGATTGGGGTATTGGTTGGATTTTGCTTCGCAAAATGGTTTTTTGACGCTGAAGGACGCTGGTTTAATATGATTTTTATGTTTTTGTTTTGCTTCGCAAAAATGGTTTTTTGACGCTGAAGGACGCTGGTTTAATATGATTTTTATGTTTTTGTTTTGCTTCGCAAAATGGTTTTTTGACGCTGAAGGACGCTGGTTTAATATGATTTTTATGTTTTTGTTTTGCTTCGCAAAATGGTTTTTTGACGCTGAAGGACGCTGGTTTAATATGATTTTTATGTTTTTGTTTTGCTTCGCAAAATGGTTTTTTGACGCTGAAGGACGCTGATTATTTATGATTTATTATGTTTTAGCGGCTTTGCCACTAATTCATCTCTCATCCCTCACTCCTCATCCCTAAACCTGATTTCCAGTCCAACCTCATACCGCTCCGCCCCGTCGTTGATGTCCAATCTATGGCGATTGGGATAGAGCAAGGTAAGGCGCTGGCGGATATTCTCCAAGCCGATGCCGCCTGGGGTGTCCTTAGTGCGGGTGTGACTCGAAGTCACGCCCTCACTCGTCCGTGCGGGCTTTTCCGTAGTGAGGGTGTGACTCGAAGTCACGCCCTCACTCGTCCGTGCGGGCTTTTCTGTAGTGAGGGTGTGACTCGAAGTCACGCCCTCACTAGCCTGCTTGGTCTTTTCCTTAGTGAGGGTGTGACTCGAAGTCACGCCCTCACTCGTCCGTGCGGGCTTTTTGCTGTTCGCAATATGGAACACCAACTTATTGGCATCGCTGCGCAATGCAATAGTTATCCGAAAAACCCCATCCGCAGCGGGGCCGCCGTGCTTGAAACAGTTCTCGGCGAAGGGCAGCAGGATGAGCGGGGCCACCAGTTGGCCGTCGTTCAGCGGGGCAATGTCCATTTCGACCTGGAGCTTTTCGCCGTAGCGGAGTTTTTCGAGGTCCACGTAGTTTTCGAGGAGTTGCACTTCTTTTGAGAGAGGCACTTTGTCCTGGTTCGCCCGATAGACGAGGTAGTCGAGCAGTTCGGTCAGTTTCAGGATGCTGTCAGCGGTGAGTTCGGATTTGGAGAGGGCGAGGCTGTAGATATTGTTCAGCGAGTTGAAGAGGAAATGCGGGTGGAGTTGCCCCTTCAGCAGCTTGATTTCCGCCTCGGCCTTGGCCCTGATGAGCTGTTCGTTCAGTTGCTGGTTGCGGCGGTAGTCGCCGATGATATAGACGCTGACGCCGAGCGCTACCACCGAGTAGTCACGGATGATGTTCTTTAGCAGCTTTGTCGCAGGCATGTCGAAGCGCTCGCCATGCACAAGGTAGATGAGCAGTTCCTCCCATTCCAGCCTTGCATAAAAAAGGAAAACGCCCGCCGCCAATGCACAGAGCAGGAACAGCGGCCATCGCTTCGCCTTCAAGTAACGGGGCACGGCCCACAGCGCCAGAAAGTACGTCGCCAACAGCAGCGCAGGCAGGTACGCCACCGACGACAGCAGGAACCACTTTGCCTCCCCTTGCCGGATATGGTACAGGTTGGCGAAGTACTCCGACACGAGGTAGAGCAGCCAGAAAAGGGTATGGAGGAGGATGGGTTTCATGAATGTTTTGACCCCTGACCCCTGAAGGGGAACCCACGGAATTTCATTTGTAGGAACTCCGAAATGTTGGAGTTCCAATGCCTGTGCCTCCGTGGGTCCCCCTTTAGGGGTCAGGGGTCATCAGCAGCAAAGAACCCCTTTTTCCGCCAATTTTCCCACCCATCGCCGACCAACGACCCGATTGCGGAGCAGAACAACCATATTCACCTGCCCAACGGCAAAACGGGGGTCAAAACCGTCGTTCTTAGCCCTTGGTTTGGCGTTGGTCTTCTTTCTGAAAATTGCGTTCTGTGCAGGGGTATGTTTGTGGCAGGTTTTAATGGGAGGCAACTATGCCACAACTTAAAACGAAACAACAAAATAAGAACCTTATGAGAAAGATTGGACTTATTGCGATTCTTTTCACTTTCCTGTCAGGTTGCAATGGGCAGGTAAAATCTGGCAGCAATACGCCAGATGGGGGAAAACCCGGCACAGGGAAAATCGTTGGCGATGGCTGTGAAGGCTGTGAAATGATGTATGCTGGAATGCCCAATGAAATTTCTTCAACCCATACAAGCATCGGTTGGGCAGATGGGATTCAAAAGCTCAAGATAACAGGCAAGGTTTTTCAGTTGGACGGTAAAACACCTGCACGAGATGTTGTTATTTACTATTGGCATACCGATGATAAGGGCTTGTACTCCTCCAACGAACAAACCCCAGCAGCGGCAAAAAGGCATGGCAAATTAAGGGGTTGGGTAAAACCGGACGAGCACGGGAACTACACCATTCAGACTTCAAGGCCCAAGGCTTATCCCAATGCGGACATTCCGGAACATATTCACTTATCAATAAAAGAAGCCAATTTTGAGAACGAATATTATGCAGACCTTTATTTTGACGACGACCCTTTGTATTTAGGCCAAAAGAAAAAATATGGCAAAATGGATAGGGCAGGCACGGAGCTATTAAGGGTTGTGCTTGATGGTAAAATTCAAGTAGCAGAACACAATATTGTACTTGGTTTAAATATTCCAAACTATCCAATAGGGGCTAACCTTAACAATCAGTCAGGTTTAAATATTGGCGAAGACCAACCTTCATTTATCCCATTTCATGCATTTGGGCCAGATAAGGGAACAAGAACCTGCCCTGTATGTAAATATGGGCGCTATCACGGAATCGTTTATTTTGTTGGCGACAATCCGAATTGGCTTGAAATCAAAAAATGGCTGAAGTATTTAGACGATGAAAGCATATCGAGGGAAAAATACCTGAAGGCATATTTTGTTTATGGAAATTCAAGAAATTATAGCAAACAAGCACGGCAAGCGGAGTTGGCGCAGGTAGGAAATGAGTTGGGGCTGCAAAAAATAGCTTTGACTTATGTTCCCTCCTTCACAGACACGGAAAGCGAGGCAAACCTAAACGAGATTGACCCAAGTGCTGAAAACACGTTCATCATTTATAGGCATCGGGCCATCATTGATAAATACGTGAACTTAAAACCAACCACGGAAAACTTTAAAACCATATCGGAATCATTGGATAGCACAAAGAGCGACTATTTTGAATTACCTGAACCCAAGCACCATTGATGAGAAATATGCGCTTAAGTACCTCAATAAAATTAGTTTAGGTTATTTTACTGGAAGATACCTGAATAATCAACTGATTTTCAGCCGCTTGCAACAGTCATAACAATTTCAACAATTACTTAATCACTCTTAATGCTTATCATCATGAAAAGTACCATCAAATCTTTCCTCCTCGCAGCACTTGTGCTCGGCATTTTTGCTGCTTTCACAAACAACGCCCATGCTGCCGCCATGCCAAAGGGCAAGCCAATCGCAGCCAAGTTCGACGTTGGCGGCGGCCACCTCGTCTTCTGTGGCAAGACGGGCGGCAAAATCGCCAAAAAAGACTTCGCAGGTAAAACCAGCCTACAGATAGAAGGCTGCCCCGGCGCCTCGGAGACCATCATCACCAGTTTCACCTTGGAAATCGTGAAGGGTGGCAAGGCTACCGCCTTGCAGGGCACCTCCAACCGACTGACCAATGAAATG
Source organism: Saprospiraceae bacterium (assembly GCA_022841745.1). Classification (GTDB taxonomy): domain Bacteria; phylum Bacteroidota; class Bacteroidia; order Chitinophagales; family Saprospiraceae; genus UBA6168. The sequence goes on along the minus strand of JALHQW010000002.1, from coordinate 214,927 downwards.
GTAGCGCAATTAAAAGCCCTATCGCCGGGCGACAGCTTCGAGTTCAAGAAGATGCGGGCACGGTTTCCCAACTCGCAGGATACTTATCAGGTACACACAGATAAGTTTACAGTGGCGTGATGTGAACGCTTAAAACAAAAAAGGCGGAAGCACCAGAAGGTGCCTCCGCTTTATTTCATCCTTACAAAAATACAGTTTAACTAATTAGAAGGGAGCGTGAGGGGGAAGTAAAAACTTGGTTTTTGCTCCCCCCTTCCATATTCAGCGTGTGTTGTTAGAGATACAGTTCTTTTACTTGGCTCGCTTGCCCAACATCCGCTCGACCACTTGGCGCTTGGCGATTTGGTGCTTTGCATATTGCTTCATGGCTGCCTTCGATGCCACCGAATCCTTGCCGCCCAGTACGAGGTGCTGGCTTGCCCCTGCGAAACCTTCGTAGCATTCGTTGAAAATAGCGTCCAGTTCTTCATCGCTGTTGACCGTGACCACGCTGCCATCGGCGGTGAGGGTGACGCTGACAGGGTAGTCGAGGGTGGGTTCCTCTTCGCTGTCGGGGTTTTCCTCGAACCATCCCATCACGGTGTTCATCAGTTCATCGTCGCTGTTGACGGCGGCTGATACTCCATCTGGAAGTACGATGGTAATCGGGTAGTTGAAGCTCAGGCAGTCTTCGATGCCAAGCCCGCCACCATCACCATAGCAGTTCTCAAAGAGGGCCATTAACTCCTCGTCGCTGTTGACGGTGACGACGCTGCCATCTGTCAGCAGGAGGTTCAACGGATAGGCGATGACTGGGAAACTGGTAGTCGTGGAGTCGCATGGATTGTTCTCGAACCATTCGTTGAAGATGGCAGCGAGTTCCTCATCATCGTTGGCCGTGGCAGTCGTGCCGTCTGGCAGGTCCACGTTCACAGGGAATACGTACTCGAAGCAAGGCTCGATTGGCTCGTCAATAATGCCGTAGCATTCCTCAAAAATGGCGTTGAGGCCATCCTCATTTTCAACCAAAACCGTCGTGCCGTCTGATTTCACCACCGTGATGGGGAACTGGATGGTGGGGTAGAGCGAGTCGTTGACGCTGCCGGAATTGTACATGGCATAAGCCAGTTCATCGTCGTTGTTGACGGTCGTGGAGGTGCCATCGGGAAATAGCACGGTCACAGGGTACTGGATGGTGAAGCAGTCCTCCCAGCCCAGGTCAATTTCGATGCAGGCGGTCAAGAGTCCGATCAGTTCCTCTTCGCTGGCCACCGATTGAGTAGTGCCGTCCCCGTTGACCACCGTTATCGGATAGACGATGGCGGGGCAGGTGTTGGCGTTTGGGTTTTGCTCGAACCAGTCGTTGTAAATCTCGCTGAGTTCTTCCTCGCTCTCGGCAGTTTGGTTGGTGCCATCGGGCAGTGCAATGGTGATGGGGTAACCGAGCTCAAAGCAAAGCTCTTCGCTTTCGGGGTCGGTGCTGCGGCTCACGATTTGTTGTACGCTGTTGTTCAAGGAGAAATCGCCTTCGATTGGGTTAGGGGTGGCGGCGTCTTTTTTGCAAGCTGCGAAAAAAGAAAGTACAAGAAGGGCCAACAAGTTGATTTTGAATGACTTAACGATGTTCATCATGGCTTTAGATTAATTGATGTTGAAAAAATACCGGCATAGGAATCTACTCCCAGCCATTGGACACCTCCAGTGGCTGGTGGGGTAGAGCGCCCCAAACCGTTGTTACTTGAAAAATTCTTTGATTTGGAAAAGGGCTGCTTGTTTTGCTCCCTTTATACTTACCAGACAACCCAGCTGGGGGTATCCCCTAACGGGGTGGGATTTTTTTTTTCGGGTTTTGAGGTTCTAAGGTTTTCGGGTTATTGGGGTAATATCTAAACTTGATAACCCCAGAACCCTAACCCCCTAAAACTTTAACCCCCTAAAACCTCACCTCGTACGATACGCCTGGCCTGATGCCCAGCAAGTGTACGGGCTCAAGGCTGTAGTTGCCATTTATATCATACTGGTAAGTATAAAAAGCCACGTTCTTGCGGTTATAGGCATTGTACACACTGGCTTTCAGCCGCTGCTCCCATTTTCCTTTCCTGATGGTATAGAGCAACGAGAGGTCGAGGCGGTGGTTGGCGCTGCCCCGGATGGAGTTGGCCTCACCTGGTGGCGCCTCCACGGGGCCTTCGTCCGTTGCCTTGGGGTTTGGCGAGCCGTAGAGCCAGTTGGCACTTGCCACCCAACGCTGCCCCAGCCGCACGTAGGCATATAGCTTCAGCTCATGCCTTCGGTCGAAAAGGAAATGATAGGTCTTGCCGTAGTTCACTTGGTCGGATTGCCTCGTGCTCTTGGCCAATGCGTAGCCGAGCCAGCCGCCGATGCGCCCCTCCTCCTTCCGCACCAAGAACTCCAGCCCCATGCTTTTCCCGTCAACTGGAACAAGCAGTTCGTCGGGGTCGGCTTCCGTCAAAAATGGGTCGAAGATAATGCTGTCAGGGAAAGCCAATAGCCCGGTCATGGACTTGTGGTACGCTTCCACGGAGTAGCCGAACCCCCATGGCAATTTGCCTTCCAGCCCAATGGTGCCTTGCCATGCCTTCTGCGGGGCGAGCCGTTTGTTGCTCGGCGTCCAATAGTCGGAAGGGAAATTGTAGCCCACGGGGTTGGCCCTGTGCAGGTACTGCGTGTTGCGGGTGAGCGAGGCGGCCATTTTGTGGTACTTCGCAAACTGGTAGGCAGCAATGAGGCGGGGTTCTGGCAGCAGGTACGACTTGCCGCCGCTGTGGAACCCGGCCAAACGCAGGCCGAAGTTGAACGATAGGTTCTTCGAAGGCAGCCACTCGTCCTCCAAGTATGCCTCAAAACTGTACGCTTTTTTTGTGTTAGGCGAGCCTATTTCAAAAAAGTCTTCGATTTCGAGGCTGTCCGTTATGCCGGAATCATCCTGAAAAGAGGAAAGGTTTGGCGAAAACTGGTGGTTCGCAACCCCAATGCCGAACCGCAGGTAGTGCCGCTCGGAAAGTGCATAGTCGAAGTCGGTCTTCCAGGCGAGGTCACGTATCTCAGATTTTACCCCCAAAAAAACCGTGTAAGAAACTGGGTCCTCGCCCGGGAAAGCATTGGAGATTTTGCCCAGTAAGCCCAGCAAAAACCGGAAATAGCTTAGGTTCACGGATGTGTTGGAGAACAATTTGTGGTTGAAGACGTGGTTCCAGCGAAGGGAAGTGATGGTGTTGCCCCAATCGAACTTGTATTCGCTCTTGTCCTCCAAAAAACTGTCCCGGAAAACCTCCTCGGCCTTGAAGCCATCGTTGCCCTTGTAGAAGCTGAAGTGCAGCTTGTCCTTTTCCGAGAACTGGTAATTGGCCTTGGCGTTGAAGTCGTAGAATGCGTAATTGGGAGAATCGAGGTCATCTGCCGCCATTAATTTGACAACCGTAGGCAACAGGTAGAAATCAGAATGTGAGTGCCTCCCGCTCAGCATCAGCGAGCCTTTCTTCTTCGCAAACGGCCCTTCCACCATCGCCTTTGCCCCGATGAGGTCAGCCTCCACCTCGCCGCCCCAACGTTGGTTGCTGCCCTCCTTGGTATAGACATCTATGACCGATGAAATCCGTCCGCCATACCGGGCTGGTACGCCGCCCTTTAGCAGTTTGGCACTGCGAATGGCCGAGGTGTTGAACACGGAGAACATGCCGAGCAGGTGGTCGGGGTTATAAACCGGCACACCGTCCAACAACACGAGGTTTTGGTCGGCATTGCCGCCCCTCACGTAAAGGCCCGAAATGCCGTCCACCCCGGTCTGCATGCCCGGCAGCAGCTGCATGATGCGCATCAGGTCGCTCTGGCCGCCTAGGTCGGGGGCCGCCTTGAAGTCCTCCGGCTTGAACCGCTGCATATTGCCGGGCGAGGGGAGGAGGCTGGCCTTGGCACTGTCCGAGAGCGGCGTCACGATGATTTCGGACAACATCAAGGCTGGTTCCAACGGCTGGTTGATGCGCTGCTGTGGTAAACGGGCTACCTTAACATTGGCCTCGCCATAGCCGATATAGCTGAAATTCAGGTAGGAGGCGGTAGGAGGGAGCGTGAGGCTGTAAAAGCCATATTCGTTGGTGATGGTGCCCTGCCCATGTTCCGGGCAATAGACCGTGGCGGCAATCAGTCGTTCGCCGGACTGTGCATCCTCCACGAAGCCGCTGATGGTCATCTGGCGCAGTTCCGCCGCTTCCTTCATGAACAGCACGACCTGCCCGTTCAACTCCTTGAAGCCAACATCCGTGCCGTTCAATATCGTTGCCAGTACCCCCCTCAGTGGTTGGTCCTTGGCGCTCACCGTTATCTTTTGACTTGATTTAAAAAAATGCTCGCTATAGGCCAATGATACCTTCCCCTGTTTGGCCAACTGCTTAAGCGCCTGTGCTGCGGTGACATCCTTTGCCAGTATTGAAACAGGGCGGTCGAGCAGCCCCTGGGCATTACTCGTCAATTGCGCTAGCAGCAAAACTAGCACGACCCCCAGCGCCATGCAGAATGGCCTTGAGGGTCGTGGGTATTTTAAATAAATTGGGCCTGAAGCCATTCGGAACTTTTTAATGGTGTAGAATAACGTGAGGTCTGGATTACAGAACTGGCTTTCTTGGGAAAAAACAGGGGTTGTAGTTCTGGCTGTGCCTTGAAACGAGAGGGCGGGTTATCAAACCCGCCTTTACCGCACCGGGCGGGTTTGATAACCCGCCCTCTCGAAGGATGACTGCATAGCCATTTTCGCACTCCATTTTTCAAAAGAGTTTGGTTATCAATTAATTACAAGAGTTCTTATCCGAACTTGACGTAGAATATGGCTTTTGGTCTTAGCGACAATGTACTGCCCGCTCACCCACAGCGCCCGCCCTTGACGAGGTACTCGTTTTCGGCTAGTTTTTCCACGGTTGCCCCAAACATTGTTGCCAATGTCTCAAGGGCTTCGTTCAGCGGCTTCCTGTCGAAAGTGACGGTCAAGGTGCAACGCTTAACCTGCTCATTGTCAGCGGTTAAACTTACACCGTGCAAAGCCGACAATTGGCGAAGGGCCTCTTCAAAACTGGCATTCTCGAAGACCAGCCGCTGGGTGTGCCAGGCGGCGGCGTTGTTGGCTGCGCCACCAGATTTGACGAGACTGTTTTTGGTTTGGTCAAAAATGCCTGTCTCATTGGCCACCAACAGAAGATGTTGCTCGGCACCAGTAGGTTGCAGCCGCACCTTGCCCGTGCTCACGTTCACTTGTAGCGTCTGGTCTTTAGGGTCGTCCTTCACGTTGAAGGAGGTGCCCAGTACCGTCACTTCGCCGAGGGCGGTCTGAACGACGAATGGGCGGTCGGCGTCCTTGGCCACTTCAAAGAAAGCCTCGCCGGATAGCACCACCCGGCGCTCCTTGCCCTCGTTGGCAGTGAAGTAGCGGAAAGATGAGTTCTTGTTGACCCAGACCTTGGAGCCATCGGCCAGTTCGATGGGTGCGGCAGCCGCAGTGCTAGTAGTGGCCAATTCAGCTTGGGCTGGTTCCCCGGCCATGAATTTGCGGAGCACCAAAGGGGCTGCCAAAAGCAGCGTCACCGCAGCGGCGATGGCCAGCCAATTGCGCTTGGGGCGCATGGCGACCACCTTGGCACTTGGACTGGCCGAGACGGCAGCGGCTGCAATCCGGCGCTCCAGCTTGGCGAAGTCGGCGTCCTCGTCCACCTCAACGGGCTGGCTGAAGTTGCCGCTGGCCTGCCATACCTGCTCGACATACATTGCAATAAGCTGGTTGTCAGGCGATTGTGCCAACCAGCCGTCCAGGTCGGACTGCTCGGTGGACGACAGCGAGCCGCTGAGTTTTTTTTGCAAAAGGGATATGTAAGTTTCTTCTTTCATAGGCTGAAAATTGCGGAACGTGATGGGTTGGTGGTTTTGTTTTGCTCGATCTGCCTCCGCTTGCGCTAGCGCAAGAGAAGATGTCGCTACCAAGACAATCGGGCAGGGCGATTCCCCTAATGAAAGAGGCGATTTGTTTTACATAGCCACGATGAATTTGATTTCAGATATAAGATATACGATTTCAGATATAAGATTTGGGAGGCCGAGCCAAGCCCAAAATGCTTTGGTTCGCTGGTAAATCACAATTCTGCAATCCGAAAATCGCCAATAAATCTGAAATCTTATATCGTCTATCTTACTTCTTATATCAAAAAATAGAACCCATCGCCGCTGCCCTGATGGCAAGCAAGCTATTTTTCAATAAAAACCACCCCCACCCACCAGCCATGCCAAGAGGGCTGGTGCTATGTGCGGCCCGACGGCTTCCCGCAGGCTGGCAATGGCACGGGTCATCTGGTTTTCGATGGTCTTGGTGGAGATGCTGAGCTGCTCCGCAATTTCCTTGTGGGTCATGTTTTCGAGGCGGCAAAGGGTGAAGATGATGCGGCAACGCTCTGGGAGCGCAGCGATGGCGGCATGTATAACCTGCTCCAAATCAGTGGTTTCGAGCCGTGAATGCGCGTCGAGGGCAGGGGAGGGGCGCTCTGGCAACTGGCTGGGGTCTGTATAGTCGAGCCGCCGGGCCTTGATGTGGTTAAGGGTCTTGTTCACGACCGAGCGGCGGAGGTATGCCTTTAGGGAAGTCTGCACCTCGATTTCCTCCCGCTTCCGCCACAGGTCGAAGAACACGTCCTGCGAGAGGTCACGGGCGGCCTCCCCATCGCCGAGGATGTTGTTGGCTGTAACGACGAGGTACTTGTAGTAGCGGTCGTACAGGGCACGGAAAGCGGCCATGTCCCCGTCCTTCATCCGTTGGAACAGGGACTGCTCATCCGTGGTGTATTCGTAAGCCATAAGCGGTCAGGTAATTTTCCGCAAATTTGCTAAAAAATGGGCTTGGTCGGCAGTCGTTTTTGATAGATATGCATTTTTTCGTTGGAAGTGTTGGTTGGGTGACCCAAGTTTTGTTTTTTACCGAGGGCTGAAGAACTGGGGCTTGGCGAGTGTTTGGTGCTACCGCACTACTCATTGCACCTTACCCAAAAAAAACATACCGCCCCGCATAACCCATACATCCCTTACCGCTTCACCGCCCTTACACACAAAAACGAAGGAAATTCACTGAGTTCCTTAAAATGCCGGGGGTCGAGCCTTTCGAATTCCGCTGTGGGAAGCGGTTCAACCAATTTATCGAGGTAAAAACCATTCTCAGTAATGGGCGAAATGCAGGCAATTAGCGGCCTACGGTAGCTGTTCACTTCCACGGGCGTACCAAAGCCCTTCCAGGTGCATTTGACAGGCTCGGTCTGGAAATAATTGGTGGCCTTGAAGAAATTGAAATCAAAAAACGGATGCTCCGTGGAGATGACCAAGCTGCCTTGGGGTTTCAATACCCGGTGGAATTCCCGGATGGTCAATGTCCAGTCGTGGACGTACTGCAATGCGAGGGCACACAGCACGATGTCGAAGGACTCGTCGGGGAGCGTTTCAAACGGCTTGGAAAGGTCATGCACGAAGAAATTCCCCTGCCCCCCGTTCCGCTCCTTGGCCAGTTCGACCATCTTCGGGCTGATGTCGAAGCCCGTTACCGTAGCGCCCCTTTCCAGCAGGATTTCGGCATACTTCCCCGGCCCACAGGCTGCATCAAGGATGGACTTGCCCTCTACTTCCGGCAGCAATGCCAGCGTGTTGGGCCTGTCGTAGTAGGCATTGTGCGGCTTGTGGTCAATCAGGCGGTTGTAGCTTTCGGCCAATTGCTCGTAAGCAGCGATGATTTTTTGTTGGATGGAATCCATGTTTAGTTAGCGGAATTTGCTCGTTATTTTATGGTCAAAGCATATTTGTACAGCTCGTCATAAAATTCGAAATATTTGCCTTCCTCCTCTTCTGTGAGGGACGTGTTGAAGAACAAAATCACCCCAACCTCCTTGGTCAAATCAGAAAGCATGAAGGTTCTGACGCCGGGGTCGGAGCCATTGTGGCCGATACGGGTGGCCCCCATTTTGGTCGCCCAAAACAAGCCTGAATTGAGCTTCTCCAATTTCACGTTTTCGGGCTTGTTGGCAGCATCGTGCTGGAACCGGAGCATTTCTTGGGCGGTCTTTTTTTTCAATATCCGGGCACGCTGGTATTTGCCGTCGTTCAATAGTGCAATGAAAAACTTCGACAGTTCGAGCACAGAAGTCCGCACGCCGCCGTCCGGGTAGGTCGTACCTTCGTACCACGGGATTGGGACAATGCTGCCACCCGCTTTATTGTATAATTTGCTGTGGTTGCCGGTGTTTATTTCCGACAAAAACCAACCAGAAGCGGGCATCCCAAGCGGGCCGAATATATGCTGCTTGCTGTATTCGTTCAGTTTTTTGCCTGTTCTCAGCTCCACAATATAGCCAGCCAGACCAGCCCCGATATTGGAATACTCCCGGTAGGTGCCGGGCTTTTTATCCAAAAAATTCGCCTTTGAATAATGCTTGCCGCCCTGCAAGAAATAGCTCCTCAAAAACTCGCCCAACGGCTCAGGTTTGGCACCTCCATAATAATAGGTGCTGTCGGAATAAAAAGGATAACGGTCGGCCAGGCCCGATGTATGCGTGGCCAAATGCCGCAAGGTGATTTTGGCATTGGGGTAATAAGGGTTGACGATTTTAAACGGCAAATAGGCGTTGATGTCCTCGTCGAGCGACACCTTGCCTTCCTCCAACGCCTTCATCATGCAGGCACCCGTAAACGTCTTGGCGATAGAACCAATGTTCATGAGCGTTGAAGCAGTAAAAGGCGTTTTGCTTTCCCGGTCGGTATAGCCATAGCCGTTTGACCAGACCAGTTTTTTATCAATGATGATGGCCGCCCCGGCCCCAACTATCCCGGTTTCCAGCATTTTCTTTTCGATGATGCTGTCAATAGCGGTTTTGGCAGCGGTTGCTGCATTTTGCCCTGTCAGGTCCGGGGAGCAAAGCATGGTTGCCAATAGAAAGGCAAGGGCTGGGAATTTCATCATTTTTTGTTGCACTATTGTTTGAATTGGATTTCAAGGCTAACGTGCTTCATGGACAAGTATATTCAACAATCGTTGCTTTACGCACCGATTTGCGGCTTTTCCTCATCGTACCGCTTCAATTCCTACAGCATCTCCATCGAACCGAGGATGGGCGGCCACACCTTCCCGCTGAACATGCGCCAAGGCCAAGCATCCTCATTTTTGGAAGATAACAACCTGATACTTTAGGTTTTTGAAACATTTTTAAAAAATATTTTGTGATATTCTTTTCTTAACATAATTTTCGCCAAAATTTGAAGGACACTCATTTAATTTGGAAGTCGGCAGAACATCAAAACGATATTTTGACAGTTGAGGAGCACGAAACAAGTAAGATTCGCTATTTTTGATTGAATGAGTGCCGAATCATTTTAATTTGATAAAAACACAAAATTCACAAACCAAATGAAAAACAATGTTGAATTCTTCCTCAATGGGAGGCCTGTCTCTATAGAAGACCCTTCTCCTGACCTTCTCCTTATTGATTACCTGAGATCGCCCGAAGTCGGACTTGCTGGTCCAAAAAAGCCCTGCGGCCAAGGCGGCTGCGGTGGGTGTACCGTTATACTTTCCCATTGGGACGAGGAGCAAGGCAAGCCCGAACACCGTGCCATCAACTCTTGCCTGCGCCCTGTCTGTGCCTTGGACGGGCTGGTGGTCACCACCGTAGAAGGCACTGGTGCTGCCCGCAAGCCTAACCCCACCTATATGGTTTACCGGCCCAGTGCAACCCGTAGCGGCGCACCCCTTGACCAGCACCATTCGCCGGTTTTTTTGAAGGCGCAGCAATTGCTGGAGAAAAAACGAAAATCGGTCTTAGCCGAAGTTGGCGCAGCAATTCGTCCAACAGCCGAGGCAGCAATTGACGCAGGCCCCAAGAAGTTGGCCGCAAGTTCGCTGGTGAAGGTCATTCCCCAAGTGGCCGACCACCCATCGGAACACACACACGACGGCATGAACCCCGTTGCCTACCAATTGGCCCTCAACAATGGCAGCCAATGTGGCTATTGCAGCGTAGGCTTTGTCATGAACATGTCCGAGTTCATCGCCAACAATCCCAAGGCCACCAAAAAGGAAATTGAAGATGCATTTGATGGCAATTTATGCCGATGCACAGGCTATAGGTCCATCCTCACTGGCATGAAAACGTTTGCCTCGAACTGGACTAAGAAGGACGAAGCAAACCGGATGCCCTGTGTCGAGGACAGTGGCTCTGCTGCACAGCTTCCCGGTTCCGTGACCATCCCGTTCCCACCTAAAGCCAAAAGCGGTGCATCGGGCATCACGACAGGGCGGTGGACGACGCCGGACAGCATGGCGGCCCTGGCGGCGGCCATGAAAAGCGGGCCGTCCAAAAACACGAGGCTGGTTCATGGCAATACCTCGTACGGCATTTACAAAGCGGAATACAACGAAAACACCCACTATATAGATATACGGTTCCTGCCGGAGCTGAACATTGCCAACGGGGTTCGGGACAACAAGGTCATCGTATCGTCCGGGACGACGTACAACGATTTTATTGAAATGCTCACCAAAGCATTGAAAAAATGGAACCTCGACCACGGTAAGGGTACAGCGCAGCGCGCTGTTTTGGAGGCATTGGACTTTATGGCCCGCCGCACGGCAGGCCGCATCGTTCGCAACGCTGCCTCATTGGGCGGCAACACGATGCTGGTGCTCCGGCACATACCCAAGGGCACGGGAGAGCCGTTCCCATCCGATTTGTTTACCGTGTTGTTTGCAGTTGGTGCTGAAATCCGGTACTTTGAATTGAACAGCAAAGGGGCATTCGATGAGAAGAAATTGATTGCGGAGCAACTCGTCCAAGCGGCGATAAAAGACCGAACGCTGGCCGACCGCATCGTGATAGCCTCGTATGCCATTCCATTGGGTGGCCCCAATGACGTGGTGCTGGCGCAAAAAGTAGCACTCCGTGAAGTGAACGCCCACAGTATTGTCAATGCGACGACGCAGTTCAAATTTTCACAGGGAGTCAAGATTCAATCCGCAAACCTCGTTTTTGGGGCCATAGCGCCCTATCCTTGGCGGGCCGTCCTAACGGAAAAAGCCATGAACGGCACGGAACTTTCGTTGGCCAATATTGCCGAGCTTTCTACCATTTTGAGCAATGAGGTCTCCGCCGAGCTTGCCCTTTGGACGGATCGGATGAAGGAAGTGCCAGACGAAGGATTCACCGCTGAATACCGCACACAGCTGGCAGTATCGTTTTTATACAAGGCCGTCGTCAACGCCTTGATGGCAAAAGGGGTAGCAATACCGGAAAACCTGGTGTCTTCCGGTGAGGTGCAATGGGGCAATTGGCCAGTGAGCGATGGAACGCAAACCTACTCGACACAGGCATGGAAGGCACCCGTTGCGCAGCCCGTCATCAAGGTCACGGCGATGTACCAAACATCGGGGCAGATACACTACACGCAGGAACTCCCCGTGCCATCACGCACCCTTAACGGCGCATTTGTGCAGTCACGCCATGCCCTCAAGAACTATCATTTTGTGAAGCCTGGACATGATAAGCACATTTCAGCAGAGCTTTTGCGCAGGCACCTAAAGCAGTGCTTCCCATCGTTTACCGACCTTATTACCCATGAAAACATAAAAAACGGCGGGGTCAACCTACAGGGCATGGGGTCCGACCAGCCGCTTTTTGCGGAGAAGATGATAAGCTATGTAGGGCAGTCCATTGCGATGGTGCTTGCAGAGAACCAAGAGGAGGCCATTCGCATTGCCGCTTATGTAACGGCAGAATGTGTGGCCTATACCGATTTGGGGGCCCCATGGGTGGGCAAGTGGGGCGAGCCTATTTTCAACCTACTGGATGCCATCAAGAAAGGCAGCATCTTCCCTGATGCGCCAACTTCAGCAACATTTGTGTCGCATATCTGGCGGATAGTCCGCCCTGGCAGCCAGTTTGATTGGGCGGGTGGCGATATGCCAACAGTGCCCAGCGTATTGCGACGGGAGTTGCCCATTGTTACCCGCACGGCCACGGTCAGTTCGGCACCTTGCACGGTCGTGGAGTCCTCGCAGCTTTGTGGTGGCCAAGCGCATTTTTACATGGAGACGCAAGCTTGCATCGCCATCCCTGTGGATGAAGGCCGGATGGTCGTCAGGCCCTCGGTGCAAAGCCCTGGAGGAATGCACGATACCGTCGCCATGGCATTGGGCGTACAGCGCAACCATGTCGAGGTAAAGGTCACCTATGTTGGTGGGGGCTTTGGCGGCAAGACGGAGCCAACCCGTTTCATAGCTGGACCAACCGCTGTGGCAGCGAAAGCGACCAAGCGGCCGGTGCGCCTCGCCATGCCAAGGGATGAGGACACTGCCATGATTGGCAAGCGCCACGCCTATTACGGAGAATACAAAATCGCCATTGACAATGGATCTGGGAACCCAGCGGCCAAGGGCATCCTTCACGGCTTCCAATTGAACATGTGGGGAGACGGCGGGGCGTTCTACGACTGCTCGTTTGTGGTATCGAACTGTGTGCAATTGCGCACGGACAACGCTTATCGCATCGCCAATTTCGCCAGCCAAATTGATGTATGCAGGACGAACACGGCCCCCAACACTGCCATGCGGTCTTTTGGCGACGTGCAGGGCAAGAACATCGTGGAAAATGCGATTGACGACGCAGCCATTTCCATCGGCATGCGGCCAGAGGATGTGCGGGAGATGAACCTCTACGACCGGGGCGACGTCACCCCGTTTGGACAGGCACTGTCTTACTGCTACATGAAACAGGTTTGGGCCTACGCAAAGGAGGTCTCGGAATTTGAGAAGAAATACCTGGAAGTCGAGCAGTTCAACCGTGACAATAAATGGCGGAAAAGGGGCATTGCCATGATTCCGGTCAAATACGGCTCTGGCTACAACCTCCTTTTGTTGGAACAGTCCACCGCCATTGTGGTCGTCAACCCCAGCGATGGCACCATCGTGGTACACCAAGGGGGGGTTGAAATAGGTCAAGGGCTGGCCACCCAAGCAGAACAGGTGGCGGCTTATGTGCTGGGTTTGCCGATGGAAATGATCTATATCGGGGAGGTCAACACCGCCGTGACGCCGAACCCGACCAGCACGGGCGCCTCGGCTGGTACGCCCTATTCTTGCGAAGCCGTGAAGCAAACTTGCCAGGTATTGCGGGAGCGCCTGATGGAGTTCGGCTACCGGATGTTGAAGGAAAATGGGGATGACTGGTGCAAGGCCAGGAATATTGATTTCTGGAACTACGGCGCTGGCGTGGGCAAGGGATGGGCCACGAGTGTCACGGATGGCAGGGGCAACAAGTCCACCATCTGGCAGAACCTGACCAATTTGGCTTCTCAAATGCGTGTGAGCCTCGTTGCTACCTTTACGGCAAATATAAAAGGCGGCGAAGTGCAGGTGCCTGCCATGCATTTTAAGCCTATGGCGGAGCAACCTGATATACCCGGCATTGCCATAGACGAAAAAGCCGTGCTTGGCGGGGGGGTTGATTCATTTGTTGGCTTTACCTATTCCGCAGCCTGCTCCGTGGCAGAAGTTGACGTGCTCACCGGGGAGGTCAAAATCATCAGTTCTGACATTATCTACGACATGGGCTGGAGCTTGAACCCTGCCATAGATATTGGCCAAGTGGAAGGAGCCTTCGTACAGGGCATCGGCTACCTCATGACCGAGAAATTGGTCACGGAGCCCGACGGCGAGCACAAGGGACGACTCAATACCACGAACACTTGGCGATACAAAATCCCGGCAGTGACGACGATACCGTTGAAGATGAACACCTACCTGTTCCCAAGGGGAGACAAATCAGTCGCAATGATTCCGGAGGATACCAATGAAATCTTTTCTGCAAAAGAAGTTGGCGAACCTCCGTTGGTACTTGCCAATAGCGTTTTCTTCGCCATCAAGGCGGCGATTCGGGCATCCCGGGTCGAGCGGGGGCTTGATAAACTGTTCCAGTTTGACGCCCCTGCGACGGTTCAGGAAGTACAGCGTGCATGTGAAGTAAGGACGGAAGACCTTTAAGCCTGACGAAAAGGGCTGGCACTGTGAACTAACTCCAAACGTGCCAAAAGGGGAAATACAAGAACGGTGGCGTTCAGGGCAGGTGCCCTGAACAGCTATGGTTATTGTACTGCAATTTAGCACAAATGATAAGGCATTTTTTCACCATTTAAAATAAATAAGGACCTACAATGAAACAACTGACCTTCCTGTTGATCGCAATTTCCTTCCTCGCATTTTCGTGCGGGCAAAAAGAGAAGGAAACACCTTCACCCGTCACCGACACGGGCAACACCTCGGCAGAACTGCCGACTGAACAAAACGCATTCCCGGATTTTGGGTACATGGTAAGCCTGGCAGAATACGATTCATTTTATTCCGACCAGCCGATATTTCGCCTAAAGGCGGATTTCCCTTTGACAAAGCCACAGAAGCTCCCAGATTTCTTGTCCATTGATTTCAAAAAAGAACCGCTTAAATACATCGAAGCGGTGCGTGATTACGCATTTGAGGGGAACCTCCCCGATTGGGACCCCTTCGAAAACAAGGTGCGTGAATGGTACCATATCCCTTGGCTGCATCCCTCCGCAACCGGCCCCGGGGCTTATCCACCAAACGGGGGCACCGAAGGCTTTCATGGCCTTATCAAGGAAGCGGGGGTAAACCCTTTCCAATTGGGGCCTGACCAAAAAGGGGTGCCTGGTGATTATTCCGTGTATGCCATTACGCTGGTAAACGACATGGCAGGCTATGCCATGGGCAGGATGTGGAAAAACCCTGAAAAACCAGACCCGACCGTGCTGGACAAACGGTTCCCCGATGGCGGTTTTCCCGACGGCACTGTCTTCGCCAAATTATTGTTCACGGATGCCCCAAAAGGCACCGACAGGGTAGATTATTTGGTAAATCCCCTGCAATGGACGGCTTTTATCACCGAAAACTTTTGGGTATCATCCAAACGGGTAGTGGGCAAGGTGAACCTTTTGCAAATGGACATTGCGGTGCGTGACCCAAGGGCAGACCGTAGCCCATCGAACCCTGAAGGGACGGGCTGGGTGTTCGGCACCTTCTGCTACAACGGGCAGTTGAACAAAGAGAACAAGTTCATGAACCTCGTCCCCGTTGGGTTGATGTGGGGCAATGAACCCAAGGACACGGTCAGCACCATCAATGCCTATCCTTTCACCAAGACCATTGTCAACCCCAAGCTGAAGGAAACAACCATTTTCGCCAGCAATGACCTGCCCCCGCAGCACCTTGGGTGGAATGGGCGGTTGAACGGGCCAGCGGACTTGAACACGGTATCTTGCATGTCGTGCCACAACGCTGCGCAATATCCTCAAATCACGAGCCTTATCCCTCCCGGTGCACCCACCGATGGCACAACCGTTCCTGACCTGAAGAAGATTCCCAATTGGATGGATTGGTTCCAGAACATTGAATGCGCAACATCCATGAATCCGCAAACTTATTCCACGGACTTTTCATTCCAAGTGGCCATTGCCTTGCAGAATTTCTTCACGGTGAACAATGCCTCCAAACAGGGCTTTTGGGCCGATGAATACAGGGTTAAAACTGTACCGATATCACGTGGCGAGACTAAGGATTCTAAATAAGACCAATATTTTTTTAACAAATGTTGTGGGCGAAATCAAACGATAAAGCGGTGGTTGAAAAATAAAAAATTGGAAATTTTTTATTTTTCAACCACCGCTTTATCAATATTTAAGGTTGATTTTTTGAGTATCAATAGGAATTCAAAGGATGAAGCCTTTTAATCATTTAACCGTGGCGATAGGGCGTTTCAATGTTTTGACAACTTCCTAATCCATAATTCTAAAAATAAAAGAATGGCAACCAAAAATACAATCTCCGCATTGGATGAAAACGGCAAACCAGTTGACTGGTGGTTCGCTTATAAAGTGCCAAAACTTGGCAAAACGGCCAATGAGCCAGCCGCCACGGGGTATGAATATGTTTATTACGACCCGACCATCGGCAAGGTCGTGCAATCGCCCAACCTGTTGACGGACGACAAGGGCGCACTTGACCTTACGTTGAATGCCGTTTTCAACAACCCAGCCGATACCACGGGATGGATCCTCTACAACGATGAAATGCCCACCAGTGCAAAAGACACCGACAGTAGCAGTTTTGGCCACACCAAAGGCGTGATTGCCTTCGACACGGCCACCAAGACGGCGCTTTGGCTCTTGCATTCGTGGCCCAAGTTTGCCGACCCAAAAGCCTCGCAAATGCCCACGCCCGAGTACGGCCAAACCTTCCTCTGCATTTCGATTGACCTGGCCACGGCCAGTAAAATCGCCGCACAAATGGCCAAACACCAGGAGCCACAGGTCTATATGCCACGCATCCCCAGTTCGCTGGCTAAGAATGACCCGTTGTTCCTCCTCACCCAGCCCATTGATACAAATGCCCCTGGCGACTCCAACGTGTTGCCTTGCCAATCAAGAGGAGGGCTTGCCTTTCAAGTTATCGCCAAGAACCGCAAATGGGGTAAGGATTTCTGGAACGACCTGGTAGGCCCCACGATTGGAACTGATATAGATGTGGAGACTTGGATACGGGGCAAAATCCCCCCGACCTTGGACAGCGACGGCGTACACAAGACTTTCGATGTGAAGTACATTGACCTAAGCCCGCTGGGCATCCCCTGGAACTGGCCAGAGACCCACGACCATGCCAAATGGGGCATCAGCGTTGATTCCGATTGGGTCTGCGTGGGCGACATCAACCGCATGGTTTCCCAAGAGAAACGGGGAGGCTGTACGATTGCGTTTCAGGAGAACAAACTATGGGCTGCCTTGTCGAAAACCGACCTGCTCGTGGCACCTCCAGGGCACTCCCGTGTGGATGCACAGCAACTGGTAAAGGCTACCCATGTTAAATCGCATCCGGCATTGCCCAAAAGCACGAAACCTAAGGTAAAAGCTAAAAGGTAACTACTTAGGAGGAGGTGGGAGGAGAGAGAAAAAATGAAATTTTTTCTCTCTCCTCCCACGTTTTGGGGTGTTTTTGGGGTAAAAATTTTCAATTCCCCCCCTGCTAACCGGTTACGCTAAATCAAAATAACATGAACCAATACTTGAAGCCGAACATCGGCAAGCTGCAAGCAACCATCAAGCACATCGTGGTTTTGATGCTCGAGAACAGGTCTTTCGACAACCTGTTGGGTTGGTTGTATGCGGATGCCACACCGCCCTACGGGCAGCAATATGAGGGCCTTTCGTACGACCTGTGGAACCCGCTCGAAAATTGGGATGCCGATGGCGTTCCCTTCATCGAAAAAGTAGGCATTGAGAAAAATGGCCAGCCCAAGAAAAGGCGGGGCAAACCGGTGCCCAACCCCGTGGACTATACGCTGCCAAATCCCGACCCCGGCGAGGGCTATGTGGACACGGGCCACCAGTTGTATTCAAAATACCAAGTGCCAACGCAGTACCCGCCGCCTGCCACCAATATGGGTTTTGTCCAGAACTACCAAAACTCGATGCTGTACGGGTATTACGGGTTTGGCTCCGAACCGACCAACGCCCGCTACATCATGAAATGTTATACGCCAGCCCAAGTGCCGGTGCTGAGCAAACTGGCCCGCAGCTTTGCCGTCTGCGACCACTACCATTGCTCCGTCCCAAGCCAGACGCTGCCCAACCGTGACTTCGTGCATACCGCCACCTCGAATGGCAATTTGAACAACCACGCCAATTACCAGAACAACGCCAGGACGATTTTCAACCAGATACAGGATGAAATAGACGCAGGAAGAAAAGACCTGAGCTGGGGCGTTTTTGGCGACAACGGTTTTTCATCCGCAAAGGATGAGCACGGGAAATTCGGGACCGACCATTTTTCACTCACGAGGCTCATCATGACCCAACTGCAAGGCAAGTACGACGAAAATTTCGGGACGCTCTCCGATTTCAACAAGCGGTGCGAGAGCGGCAACCTGCCCAGCTACTCCTTCCTGGAACCCAACTACGGCGGGCCTGGCCAGAACGACCAGCACCCACCTTCCGACATCCGCATGGGGGATAAGCTGATTGCCGACATTTACAACATGGTCAAGTCCTCGCCAGCTTTCGAGCAGACCCTGTTTATCATCACCTACGACGAGCACGGGGGCACTTACGACCACGTGCCGCCCCCGACCACTTCCAAAAACCCCGACCCCGGCAACAAGCCCGGTCAGTTTGGGTTCCTCTTCAACCGTTTCGGCGTGCGGGTGCCCTGCGTGGTCGTGAATCCCTATATCAAAAAAGGGCTGATAGCACGGCCCGCTGGCTATACGCCCTTCGACCATGCCTCCATCATAAAAACCGTCCAGAACTGCTTCAACCTAAAAGGCTACCTCACAGAGCGTGACAAGGCCGCCCCCGATTTTTCCTGCCTGCTGACCTTGGATGCGCCCCGCCAGGACGATATCCCGATGGTGAAGCCCTTGAGGATTGAGAATAAAAAGGCGGAACCACACGTGAACGAACTGCACCGTTTGATAGGAAAGATTCTGGAAGGCTTGACGGGAACCCCTGTGCCTGATGATGAGGACGACCTATTGGTTTATATTCATGTAAAGTTTAAACAACATTTGGGTGGGGGTGAAAAGGGGGGTGCCTAAACTTATTAGTCGAAGCTCCGCCAACCAGCCGGTCAGCGCCTGGCCTTACCACTACTTTCATCGTTAACGGTGACATGCCGTCGCCGGAGTAGCGCAATTGGTACTTGCCGCCAGTGATAGGGATTTTATGGCGACCCTGCTTATCATTAATGGCCGTATTGCCTTAATGGCCCAATACCTCCACGAAGATGTTAGGAAGGGCGATTGCGGCAAGCCCTTGAGTCGTTGCGGCGATGTTCTGGGCCGTTGCGGCGACAATTTGGGTCGCTGCGACAAGCCCTCGGACGCTTGCGGCAAGCCCTCAGGCGATTGCGGTAAGCCCTTGAGTTGTTGCGGCGACGTTCTGGGCCGTTGCGGCAAGACCTCGGGCAATTGAGACAAGCCCTCGGGCAGTTGCGGCAAGAGCAGTGATGGTAAAAAAGCGGCATGAGTGCTTGGGGATTTTAGGCATTTGGCTATCTTGCAGCCGCAACAAGACAACCAAGCACATGCGACCCTTCAACCGCCCATTCATCGCCATCAGAGCAGCACAAAACATCCAGCCTGATAAATGTTGGGACGGAGGCTTCGGAGGTCTGGCCAATCACTCCCATCAAATATGACCATCGCCCAATACCTCGACAATATCGCCCGCCGCTACGCCCAAGGCAACGCCACAGAACACACCTTCCGGGGCGACCTCCAACAACTCATCGAAAGCCTCGTGCCGGACATACGGGCCACCAACGAACCTAAGCGGCAGTCTTGCGGAGCGCCCGACTATATCCTCACCCGCAAGGAAATCGAAATCGGCTACGTGGAGGCCAAGGACATCGGCGACCGTGACCTCGACGGCCACAAGAAAACGGGCAACAAGGAACAGTTCGACCGCTACAAGGCTGCCCTGCCCAATCTCCTCTTCACCGACTACCTCGATTTCCGGCTCTACCGGGATGGGCAGTTCGTCACCAGCATCGCCATTGGCGAAGTGACGGAAAAGGGCATCCGGCCCCTGCCCGATAATTTCGCCCGTTTTGAAAACCTCGTCAAGGACTTCTGCACCTACGTCGGGCAGACCATCAAAAGCCCGAAGAAACTGGCCGAGATGATGGCCGGGAAGGCCCGCCTCCTCTCCGATGTGATAGAACGGGCGCTCCTCAGCGACGAGGACAACAAGGAGGACAGCACCCTAAAGGCGCAACTGCAAGCCTTCTAGCAGATACTGTTTCAACTTATATGATTAAATTTCGTAAATTTGCGCCCGCTAAAATTCAATAATTCGTAAATGGCAAAATATTTAGCAGTGGATAACATGGAAAACAAGTATGTGAGCTACATTTCTGACGCTCATTTTTTAGCGTGTATTTCAACGCTACATAAATCCTATCTTAGTGCTAAAAGTGATATTAGTAAGCGTAATTTCTACGCAAATAAAGTTGACACAGTAAAGCTCACTTTTGACTCTAAATTCAATGGAGTAACTCAAGAGCAATTAATTGAAGCTGAAATACTAAGACAAATTGACAAATCGGTAAACAACTCTATCGGAACCTTCCATGAACAAATACTTGGTGGTATTGATGGATTTGAAATTGGGAACTTCAGTGGATTTGACATAAAAGCTAAGGATGATACGCTTTTTGCTGACATCAAGAACAAGCACAACACGATGAATAGCAGTGCAGCAGAAGGCCTGTTTCAAAAACTTGCACGTTATGCCGATACCTATAAACAAGCTAAATGCTTTTGGGTGCAAATACTAGCCAAGGGTAGTTTTAATGAACATTGGGCTGGTGAAATCAACGGAAAGGAATACAGCCATAGCCGTGTTTTTAAAATTTCAGGAGATAAATTTTATGCCTTGCTTACGAAACAAGATGATGCATTTTTTCAACTTTATAAAGCATTGCCGATTGCAATTACAGACTACCTTAATTCAATCGGAGAAATAGGAAGTTTGTCCAAAAATTCCGCATTGGAAGAAATAAAAGATGGAACGACAACTTCTGGAAGAAGCATTTTGGACCAGATTACCTTTGAAAACTATGGGTATTATTTAGGCTTTACCAAATTATAGTGTTCGTTAAGGAATTTTACTATTGAATAGCCTACTTCACGACCCAAATTAACTGGTACAGCATTGCCTATTTGCTTGTACTGCTGGGCCACGGAACCAGCAAAAGACCAATCATCTGGGAAGGTTTGAATCCTTGCGTATTCTCGAACGGTAAATGGCCTTGTCTCGTCAGGATGGCACCTTTCGGTTTGTTTTTGCGCTGGGCTACATGTAAGTGTAAGACAAGGTTCGTCCCATCCTATCCGCCTTGCCATGCCTGTTTTTCCCCCTGTCAAGTAAAAACTGCCACCCATGAACTCTTTTTGAATGTCCAAAGGGAGGTCACGCCAGTATCCTTTGGGCGGTACTAAATCCAGTACATCTTTTTTAGATTTTGGATAGCTTGAACCTAGTGAGTCGGGCACATCTTTGTCAAACAGCTCACCTTTTTTCAAAGCGTCTTTAAGTGTATAAATTCGATTGTCGGGCAAAGGATATTCATATTTCAAGTTAACATCTTTCCGAATTCCAACTAAAATAAGTCTTTCCCTTTTCTGTGGAACTTTGTAGTTTATAGCTTTTAGTACTTGCACTGGCATGACATTGTACCCAATTTCTTCTAGTATTGAAATCATTCCTTCTAATGTCTTGCCATTCTGGTGGCTAAGCAATCCTCTAACATTTTCCCCTATGCAAATTATTGGATTGACTTCTTTCACAACTCTTGCAAACTCATAAAATAAAGTGCCACGAGCATCGTCCAAGCCTAATTTTTTGCCAGCATAGCTAAAAGCTTGACAAGGAAAACCGCCAGTCACTAAATCAACTTTATTACGGTAGTCTGAAAAATCATAACTCCTAACGTCACCCTCTAGAACATTCCAATTTGGACGGTTCTTTCTCAAAGTTTGACACGCCCATTTGTCAATCTCATTAAGTGCAACACATTTGATTCCCGCTTTTTCCAATCCCACAGCTAATCCTCCAGCCCCGGCAAATAATTCAATTGCCGTGTATTCATTTTCCACTGGAACAAAATTAGAAATAGGCTTGACGCTTTTCGCAAAAACGAAATCGGAAAACAATCTCAATTGGTCTTTTTTGTAGAGCCTATAATTGCTCATGGGCTCTCTAACAGCAGAAAGTTTTCCTTCTCTATCCCACCGGCGTAGCGTTTCTTTGCTTTTGCCAAGTATTTCTGACGCTTCGGAAAGCGAGACATAATCTTTCATAACCAAGTTGTTCAACATTACACAATGGTTACAAAAGTATAACAGTCAGCGAATCTAAAAAAAACAAGTAGACAAAAAGTTATCAACACAGGCGAAAAAAAATCACTTTTAGATACCTTTACCCATTCAAACCTAAACGTGGACATCGTGCAGCAAATAGCGAAGGGGCTGGGGCTGGCCTTCGTGCCGGAGCCGGAGCCAACGTTTACTAATCCTCAAAGGATTAGTAAACGTGAGGCCGAACGTGAGGCCGAGCGTGAGACCTTCGCCCCCATAGACCTCCTCGACTATATCTACGCCGTGCTGCACTCGCCGAGCTACCGGGAGCGGTACAAGGAGTTTTTGAAGATAGACTTTCCGAGGGTTCCGTATCCGACCGATGCGGGCAAGTTCTGGCAGTTGGTGCGCCTGGGCGGCGAGCTTCGGCAGCTCCACCTACTGAAAAGCCCCAAGGTGGAGGAGTACCTCACCCAGTACCCCGTGGATGGGGATAACCGGGTGACGAAGCCGAGGTTCGAGCCAAGCCAGCCCAAGTTAGGAGGTAACTTCGAGTTACCTCCTAACTCAGGCACGGGCCGGGTCTATATCAACGATACGCAGTATTTCGACGGGGTGCCGCAGGTGGCTTGGGAGTTCTACATCGGTGGCTACCAGCCCGCCCAGAAGTGGCTAAAGGACAGGAAGGAGCGGGTGCTGGGGTTTGAGGAGATTTTGCATTATCAGAAAATCATTGTGGCACTGGCGGAGACGGGAAGGGTGATGGGGGAGGTAGATGAGGTGCTGGGCGACTTCTAAAATTTTGAGTTTAAGCAAGGATTAGTCACAGCAGTCACGCATTTACAGGATTGCCAAAATCGTAGTACGATTTTTGCAGACAGGCTCACCTCACACTCATGCCCCTAAAATTATCCTCGCTATCAGCTGTATGAACGATAAGAGCTTGCTATTACCCATTCGAAAAAGTGCGGCTGCGCTTGTTTTGGTAATGGTTTTAGTCCATCAGCTAAGTGCCCAAGTACAACCTGCTCCTACCAATGGCCCAAATCAAGCTGCTATCGAAATTTATGGCAAAATCATTGACCGGGACACGAAGCTGCCCTTGGAATTTGCCACCATCAGCCTTTTTTCAAAAAAAGATAGCACCCTGCTCACAGGCACTGCCTCCAATGCCGATGGCAGTTTTTCCATGAATACCAACCATGCCGAATTCTATCTCCTGATTGAATTCTTGGCCTGTGTCCCCGTTTATTTTAGCGGAGCCAAGCTAAACAACTACCAAAATAGGTGTGATGTGGGAATCGTGGCACTGGTGTCAGATATTACGAGGATGGCAGCAGTGGAAGTGCGGGCAGAAAAAAGTACGGTGACGATGGCACTGGACAAACGGGTGTTCAATGTGGGCAAAGACCTGACCAGCGCAGGGGGCACGGCGGAGGACGTGCTGCGCAACGTGCCGGGCATCTCGGTGGACAACGATGGCCGACTAAGCATGAGGGGGAACGGCACGATTCGCATCCTCCTGAACGGCAGGATGTCCTCCCTAGTCAGCTACGAGAACTTGTCGGGCCTGCGGCAAATCAGGGCAAACCAAATCGAGCGAATCGAGGTCATCACCAACCCCTCGGCACGCTATGAGGCAGAGGGCATGGCGGGCATCGTGAACATTGTCCTGAAAACCAACCAGCAAAAAGGGCTGAACGGCTCGGTGGATGCGCACATTGGCAACAACCGCAACATGGGCAGTGGCCTCAACATCAACTACAAAAAGGGGAAGTTCAACGGATATTTCGGCATGGGAGGCTGGTACGCCAACCGACCGGGCACGGGCAGTTTCCGCAATGAATTCTACAAGGTCGGCCAACCCGACAGCACCTTTTTCTCCAACATGGACAGGACGCACGAGCGGTCCAGCCTACCGGGATTTTTCAAATTTGACAGTGACATCTACCTGAATCCGAAGAACTTCGTGACCCTTTCTTTTGCCTACCGCAAGAAAACAGGGGATAATTCGTCCGATTTACGGTATTTGGATGCATTTGGCCGGCCTGATAATATCTATAAAATCACCCGCCGAGCGGAAGCAGAGAAAGAATCGGACTCTAACCTTCGATACTCGTTGATTTATAAAACCCAGTTCGAAAAAGAAGGGAATGAACTCATTACCGAGCTTCAGTACGAGAACACGGGCATGGATAAAACATCCGTGTTCGAGGAGCAATATTTCGATGCGGCAAACAATCCCCTGAGCGGCGTGGACTACCGGCAACTGGCCAACAACAAGGAAGGGAACCGCAGGCTCAGCAGCAATGTGGACTACCTACTTCCCTTTGGCGAAAAGGGCAAGTTCGAAGCCGGATGGCAAGGTGCTGTCCGCCAGATTTCCAACAATTACGAAGTAAGGGAAGTAGTGAATAGCATTGAAAATCCAGATGCAGAATTTACCAATTACTTCCTTTATGAAGAAGCGATTCATGGCGCATACTTGAACATTGGGGACGCCATTAACAAGTTTTCATGGCAAACGGGCTTACGGGTCGAGTACTCGGACGTGACGACAAAACTGCTTGCCACCAACCTGACCAACTCAACCAGGTACACCGACCTGTTCCCCAGCGCATTTTTGACCTATGAACTGACGGAGGTAGATGCTTTCCAGTTGAGCTACAGCCGCCGCATCCAGCGACCTGCTTACTCGGATTTGAACCCGTTCTTTACCATCCGTGACCGCCGCAATATCTTCCGGGGCAACCCCAAAATCGAGCCGGAATACACCAATGCCTATGAGCTGGGTTATATCAGGTATTGGGAAAAGGCGTCATTTAGTTCAGTGGCCTACTACCGCTTTACCAAAAACGTCATCAAAAGACTACAGCGAGTGGATACCGACTCGCCGGGTGTCACCATCACCCAGGCCGAGAACCTCGATTTCAAGCGGAACTATGGCATTGAGTACACCTATGCCTACTTTCCTCATAAAAAGTGGCGGCTCTATGGCGATGTGAACCTTTACCACTCCTTATCCAAGGGCAGTTTTTGGCACGAGGGGAAACAAGTCTTTGTCGGAGGCGGGTCTTTTTCCATGGAGACCAAGGCTAGCTCTAGATACAGCATCCGGGATAAACTGCACACCCAAGCAACGATTAGTTATGTTGCCCCAAGAACGACTACGCAGGGTCTCAACCGTGCCATGACTGTGCTCGATATTGCCTTCGGCTTGGACATTTTCAAGAAAAAAGGCACCTTGGCACTCAGCGTCAACGACCTGTTCAATAGCCGCCGCCGCCGCTCCTTTTCCAAAGATACCACATTCTACTCCGAGGATAATTTTTTGTGGCAATCACGTACGGTACTGTTGTCCTTCCATTATCAATTAAACCAACAGAAAGAGCCAAATAGAGTTTATGTGACCCCTTTGATAGACGAACAAGAAACGGTGTATTAGACCCAGTTGTCCCAAGTGTGATTTCCGCATAATTTAAGTCTCTTTGTTCTAGCAAGATTGCAACTTGTTAGGTTACGCAAGAGCGGTTTTGCAGCTATTTCTTCCCGGCCAAAGCCAGCATTTGCAGCAAGAAATGACTGCAGTTTTGCCAGTGCCGAGACTAGCAATGTATTTCCCCTGTTCTAGGTGCTGCTTGGCGAGTTTGGTGCCCACCAACTCCCCGTCGCAGTAGATGATGTCGCCCAAGGCAGTAGTGGGGTGTTTTATTACTACAGCATTGGCGGCGACCGCCACGAGGTTATAGACGAGAACACGGGCGACGGCGTTGATTGAACAGGTAAAAAAGCAGTGCCGGGAAAGGCAGCTAATATCCAGCTTTGACTGCCTACCAAATGAACATTGACAGAAGACTCCGGTTTTGCTTCAAACAAAGTTCCCCAATGGCCTGCTGAGTTTTTACTGTTTGCAAACACTACCGTATATGTTGAACAAACCTCCTTTCCTTCGTTCATTTATTTGGATTTGCTCCCTGGGCTGCTTGCTTTTGCTGGTAAACATGGGTTGTTCGGAAACCGGCGGAAACCCAAGTGCCAACCTGAGTCTGCCTATTGCGTCCGTTAAAAAGCCGATTGAAAAGCCCGTCGAAAAACTGGATTCTGCTGACTACAAGCGCAGGTTCAACGCCTTGAACGCCGATGAGAAAAACGGCAAGTGGGAGTCGCTGCCAGTGACCTACCCGAACGTTGGGGCCATTCTTCCATTCAACCGGGTCATCGCCTATTATGGCAATTTCTATTCAAAGCGGATGGGTGCCTTGGGCGAGTACCCTGAGGATGAAATGCTGGAAATGCTCCAATCGGAGGTGAAAAAATGGGAACAGGCCGACACCCAAACATCGGTGGTTCCAGCCATTCATTACATCGCCGTCACGGCCCAACGAAGCCCCGGCAAAGGCAATAAATACCGGCAACGGATGCCAAAGGCGCAAATAGAAAAAGCAATCAGGATAGCCAAAAAGATAGACGCCATTGTAATCCTGGACATTCAGATAGGCTTGAGCAGTTTGGAGGAGGAATTGCCGCAGTTGGATAGTTTCCTGTCCATGCCGAACGTGCATTTGGGCATCGACCCTGAGTTCTCCATGAAAACGGGGGCACGTCCGGGCAAGAAAATCGGCAGTTTTGATGCCAAGGACGTCAACTATGCGGCCAATTACCTAGCAGGCTTGGTCAAGTTGCATAACCTACCCCCAAAACTCTTGATTGTGCATCGTTTCACGAAGCCAATGCTGACCAATTACGAGGATATTGCCACCATTCCCGAAGTACAGATTGTCGTGCAAATGGATGGCTGGGGTGGCAAAGCCAAGAAAAAAGGAACCTATCGGCAGGTAATCTACCCAGAGCCGGTCCAGTTTGCTGGCTTCAAGATTTTCTACAAGCACGACACCAAACAAGCAAAAGCGGTCATGCAACCTGAGGAGGTATTGCAATTGGTGCCAAAGCCGATTTATATTCAATACCAGTGATAATGGGACTGAGATGGTGTTTTGTCGGCTTACCGCACCACTTTGCAGGCTTCTTTTTTACCCGAGCCTGGCGGTGGGGTTTGGTATTGACACCCTAATGGCAATTCCCATCCACAATTTCATTAAATCAATAATTCGCATTTACTTCGGGGCAAATTCTGGCGGCTGCTTTGGCCGCCACAAACATTGTCACAATGAAATATTTGCCCTTCTTCTTCCTGCCGTGGCTGTTGCTGCTGGCAAGTTGCACTTCCCAAAGCCCTTCGGAAACCGCTTCCAAGCCCACCCGCCCGAACATCATTTTCATCATGACCGACGACCACACCAGTCGGGCCATGAGCTGCTACGGAAGTGACCTTTTGCAAACGCCCAATATTGATAGAATTGCAAGGGAAGGGGTGTTGTTCCGCAACAGCTTTGTCACCAATTCCATCTGCGGCCCATCCCGTGCGGTATTGCTGACGGGCAAGTACAGCCACCTGAATGGCTTCCGGCAGAACGGGGACGTTTTTGACGGTGCGCAATCCACTTTTCCAAAATTATTGCAAAACGTTGGTTATCAAACATTTGTCATGGGGAAATGGCATCTCGGCTCACTCCCCACTGGCTTTGATAAATACAGCGTCTTGGTGGACCAAGGGCCGTACTACAACCCCGACCTCATCGTGGATGGCGACACGACGAAATTCATGGGTTATACCACCGACATCATCACCGACCAGGCGCTACAGTCGCTCAACCAACGTGACCCGGAGAAACCTTTCTGCCTGCTTTTTCACCACAAAGCACCACACCGCAACTGGATGCCGAACAGCAAGCACCTCGGCGTTTTCAAGGGTAAAAAATTCCCGCTGCCCGAATCATTTTACGACGACTACGCCACCCGCTCCGACGCTGCCCGCCAGCAGGACATGCGCATCGAGGACATGTTCCTCTCCTACGACCTGAAAATGATGCCCGGCGACTACGATATGGACGACAACACGGGGGGGATGAAAGATTCCAAACCCGAGCAATGGTGGGCCAATGACCTCGCTCGCCTCACGCCGGAGCAGCGCAGCGCTTGGGATGCTTACTATGCACCTATTCGCAAGGATTTTAAAGAAAACAAACGGGAGGGTAGGGAACTGCTGGAATGGAAATACCAGCGCTACATGGAGGACTACCTCAGCTGCGTGGTGTCTGTGGACGAGAACATTGGGCGGCTGTTGGCCTATTTGGACTCAACCGGCCTGGCACAGAACACCATCGTCGTATATACCTCCGACCAAGGTTTTTACACGGGCGAGCACGGCTGGTACGACAAGCGGTTCATGTACGAGCCATCGCTGCGGATGCCATTGGTAGCCCGCTATCCGGCAGGCGTGAAGGCTGGCCAAACCTGCGACGCCATGGCGCTCAACCTCGATTTTGCCCCCACTTTTTTGGACTACGCCGGCGTTTCCGTCCCCGCCGACATGCAGGGCCGTTCGCTGCGCCCGCTACTCGAAGGCCCACCTCCTGCCGACTGGCGGAAGGAAATGTTTTACCAATATTTTGAGTACCCGGGCGCCCATCAAGTGCGAAAGCATTATGGTATCCGAACGGAACGATACAAGCTCATCCACTACTACCCAGCACTGGATGCTTGGGAGTTGTATGACTTAGAAAACGACCCCAATGAACTGAATAACCTCATCAACGACCGGGCACAGCAGGCGGTCATCGCTGAACTGAAAACCCGACTGATGGCATTAAGGCGGCAATACCAAGTGCCGGAAGGGTGATTGAAGCGAGGTCTTTAACCACAATTAACCTTAATTAACCTCCTAATTGCAACGGCTCAAGGGCAAAACCAGACCTTTGTGGTCTAAACCTTTGACTCGATGAAATTCATTGTACCATCATTGCTGTTCATTTTCCTCGCAACCACAACATTTGCGCAGCCAACCACCACCGACCAACTCAACGCCTACCTCCAAAAAACGGCCAATAAAGGCTGGAGCGGCTCGGTGCTCGTTGCCTCGCAAGGCAAAATCCTCCTCGAAAACGGCTTCGGCGATGCCGACCGGGACGCCAAGCGCAAGCAGACCGCCGAGACCATTTTCAGCATCGGCAGCGTAACCAAGCAGTTCACCGCAGCGGCCATCATGAAGCTGGTGGAGGCGGGAAAACTCAGCACCGACGATGCTTTGGGCAAGTATTTCAAGGAGGCACCCGCCGACAAAGCGGGCATCACCCTACACCAATTGCTCACCCACACAGCGGGCTTCCCCGGTGCCATCGGCGATGATTATGACAACCTCAATGCGGAGCAATTTGCGAAGCTGGCCTTTCAGACGCCGCTGAACGCCAAGCCGGGCGAGGTGTACGATTATTCCAACGTCGGCTACAGCCTGCTCGGCATCATCGTGGAGCGGGTGAGCGGCATGGGCTACGAGGCTTTCCTTCGGGAAAAACTCTGGCTGCCCGCTGGCATGAAGCGCACTGGCTACCTCGCCCCCGGTTTCAAAAAAGAAGAATTGGCCGTGGGTTATCGCAACGGCGAGCGTTGGGGCACCGCCCTCGACCACCCCTGGCTGCCCGACGGGCCGGGCTGGCACCTGCGGGCCAATGGCGGTGTGCTCTCCACCGTCGGCGATATGCACCGCTGGTATTTGGCGCTGCGCAATGGGGTGGTGCTCAAAAAAGAACTGGTGGATAGAATGTGGTCGCCCCTCGTGGCCGAAGGGCCCGAAGGACACAGCCATTACGGCTACGGCTGGGTGGTGCAGCAGGCGGAGGGCCGGCGCATCATCTGGCACAATGGTGGCAACAGCGTTTACAATGCCATCATGGCATTTGACCCT
Source organism: Saprospiraceae bacterium (assembly GCA_022841745.1). Taxonomy (GTDB): domain Bacteria; phylum Bacteroidota; class Bacteroidia; order Chitinophagales; family Saprospiraceae; genus UBA6168. Next base: position 185,206 of record JALHQW010000002.1, on the reverse strand, counting down.
GCGAGCGACCTGTGCATGGTCATTTCCAGCAACTCGAACGACTGGATTTCCGACGATATTTCCCTGCAAATCATGAGCATCCTCGACGGCAAGGGCGAACAGGAAATGCCGCAGCAGGAGCCTTGGGAGAACAACCCCGTGACCAACGCCATCCATCGGGTGTTGGTGGAGAAGGGAGCGGCCCATTTCACCGAAAACAGCCAGGCCGTGCTACGCAATGCGGGCTTTGATTTTGAAAACGATATGCAGTTGCTTGGCGTGGGAAAGCGCTTGGAAGAAGCTGAAAAATGGGCCGAAGGCGAGTCGCTGTTCGAGGTTTACACAAAGCTGTTTCCCAAGATTGTGATAGCCTGGAACCGCCTCGGCATTTGCCGTAAGGCAATCGGTGACCTGCCGGGGGCGAAGGTGGCTTGGGAGCAGTCCGTAAAGCTGCGTCCCAGCGGCAATCCAGCCGTGGGGTGGTTGAAAAAATTGCCTTAAGGTATTCTAAATCAAGGCTTTAGCAATTTGAATGCATGCACCCATTTGTTCTCCCTAAACCCCGGAATGCACCAAAGGATGCACAGTGGCTCAATAGCTCGTGCTGCCTCTGCAGCGCCCATGTCCTCCACTTCCCAGCCGATTTGGTGGAGTAGGGCAGTGGCCTCCTGCTTGGCCTCGGGGCTGTTGCCGCAGATGAACATGCTGGGCGGCCCACCGGGAAGTTGCGGGTCAATCATGAGATGGTTGCCGACGCAACTGAAGCATTTCACGAAATTCGCCGAAGGTGCAGCCACCTGCAGCCGCTCCATCAGCGAGCTGTTCAGGTCGGTGAAAAAGACCAGTACGCCGTTCACCGGGCCACGGCTTTCGTCAATGGGGTTGGTGGCGTCGAGGATGGTCTTTCCATCGAGGTTGTCCAATCCAGCCCGTTGCAGGGCGCTCTCGGCATGGATGCCTTTTACGGCCAATACGACTATTTCGCCGAAGGCTGCCGCCTCAGCGAAGCTGCCGATTTTGCCGCCGCTTTTCGTTTGCCAATCAGCGAGTTTGGAGGCATCGCTGGTGCCGAGCATCACGTCGTAGCCATGCTTGATGAAGCCTGCGCCAAGGGTCTTGGCGACCATGCCCGAGCCGAGTATTCCGATTTTTTTCATAAGGTGAAGTTGATTGTTTGAAAATGAAAAATTATGCGAATAAGGAGTTGAAATCACATTCAAATTGCAACCTCAGTACTTGTCCCGCCATGCGGGAGCGGCGAAATTCCCAGACAAGCAGGTACATGAGGTGCGGCGCTCCGCAATATTACGGTGCGCTGCACCTCAATGCCTAAAACGGTGTGAAGCTACAAAGATTACGGTGCGCTGAACCTCAACATCCAGCATCCAGCTTCCAGCATCCCCACAGGGGCAAGCAGCATCACATCAAAATCCCTTGCTCCGGCAGCACCCTTGGCGGCAGTTCCGATTCGCCAAGCATTTCCCGCAGGTCTATTTCGATATTGCGGCAAAGGGCGGTCATGGGCACGTCGTTGATGAAGTTTTCGAAGGGGTCTTCGCTGTTGTCGCCGACGAGTTCAATCGTCATGAAAATCCAGGAAATAAGCACGCTGAACGGTACCACGAGCCAGTCGTAGCCCTCGCCCATCTTGTGGAACTCGCTGATAAGCGCAAATGGCAGCAGAAGGATGAAAACCCAGCAGAACACCTTGCTGAAATAGCTGTACTGGCGGGGCAGCGGCGTGTTCTTGATTCGCTCGCAACGGCCTTGCTCGTTGTAAAAATCCTTGAGGCTGGCCATCAATTCCATGTGCCGAAAATCGTCAATAACCCCGGCATTTTCCATTAGAAACTTCAAGTCCTCGCCTTGGCGGCGCAGGAGTTGGGCGGGCATGTTCTGTACGCAGATGAGGTCTTCGTAGTCCTTTTCGTTCAAAAATGGCCTTACCTGCTCCTCCCAGTCCTTGCGTTCCGGGCTGCTGGTTTGGAATCGGCGGAGCGCACCCACGTAGTTGGGCGAAAAACTGGAGGGCTTGCGCAGGTGCAAGCGCAGCGCATTTATCCAGGCCAAATGCCTGTAAACCAGGCGCTTGTGAATTTCCTTCAACTCGGCGTCGGCCAGATTGGTGCTTTTATGGAAATTGGAGACATAGCTGAGCACTTGGTTGCCCCAGGTACGGCTGCCGTTCACGATGCCCCCCCAAATGGTGCGGGCCTCCCAAAAGCGGTCGTAGCTTTGGTTGTTCTTGAAACCGAGGTAAAATGCCACTGCCACGCCGATGGTGCCAAGTGGTGCAAAGGGAATGGAAAGGTTGGTGCCGTGGTTGTGCAAATAGACATGTATGGCCATCGTCACGGTGCTCCATGCGGTGAAGATGAGCAAGTATTTCCATGCGAAGCGCAGTACGAGTTTCCAGTGGATGTTGCGGTGGATGTACATTTTTTAGTTGGCAGTTAGGCTTTGGATAGGTTCATAAACGCCTTTTTAAGTAGATGGTTCTGTCATTGCCAACTCAAATCAGGCCATGTTCCCTAATAATGCCCTCAATCAACATGCTTGTATTGTCTGGATATTCGACAACTTGGGTTGCCCCATTGGCTATCCATTCCCCAATCTTACCATGGTGCTTCTCCTTCAAGCTCTTTATCACGGGCACACCCATTGCCCCAAGGGCAGCGGCATTGCACTGCTGCTCGTACTGCCCCTTCATGGGTATTACCATCAGTTTCTTGCCGAGGAAAAGCGCCTCGGCGGGCGTCTCGAAGCCTGCGCCGCAAAGGATACCACGGCAAGTGGCGAGGCTTTGCAGAAAAGCCTCGTTTTGAATGGGTCGCACAAAAATGTTCTCGGTCTGGTAGGCCCTTTTGGTATGCTTTGAAAAGACCTGCCAGCGCACCTGCTTGAACTTGACGAGCGTTTTCAGGATGAGCAAATCGGCGTAGGCGGGCAAGTAAACGGTGTAATGCCCTTCGTCGCCCACCTTCAATTCCCGCACCTGTTGCCGAATGATGGGCGTGAAAATGCCCTTGGCGTAAGCTTGGAAATGGAAGCCATAACTATGCGTGACGGGTGCGTAGCGTTTCAGCACGGCCTTGCCGATGGGATCGAATTTTTCAGGGCGTGGCGCAGCTTCGTGCAGTACGGCGGCTTGGTGGCTGAGGCCGATGCAGGTTTTCCGTTTAAGGAAACAAGCCCATGCGCTCACCGGCTCAAAGTCGGAAATGACGAGGTCGTAGTCGAGGATGGGCAGGCTGCGCACTTCACGGATGAGGCGGAGCATATTGCTCTTACGGTAGGTCTCCACCACGTCCACGCCGCCTTTTTTGCCGAAGATGAGGCTGAGTCCCTTGAATTGATATTTGACGGGGAATCCCAGGGTCACATCTGCCTGAATGCCGCTCACCAATAGGTCCAATTCCCCCAGTTTGGACAAGATGGGGACAATGTCCCTTGCCCGGCTTATATGCCCGTTTCCGGTCCCTTGAATGGCGTAAAGGATTTTCATGGGGCGAAAAAAAGGACTTAGGCGCTTATTGCACCACTCAAAGCAGCATTCTTAACCATTTCATAAGATTGGCTTTATATATATTTTATACGCTGCTGCGACTTTTACCGCTTTAAAGCAAGAACTATGAACGATGGCTATTCCATAACCTGTTCAATACATGAAAAAAACGCTTGAAATCTGCATCGTATCCGATGTACACCTTGGCACCTATGGCTGCCACGCAAAGGAACTACTAAACTACCTCAAGAGCATCAAGCCAAAGGTGCTCATCCTCAACGGCGACTTCTTCGACATTTGGCAATTCAATAAAAAATGGTTTCCCGCCGAGCACGTAAAAGTCGTACAGCGCATCATGAAGATGGCGATGGGCGGCACCAAGGTCTATTATATCACTGGCAACCACGACGACGCCCTGCGCCGCTACTCCGGCTTTTCTATTGGAAACATCCACCTGCGTGACAGCCTCCTGATTCAGATCAACGGCGAACAGCACTGGATATTCCACGGCGATGTGTTCGACCTCGTCATCCAATATTCGCCCCTGCTATCCAAGCTCGGAGGCCACGGCTACGACTGGCTCATCCGCCTGAACCGCCTCGTGAACAAGTGGCGGGCCATGGTGGGCAAATCGAGGATGTCCTTTGCCGCCAATGTAAAATCCAAGGTGAAAGAGGCCGTGAAGTTCATCGGCGACTTCGAGGAAACAGCTATCCGAATGGCAAGGGAAAAGGGCTATGACTACGTGGTCTGCGGGCATATCCACCAACCGCAAATCCGGCAAGAAAACGGCGTCACCTACCTCAATTCCGGTGACTGGGTGGAAAGCCTGACAGCCCTCGAATTCAATTTCGGCAAATGGAGCATTTACGAATACGACGAGGCTGATTTTGATTTTGCCAACCCAAAGCTCAGGGTGAAGGAGGCCCACCATGACCTCGACGACGAGCAGGAATTGCAGGAGGACGCTTCCTTGATGGAGATTTTGGCCACGGTGACGGCTACGAAGCAGGGTACGAGATAAGTTGTGGATGGGCAGATATCGAAGTTTTTGAAGCCCACGTAAGGATTAGATTTTAAAAAAAACCAGTTTTCAAATAAAAAACCCCCGCTCCAGCGCAAGCCGAAGCGGGGGTTTTGCATTGTATACTCGTGCAAAATTACTGCACCACAACCCGTCTAGCCATCATCCCCTTCTCTGAGCCTATTTTCACCAAATAAGCCCCCTTCGGGAAATGGTTCAAGTCGAGCTGTGATGTTTGCAATGCAGTTTGAATATCAAGGTTTTGCGATAGCAAAAGCCTGCCCGTCACGTCGTAAAAACCGATGTTGTAAGCACCAGTTTCAAACTCGCTGAATGCCAGGTTCACCCAGCCTGAAGTCGGGTTCGGGAACAGGTTCAACTTGCCAGCCAACGCCTGCTCCTTCACGGCATTCGGTTCGATGCTCACCGTCACCTCGTCGGTACTGGTACAACCGCTGGCGCTGGTCACGACGACACTGTACGTGCCATCGGCAGTAACGGTAATGGTTTGCGAATTAGCGCCATTGCTCCATAGGTAGGTCTGGTTGAAGCCTGCGCCAGCATCCAGCACGTAGCTGTTCGGTTCGTAAACAATCGTATCAGGGCCGAGGTCAACATCCGGGGCGGGGTTCACGAATACCGTTGCAGCGTCGAGGTTCGTGCAGCCAAAGCTGTTGCTCACCACCACGGAGTAGGTGCCCGTTTGTGTCACTTGGATGCTTTGGCCCGTGGTGCCCGTGCTCCAGGCATAGCTGCTGAAACCAGCGCCAGCTGTCAGCGTGGCGTTTTCGCCTTCGCAAATGGCCTGGTTGTCGCCGAGGCTAACGCTGGGTGCTGGGTTCACGGTCAGGGTCAGCGCATCGAACCCATCACAGACATTGATGGCATGGGTAACAATAACAGAATAGGTTCCAGCCGTTGTCGCTTGGATGGTTTGCGTGGTAGCGCCGTTGTTCCAAAGATAGCTTGCGAAGCCAGCACCTGCGTCGAGCGTAGTAAACTGACCCTCACATATCGTCTGGTCGTTGCCGAGGCTCGGCATGGGTACTGGTAGTACTTCCAGCGTCACGGTAACGGTACTGTCACAACCATTCACGCTGGTGAATACAAATGTAAAAGAACCGGGACCAGTTAAGGGTTGTCCATTATATGTGTACGTTTCGCCTTGGCAAATGGAGGCCGAAACCGCACCCGCTGCCACTGGATAAAAAGCCAATTGCACGTTGATGACGCTGTCGCAACCATTGACATTTGCCCCCTGTAGTATTTCCGTTCCAGTTGGATTGGATTCGTCGTAAACCGTGCCGTTCACCGTTAAGCTACTACCGGGGCAAAGCGTTTGCGAAAGGTTGAAAACCGAAGCCGGGTTAATGTTCACGAAAATGCTGTCAATCGCTTTGCAGCCCACGTCGTTCGTCACGGTCACGCTGTAATTGCCTTCAGCGGTCACACCAGCAGTCTGGGCAGTCGAGCCGTTGCTCCACTGGTAATTGGTGAAGCCGGAACCAGCATCAAGCGTCACGGTTTCGCCATCACAGCCGCTTGCGGTTGCTACTGGCGCAGCGTAGGAGCAGTACGGCGACACATAGCCGAGCGGCTGCGGTAGGCCATAAACATATAATCGGGTCGTTTTCCCGGTGAAAACAATTTCGCCGTCGGCTGCGGGGCTGTTGATGCCGAAGTCGTTGTCGTTCACTACGGCGATATGTGTATCGTCCAGGATGGACAAACCCTCTGGCTTGTCGTGCGTTAAGTCCCAACCTGCTTCGATGAGGTCGAACATGGCCGTTTTTTGCACGGGCACAATGCCAAAAGCAGCGGCATTGGCAGCCGTATTGAGCTGTTCGTAGGTCTGGCCGTTGTAGTCCTCAGTGGTCAGCGGCGTGGCGTTGGAGATATTGACCCTGTAAATGATTTTGCTGTTCGTGCCGTTGCGCTCGCCGTGCTCCACCAGCAATAGTTCATTGTTGTTGATGGCCACCATATCGCCGACTTTCCAGTCACGGGTGCGGATTTGGCCCGTGGTCGGCAGCATTTCATAGGCAAACATGCGCACGGCATCGGTCTCTGGGTCAATTTCCACGAGGCGGGTCAGGCGGCTTGTATTGCCCACGGCAGCAGTCGGGTTATTGGCTGGGCTTTGCAGGATGGTGTAAATCTTCCCGTTCGGTGTCAGTGCAATTCCCTCGAAACCACGGTTCGGGCGGCGCATGCCGATGGCGGCTGGCAGTGCCACATCCTCGGACAGGGTCGGGAAGGGCGTGTAACGCTTGATGACCTGTTTGGTCGCTTTGTTCAGCTTCCAAACGCTGCTGCCGTACTCGTCGCAGAGCCAGAGGTTGCCGAAATTGTCCTCCAAGATGCCCTCCGAGTCCATGCCCCACGGGTCTGGCGTCAGCACGGTGGGGATAGTGTCCGACCAAGCTATTTCGCCCGTGTTGCCTGCGCCAGTAGGGAGTGGCAGGCCGCTGATGGGCGTACCGCCTGGGCGCTTGATTTCCTCGATGCTCTGCACCGTCCAAGCACCGTTTTCGGCCTTGAAGCGGGTGATGACCGGGGCATAATCGGGTTCCGGGAAAAGCAGCGTAGTGCCAGTTGCATTGGGGTGGCTGCCAGCGTCTGCGTTGGGGCCACGGTCGCTCACGGCGAAGAACTCCTTGTCCGTGCCGGGGATATAGTGTAGGCCAGAGATGCCGCCGTCGAAAATCGGCTGCCCGTTCCACTGCGTGATTTGGGTCGTGGGCGTGTAATCAAAGGTTTCCAAGCTGTACTCGCCGTTCTTGGTACGGTCTATTCTTACTTCGTAAATGGTCAAGGTACCGCTCACCTCGTTGGCCACCACGAGCAGGTCACGCCCGTTCGGGCTATCTGCTTTCGCAATGAACTTCAAGCCTTCTGGGCCAATATCGCCCGTGACGGCAGTGCCAGAAGTGCTGCGGTTGTTGATGTACTGCACGAATTTCGGCGAAGCCGGGTCGCTCAAATCGTACATGGCCACCCCTCCGATGCGTTCCAGGGCGATGAAGCCATAAGTCACCCCTTCAATTGTGCCAATGGCAACGCCTTCCGGTTCTGGGCCTTTGTCGTCGCTGCGGTCTTTTCTCGTATTGCTTGTGCCGTTTGCGTTGAAGACCGGGCCATAGATTGGGTCGGCAGCGGTAATCTGCTCCAGGTCGTCGCCGCTGTCCCAGACGAGCGCACCTGTTCCCACGTTCCAAATGCTGAACGAGCGGCCACCGAAGGCGTGTATTATGTCAATATCGCCGTCACCGTCCGTATCGCCCGTGGCGTTGGTGCAACGCAGGCGGCCCAGCAGCTCATCTTTTTTCAAAAAACTGGCATTGGGAAAAGCAGTGGGGTCGAGCGTGAGGTTGTTCACCCGCACTTCCTCCGTGAAGCCTGTATAAGCCCTGGCGTCGCCTTCGTTGGCGGAGATGGCGTAGGTCGTTCCGCCCACCGTGAAGCACTCAATGGCATCCGGCTGGTACATGCCCACGAGGTTGTCCCATTTGGCAAAATAAGTGTTCAGCGAGCGGTCGCTGGCATCGAGCGCACTGCCAATGAGCGAGCGGTCAATAGTGCCAAGTGGCAGAATACCAGTCACTTGTAAAGTCGCAAGGTTGATTGAAACGACGGCATTGTTCTCTTGGCAGGTCACCAAAATGCTTTGCCCGTCAGGGCTTACGCAAACATATTCCGGCTCTAAATCTTGCGACACGCTGGCGTTGGGGCCATAAATACGAACCCCGCTCGCACGCAGGCTGGCGATTTGTCCGTCAAAAGCATTGAAATTAATTGTGGTCACGTTGGCATCGGTGAGGTTGGCTGCACCGGGGGTCATGTCAATCACGCTGACCGAGCCTTCTGGGTCGGTGAGGTAGTCGTCGCTGGGTTCGCCCTCGTTGGCAGTGATTGCTTTGGTGCCGTCCGGGGTGAAAATCAACATATCGGGAAGGTTGCCGACGTTAACCGAACTGAGGAAATCGCCGTTGGTGTTGAAGAACACGACCTTGCCGTTGTCGGCGGTCGTATTTCCCTGCACAGCGCAGGCCACCGTGCCGTTGTGCACGGCCACCGAGTTACCGCCGCCGCCGTATGGTGCGAGGTCCACGTTTTTAAAATAGGTGGGCAAGGATGGGTCGGTGAAATTCCAAATGGCCAAGCGGTTTTGGATGCTGTTCAGGGCATACAGCCGATTCGATGCCTTGTCAAAGGCAACGATTTCGGCGCTGTTGCCAGCCGTGGTATCGGCGTCAATACTGGTCACGTAGCGTAGGCTGGCGATGGCGTCAGCTTTTGCCGCAGGCACTGGAAGGTCGTTGTCGGCGATGAGCAGGATATGTTGCGTCTGGCTGCCAGCCTCGGCATTGACGAAGTCGCCAAGTTCGAGTATCAAATAGGTGCCACCGTCTTCGGCAGCATCGTCGGTGACGGGGACGTCCACATGGATGGAGGTAGTAGAACTTGCAGGAAAGGTTATGGTCGTTTCGGCGTAGCCGTGGTCAACACCTGCCAACGCCGAGGAGGCGGACAGTATTTTTACATTTACTGAAGAAGGGTTCGTGTTCGAGTTGGTGATGTTCAGTTTGACGCTGGCCGTCGCCGTCCCCTCCTTCACGTAGCTCGATTTTTTGTCAAAAGCGATGACGGCAGGTGGCAGTCCAGCTTCGATTTGCACTTCGTCAAAGCCGGCCCAGTCAGAGCCGCCATTCTGCTTGGCCATGAGGCGTAGGCGGACGTGGGTGCTGCCCGGCGGGATGGGGTACTGCACCACGGCCCAAGCCCCGGTGTTGCGGTCAAGGTCAATGTAGTTGGCCATGTTCCAATCCGTGCCATTGTCAAAGGCGATGATATAGCCAATGCTATCGGAAGGCTCGAACTCGGTTGTCCAATAGGCAAAGGAGACTAAACCGGCATTTTGGCCAGTGATGTCAATTGCCTGAAAATCAAGGGTATGGAAGCCATTGAAGCCGCCGTTTGGGTTGTCCAAGTCCCGCATGAACCAGAAACGGCCATCGGCAAAAGGGGCAATCTGGGGTGTCACGGTAGTGTCCGTCCAGAAGTCCTCGTCAACGGTGACGTTGTATTCATTGGGCGTAGCGGTAAAGGACCAAGTGTCGGAAGCCGTGCCTTCAAAGCCCTGACGGGGCAATTGGGCGAGGACTTCCAACGAGAAAAACAAACTGATAAGATAGATGATTGTAAATCGTTTTGCCATTTGCATTTGAATTTTGTTAAACGGCAAAGCTATTTTCATAAAATTGGGGCTGGATTAAGTAAGGGTTAAGGTTGGCTAAAGTTTAGGTTAAGGGAAACTGAAGCCAAGGTTAAGACAGACGGTATGCTCGTAATAGTTAAGGCATTTCTTGCTCGATTTTGTCAAATGCTAAAATCAAAACCTTTATGAAACCACCCTGTTTCTTTCAAAAAATCAGTTCCATGCCTTCACCCATCACAGCGGAAAACTGGCCAATCATCCGCCGCAATTTCCGACACGGTTTTGCCAGCAACCTCCACGTCGCCATCGCCACGGTGGACGCCGACGGGCAGCCAAACGCCACGCCCATTGGCTCCTTCTTCCTGAACCGTGACGGGTTTTCAGGTTTTTACTTTGAAATTTTTACCAAAAACATCCCCGCCAATGCGAAGGCCAACCCCAAGGTCTGCGTCATGTCCGTGAACAGCAGTAAATGGTTTTGGCTGAAAAGCCTGCTGTTTGGCAAATTCGAGACCCCGCCCATGACCAAAATCTATGGCACCCTCGGCGAGCGGCGGGCACCCACGGCTACCGAAATGGAGCGAGGGAACCGGCGGCTTGGGCGCATGAAGATTTTGCCTGGCGGCAAAAAACTGTTTGGGAATATGCCGTTTGTGCGTGAGGTGCATTTTCATGCTTTTGAGGTGGCGAAATTGCCAATTTGAATCGAGGTAAAAACTGCGGCTCAGCGTTGCTCGAATTTAGGCCAGCGCCGTTTTGTTGCCGTGGTTACTAGTTGCATTTTATATCGATTTTATTGCTTTTACAAAGCGTTCAGTTCGTCCAAGATTTCATCAGAAACTTGAACCAGCCTCAATTCAATTTCTTTGCTCAATGCATCCAATTCGTTGAAATCAGGGCTTTAAACCATCACCGCTTCAAGGACGGAATATTTGGGCATGCTCGTCCTTTCCCGGTTCCATTTGGTGGCTTTTAACAGGTTCCAATACTTTTTTTGGACATCGCCAGTTTGACCCAGCAGCCATATTTCAAACCTCGCTTCCACATGGTTCAGGACAAGGCCGAATTTCAATGTGGCTGATTTTTCTTGTTCTAATCCCAAGGCTAAATAAGGTCAATAGACGTGGCAAAGATGCGGCTATCCAACGACCGCCCTTACCTTTCAAAACGACTTAACCCAAAAATAACCCCCTTTTCCTTCGCAATTTCCCAGCTTCGCCGTAATCAGCAGCTTCAAACAAAACGACCGACCATGCTGCCCAGCGAATACCTGTTCTTCAAGCCGAACACCGACTTCCAACTGTTTGGAAACCAGCACCTTATGATGATGGCACTCATACTGCTCTTGGCCATCGGACTGTCTATTTTTGCGAAGCGGAAACTAACGGAAGCACAGCAAGTCAGCTTGGCCCGTGCGATGACCCTCGTCATGGCCGTGGCCGTCGTCGGCTGGATAGCCCTGCGGATGTGGGAGGGGGTTTTTGACCCCAAGACCGACCTGCCCTTCGACATCTGCAATTTCACCGCCCTGCTGCTGCCCGTGCTCATGTGGACGCCCAAGCACCGGGTGCAGGAGGTGCTCTATTTCTGGATTTTCGCTGGCACGACCCAGGCCGTGCTCACGCCGCACCTATTCGAGGGCTTCCCGCATTATACCTTCGTGAAATATTGGGCCGTGCATGGTGGGCTGGTCGTTTTCGCCGTCTATGCCACTTTCGTTTTCGGTATCCGCCCGACCTGGAAAAGCCTTTGGCGAGCCTTCCTGCTGCTCCAAGTTTACGTCCTGGCGCTGTACGGCATCAACCTCCTGCTCGGCTCCAACTATGCCTACCTCATGGGCAAGCCGCCCACTGCCTCCGCCTTCGACTACCTCGGCCCGTACCCTTGGTACCTGCTCGTCAGCGAGGGCGTCGCCTTGGTTTGCTTCGTGCTGGCGCTGCTGCCCGTGCTGCTTTCTTCAGGTAAAAAAGCTGTCACATGAAAAAGCATTTATTTGCTTGCTGCGCCATGCTTTTTCTGCTGTTTCGCTGCGCAAACCCAGCGGAAACCGACGGCGAAGCCCTCGCCAAAGCCCAGTGCGGCACCTGCCATGCCCTGCCGTCGCCCAGCGACCTGGACAAGGCCACTTGGGACCAATACGTGCTGCCCCGCATGGGCGCACTCATGGGCGTGCTACCCCTGGATAGTGCGGGCGGCCAGTTCATCAATCCGGTAGTTCTGACCTTGGCAAACCCCTCCATCATTCGCAGGGAGTCCAGCATTTCCAAGGAAGAATGGGCAGCTATCCGCCATTATTTTTTGGATAATGCGCTTGCGGAACTGCCTGTCACCGCCTTGGAATTGGAAGTATCGCTGCCGCAATTCGAGGCCCGTTTCCCCGATTATTTCCTAAGCCCGCCGGGCACCTTGCTGGCGCAATTTGAAGGCACGGAGCTGCTCCTCGGCGACGTTCATAAATCGCAGCTTTTCAGCTTCGACAATGACCTCGAATTGCAGCGCACGGCCAAGCTGCCCAGCGGCGTGGTGTCCCTCACGGGCATTGCCGAAGGCGAGGTGGCCACCTGCATCGGCTCGTTCTCGCCCACGGACGATGCCATGGGCAGCGTGGTCTTTTTGCCGAAAAAAGAAAACACCCAACCGCTCGTACTGATTGACAGCCTGCGCCGACCCGTCCATACCTCGCTCGCCGACCTCGATGCCGACGGACGTTTTGATCTGATAATCAGCGAGTTCGGCAAATGGGCGGGCAGCCTCGGTTGGTGGAAGAACGATGGGCGGGGCGGTTTCGAGCGGCGTTTGCTCCGCAATATGCCGGGCGCCACCCGTACCGAGGTCACTGACCTGAACAGCGACGGGTTGCCCGACATCGTGGCGCTGTTCGGCCAGGGCGACGAGGGATTTTTTGGCTATATAAACAAAGGTGTCGGCCAGTTCGAGGAGCGGCTGCTGCTCCGCTTCCCGCCAGCCTACGGCTCCAGTTCTTTCCGGCTTTTCGATTTCAACGCCGATGGGCATCCAGACATCTTGTACACCTGCGGCGACCTCGCCGACTTCCCGCCCTTGCGCAAGCCCTACCACGGCATCCGCATTTTTCAGAACGATGGCAAAGCAAATTTTAAAGAAGTGTTTTTCCAACCCCTCCAAGGCGCTTACGGTGCCGTTCCCGCCGACTTCGACCTCGACGGCGACTTGGACATCGCTGCTATTTCGTTTTTCCCTGATTTTCAACATGCGCCACAGTCGGGTTTTGTGTTTTTTGAAAATCAAGGCGGCATGAAAATGAAGGCACGCACCTTTCCTTTCTCCGACAAGGGCCGCTGGCTCCTGATGGACGCCGCCGATTTCGATACGGACGGCGACCTTGACCTCGTGCTGGGCAGCATGGCCTTCGAAGTGGTGCCGGATGGTGGCGAGGTGGATAAATGGGTGAAAAATGGCATCCCGTTCGTGGTGCTGGAGAACAAGGCAAGATAGGTTTCTTGATTTAATATTCCCTTCATTATTTATTAAAATTGGCTATACGTTCTCTTTACATAGGCCGGATACCTTCGCACCTCATATTAATTAATTTTTAAACAAAATCCATCATGACAAAGAAGTTCTACCTCTTCTTTGCCCTGGCATTCTCATGCCTTGTGGCAAATGCACAGACCTTATTCGACAACGAGATTACCATTCCAGCGGGCTATGCCCCTACTTCCGTTGTTATGCCTCCATCACCACTTTCCATGCAAATCCTCTTCATCGGGGGCGTGGACATGGTGCAGTCAACCCCCACCTACGGCAATCCTGCTGGGGAGGAGGTTGCCAAGGAATGGCACGACTTCATCGGCATCACGCCAGACCCAAGCGGCCAGTCGCAAGGCTGGGTGACGGTTAACCATGAAATGATTTACGCCTCCAACAAGCTCGGCGACGGCGGCGGCATGACCTCCTTTAAGATTGCAAGGAAGGCAGACGGCACCTTGGAAATTCTGAACCAAACACTGAACGACGGTCGGACTGGCAAGTTCTTCAACGTGGATTTCGTCAACACTACAGGCGAGACAGGCATGAACTGCGGTGGCATCAATTCCATCGTGGATGGCCGCATCTGGACGGCGGAGGAGTGGTTCCAAGAGTCAAACCTTGATATTTTCAATGGTGGAAATGGCGTACGTGACACCTCCAATTTTACCATCACCAACTCAGACATCCCCGGCATGAACGGCAAGGTGCTGAAAAAGTACCAGAACTTCAACTACATGACGGAGATTGACCCTAAGCAGGCCAAGGCCATCCGCAAGCAGTACAACTGGGGCCGTCAGGGATTTGAGGGTGGCGTCATCGCACCGGACAACCGCATCGTTTACCTCGGCCCAGATGACGTTCCTGGCTTTTTCGGCATGTTCGTGGCCAATACGCCGGGCGACTTCACGAAGGGCACGCTCTTCGCCTACAAGCACGACAAGGCGGGCTGGAAGTGGGTGCCCATTTGGGAGCCAGGCCTGATGCTTGACCACAACAACCTGGCTACCTCCAAGGGCTGTACCATGTTCAACCGCATTGAGTGGGTGGCCATCAACCCTGTGGACAATTTCATCTATTTCGCCGAAACTGGCCTTGACAACCCCGTAAATGCTTGGGCAGATAACCTCGCAGCTGGCGGCGTTTTCCACCCAGCTACCATCGCAAGGGCGCAGGCAAATGGCTGGACTGGCCCTACCGACCCAAACTACCGTGACTTCTACGGCCGCATCTGGAAGTACGACCCTCGCACTGCTGAGTTGAGCGTTTACCTCGAAGGCGGTCCTGTGTTCGCCGACAGCCCTACGGAGGCCAACTACCCGGCCAAGCACCTGTCCAACCCCGATGGCCTGAACGTCATCATGATTGATGGCCGCCCGTTCCTCGCCATCCAGGAAGACCTCAACGGTACCTCAAGGGGTCGTGTACCTGCTGGCGTGACCAACCGTACCTGCGAGATGTTCCTGCTTGACCTCAGCATCCAGAACCCGACCGTGAACGACCTCATCCGCTTGACCGCTGTTCCTGCTGGTGCTGAAATCACGGGTGTGGCGCAAACACCGGACGGAAAATCGCTGCTCATCAACTCACAGCACCCACGCACCGACAACCCGTTCCCTTACAACCACTCGTTAACCTTCGCCATCCACGGTCTCGACCAGCTTGACTATGCTCGCCTCGGCAGCCGTAGCCAAGACCTCGACCCTGAAATGGCTAAAAACGACGAGAACGCTGTATTCTCCGTTTACCCGAACCCTGTTACTCGTGTGGTTTTCATGAACAAGACCACCGACGTGGCACTCTATGACGCCAATGGCAAGCGGGTGCTCGTTCAGCGCAACACGAACCAATTGGATGTATCCAACCTGTCCACTGGCATTTACTACCTGAAAAATGCCGATGGTGAGACTTTGAAGCTTTCCGTGCAATAAGCAATTCTTGCGTATTGCAGCGTCGGCGGGGTGTATGCCTCGCCGACGTTTTTTCATTTAAAACGATTGACATGAACAAAAAAACGCTGACCATATCTGCCCTACTGGCCTGCTTCTTTTTAGCTGTTGGCTTCAAGGAAAACGAGGCGGCCCTTGCCCTGAAAAAAACCACTGAACAGTTCCACACGGATTTGATCCAAACGACCACCGCCATTGCCAGCATGAAGGCAGCGATAGTGCGGCTCGACGGCAGCACGGCCAGCGAACTGGCGGTGCAGGAGGCAGTGACCAATGCACGCATGGCCTATAAGAAATCGGAATTTCTCATCGCTTACCTTGACGGCTTTGCGGTGAAAAAAAACATCAACGGTGCGCCGTTGCCCAGCGTTGACCCTGCAATTCCTGATGTGATGGTCATTGAGCCATGTGGCCTTCAAGTGCTCGACGAAATGGCATTTTCAGAAAACCCCACCGCTGAGAAGGAGGCCATGTTGTCGCTTTGCGACAAACTCATCCAGGACTTCAAGGACGTTGCGCAGCACCAATCCCGGCTGCCCTTGGAGCACCGCCATGTGATGGAGGCCATCCGGCAGCAGTTGGTGCGCACGTTCACGCTCGGCGTCACGGGCTTCGACACGCCCGGCTCGGCCAACGCAATTCCAGAGGCAAAGGCAGCCTTCGCTGGCATGTACGAAGCCTTTAGGAACTATATGCCCCTGCTGGAACAGAAGGACCGGGGCCTCGCCATCGTGCTGGATGCCCGCATGGAATATACCCTGAAATACTTGACCGAAAACGACGATTTCGATAGCTTCGACCGCTTGGCTTTCTTGATGGAACATATTGAGCCACAGTACCAGCTTTTTTACGAAGTGCATAAATCAATGGGTGTTGAGTTCGCCGAGGAAGTGGACAAAATGCCCCGTGCCGTGAACTACCATGCAGTCAGTCTCTTCGCACCGGACTTCCTGAATGCAGGCTACTACGCCAACCTCGACCTTAAGCAACCCCTCATGGATAAGCGGCGGGAACTGGGCCGCACGCTTTTTTTCGACCCGATTTTATCAAAAAAGATTGACCGTTCCTGTGCCTCCTGCCACCACCCGGAGAAGGCGTTCACCGATGGCCAGTCCAAGAGCCTTGCCAGCGACGGTAAGCATACTTTGCTCCGTAATTCGCCCACTTTGGTCAATTCAGTTTTCGCCGACCAATATTTTTGGGACTTGCGGGAGTCTCGCCTCGACCGCCAGATGCTGCACGTCATCAAGAGCGAGGAGGAGTTCGACACTGACTACCCCGAAATCATCGAGAAACTGAGCCAAAGTAGCGAGTACAAGCAGCTGTTTGCAGCGGCGTATCCCGAGCAGCCTGCATACCAGTTGTCCACCTACACCATCAGCGATGCGCTGAGCGCCTACGTGGCCAGCCTTACGGATTTCGACAGCCCGTTTGACCAGTATGTGCAGGGCAAAACGGGTGTCATAGATGCAGCGGTAACACGGGGCTTCAACCTCTTCATGGGAAAGGCGGCCTGCGGCACCTGCCATTTCGCCCCCGTGTTCAACGGCACGGTACCACCGAGCTACGACGAATCGGAGTCGGAAGTGCTGGGCATCACTGCTACTGCCGATACCTTGAACCCCAGCCTGGACACAGACCTGGGCAAATACGCCAACGGTATGCCCCGTTCAAAGGCCGATTTTTATAAAACCTCTTTCAAGACAGTGACCGTGCGCAATGTGGAACTCACTGCCCCGTACATGCACAACGGCGCTTTCAAGACACTGGAAGAAGTGGTGGACTTCTACAACCGGGGCGGCGGTACTGGCCTCAAGCTGGATGTTCCGCACCAGACCCTGCCATTTGACGAGCTAAAACTGACGAAAGCGGAGCAGGCTGACCTTGTGGCATTTATGAAGGCGCTCACTGGCGATATGTCGAAGTTCTCGGCACCCGACAAATTGCCGGTTTTTGAGAAAAACACGGTTTGGAACGCTCGGAAAATTGGAGAGTCTTACTAGGCCGTAAAAAATAGAAAGGCAACTACTTTACGTGGGGTGAGGGGAAAGTGATTTTTCCTCTCACCCCATCTTCTTTTTTAGGTGAAGGCATTTAAAGTTGGTGCCAGCCCAATACACAGAATTAACCTCATTGTAATATTCGCTTAATATTGAACAAAGAAGTCCTTAATACTTTTGCCCCGAATTAATTCAGCATATAGGAGAGTGTTGACACAGCCTGTACATTGACGATGTTACTCAATTTGGACCCTACCTAACAAACTATTTTAAAAACAATTCCAGCAATTTTGAATGCAAATTTTGAAAGTTTAGCAATCTTTGCTGATGATTGCTGGACTGATTTGAGTAGTACCTCACCCTCTCCCACCAAGTCGTAATAACGCCTTATTCTTTGTCTATTTTTCTTTATAAGAGGGCATGACGCCCGTCCATTTTCACTAATTAAACTACATAACATGAAATGCAACTTCACACCTTCCAATGCTATGAGGCTGTTCATGGCATTAATTTTTCTTGCAATTTTTTCAACAGCTGGTATGGCCCAAAGTTCCAGTTTCTTGGGTCAGGTCACCGATGCAAAAGGGGAGATGCTACCAGGTGCCAACGTGACTGCCACGCACATCCCTTCCGGCAGCTTCTATGGCACAGCCACAAGGGATGATGGCCGCTTCAACCTCCCCGATGTGCGCATTGGCGGCCCGTACCGCATCGAGGTTAGCTTCACGGGTTTCGAGACTTATATCCTGGAAAACGTCAACATCGGCCTTGGTCAAAACTTCCGCCTCGACGTGAAGCTCCAGGAAGGCACCACCCTCGGCGAAGTGGTGGTGGTGGCCGTTGAAAACGAAATCCTCAACTCGGAGCGCACGGGCGCAGCCACCAACATCAAGAAAGAAGCCATCAACTCGCTGCCGACCCTCAGCCGCAGCCTCAACGACTTTGTGCGACTTACACCACAAAGCCGCTCCAGCAGCGTGGCCGCCACCACTGGCAACAGTGTCTCCTTCGCCGGCCAGGATAGCCGCTTCAATAACCTGACGCTCGACGGCTCTATCTTCAACAACAGCTTCGGTCTCGCAGGTGCACCAGGCGGCCAGACGAACTCCTCGCCCATCTCCTTGGAGGCCATTGACGAAATACAAATCAACCTCGCCCCCTACGACGTGCGCCAAGGTGGCTTCACGGGCGCTGGCGTGAATGCAGTGACCCGTTCAGGCACCAACAAGTTAGAAGGCTCCGTGTTTTACAACACCCGCAGCGAGTCACTGGCTGGCGATAAGGCAGACACCACCACCATCACCAAGAACGATTTCAGCGTAAAACAAACTGGCTTCCGCCTTGGTGGCCCCATTATCCAAAACAAGCTGTTCTTCTTCGTGAATGCGGAGATAGAGCGCCGTGACGATCCCGCCACTTCTTGGGTAGCCGACCGGGGCGTGGAGGGCGAAAACGTGAGCCGGGTGCTCGCCTCCGACCTCGATGGCTTGAAGCAGTTCTTGATTGACCGCTTTGATTACGACCCAGGAGATTATGAGAATTACCTCCTGAACACCCAGAGCGACAAGGCACTGGTGAAATTGGACTACAATATGAACAAATCCAACCGCCTCAGCTTTCGTTTCAACTACCTGAAGTCGTCCCGTGACGTGCTTACCAGCAATAGTGGCTCGTTCCAGAACCGCCGTGACAACGGCTTTGCCCTCAACTTCTCGAACTCCAACTACGTCATCAACAACGACATCTATTCCGGCATCTTCGAGCTGAACACCATGATTGGCACCAAAGCCTCCAACAAGGTTCAGTTTGGTTACACCGCCAACCGTGACTACCGCAGCAGTGGCGGCGACGTGTTCCCCCTTGTGGACATCTTGGAGGGCGGCCGCAACTACACCACCTTTGGTTACGAGCCGTTTACGCCGAACAACCGCCTGAACACCGATACTTGGCAGTTCCAGGACAATTTCACGATGTACAATGGTGCGCACACCATCACGGCAGGCGTGAACTTTGAGTACTTCAAGTTCGACAATACCTTCACGCCGACCTACTACGGCCAGTTCATTTACAACTCATTGCAGGATTTTTATGACGACGTGAACGGCGTGGACTCCTTGGAGCTTCGACGCTACAACCTCACCTACTCTGCCCTTGAAGGTGGCGCATTGCCAACGGCAACCACCAAGGTGGCGCAGCCGGGCGCTTATATACAGGATGAAATCGCATTGATGGACAACAAGCTGAAACTGACCGCTGGTATCCGGGTGGACGTGCCTATCTATGGCAAAACGGCCCTCAACAACCCGGCGCTCGACACGATGAACTTCATCAACGCTGACGGCAAAACCGTCAAGTACCGTACCGACGAACTGCCAAAGACGAACCCATTGTTCTCACCCCGCATCGGCTTCAACTACGACATCAAGGGCGACCGCTCCTTGCAGCTTCGTGGCGGAACAGGACTTTTCGCTGGTCGCCCCGCCTTCGTTTGGATTTCCAACCAAGTAGGAAACAACGGTGTCCTGACCGGCTCCGAGTCATTGAACAATGTGTATAACCGCCGCTTCAGCCCTGACGTGACGGCCTATATCCCTGAGAATGCGACCACGCCGCCAACCTTCAACATCGCCGTGACCGAGCAGGACTTCAAGTTCCCGCAACTTTGGAGGACCAACCTCGCCGTTGACTTCAAGTTGCCATTCGATTTCGTAGGCTCAGTGGAAGGTATTTTCAACAAAAACCTGAACAACGTTTACTACGTCAATGCCAATCTGGAGCCATCAAAAGCTACCTACTCCGGCAGCGATGACCGTCCAACCTACGCTGGCCTTGGCCTCACTGGTGCTGCCTCCAACAATGCACTTCGCATCAACGACAAAATCACCGACGCCATCGTGCTGACCAACACCAATGAAGGCTCCACCTATAGCCTGACGGCCAAGTTGGAACGCCAGTTCAAGAAGGGCTTCTACACCATGTTGGCCTACAATTTCAGCGAGTCGAAAGACCTGATGACAGCTGGCTCCATTGCCTTCTCTTCTTGGAGGGACAACCCAAGCCGCTTCGGTAACAACCTGCAGGAACTGGCCTTCTCCGATTTCGACCAGCGCCATCGCATCATCGGTGCCTTGTCCTACCGTTTGGATTATGACTTCGCTGCAACTACCTTCTCCGTGTTCATGCAGAGCAGCAATCAGGGCCGCTACACCTTTGCTGTGAATGGTGACGTGAATGGCGACCAACTCACCAGCAACGACCTGCTCTACATCCCGAACAGCGGCAGTGAACTGCTTTTCGACGACATCAAGGATGCCGATGGCAACGTGACTGCCACTGCCGATGCGCAGCGAGCAGCTTTCATGGCCTTCGTTGACAACAACGACTACCTGAGCGAGCGCAAGGGCCAGTACGCCGAGCGCAACGGCGCATTGCTACCTTGGTTGACCACATTCGACGTTTCCGTGCAGCAGGAGTTCTCTGTGAAGGTGAAGGAGCGCAAGCACACCATCCAACTCAGGGCCGACTTTTATAATTTCGGAAACCTGCTCAGCAGCAAATGGGGCGTGGCCGATGTGGTTCGCAACAACTTTCCCCTCCGCTTCGTGAAGGCAGATACCACAGCGAACCAGCCTATTTATACATTTGCCCCAACAAGCGGTGTATATCCTACCGAGGCACTCTCGAAGGACATATCCCTGAATAGCGTTTGGCAGGCGCAATTGGGCATCCGCTATATTTTTTAATTTTAGGCAAAATATAGTGCAAATAAAATGGCGGTGGCATCTTTGGTGCCGCCGCCATTTTTTTATTGGGTGAAGACGATTATTATGAATTTTAAATTTTAAATGCGTGCAGCTATAAAATAAAAAGCAGCCATGTCCAAAGGAAAACATGACTGCTTACAAAACTAATTTGCGTTACTCTCACTCAATAAACTATAGGACAAAAGACCGTCACCAATTTAAAGTTTAAATAAATCCTCCGTTAACTTTTAGGGAAATATGGTGTATGTCTTGGCCAGTAAGCGCTTGTTTTCGGAAGGGCTTTCCCATAAAAATTTTGAAGGCTTCTGCATCCCTTTTGTCATGGCCTAAAGGCCATGACAAAGAAGCCCAAAACGGTGAAAATGCACAGCCTTCATTTTTTAAAGGTGAGCCCTGTTGTTTTCGGTGGAGAAATATCAACGTAGGCAGTATTTCATTTTTTATTTCCCATCTCGCAGCACCCAAATAATTTCCAATATTTTACCCATACTTAATAATGCCTTCATGTTTTGGTCATATCTTGTTTTGAATATTGAAGCCTGATTGATTCATCACCTTTTAAATAAAATCGAATATGGACGAAATGACCACAACCGCCGTCGCAACCGACGACCTGACCAAAATTGAGGGCATTGGCCCTGATGTGGCCGAAGTAATGAATGGCGTGGGCATCCACACCTACACCGACCTCGCCAACATGTCTGCCGAATCGCTGAACGAACTGATGTCAGAAGCTGGCCCAGGCTTCTCCTTCCGTGACACCACCACTTGGCCCCAGCAAGCATCCCTGGCCGCTGAAGGCAAGTGGGACGAACTGCAAGCTTGGCAGGCAGAACTCGACGGTGGCAAGGTAGTTGCCGCCGAAGGCGAAGAAGAATAATTCGGGACAATGAGGCTCAAACATCTCTTGTTTTTTTGCGTGGCGAGCTACTCCGGCGGTGTTTTTTTCACGCCCATGCAAACGAAGACTGCTGCTTCAGCTTCACTGAACGGCTTCTGCAAGGTCACGGACATACTCGCCACGCAATCTTCTTGCCTGGCCAATAGCACAGCTTGGCAAAAATCCCAACGCTGCATATCCAGAAAACCCCTGCTCCAAGCCCACGCACACAATGACTATGAACACGAGCGGCCACTCTTCGATGCCCTTGAACAGGGTTTCACATATATAGAAGCAGACGTTCACCTTATTGGCGGAGAACTCTACGTCTCTCACAACAGCCCGTTGTTGCCGTCCAATGAAAAAACCTTGCGGGCGCTCTACCTTGAGCCTTTGGATTTAGTAGTCAGGTCAAATGGCGGCAGCGTCTTCCCCTCGGACGACCTGCCGCTCTACCTGATGATTGATATCAAGACAGAGGCCGACGCCACGCATGAAGCACTGAAAACCTATCTCCAACCCTATCAGCATTTGCTAACGTCTTTTAAAAAAGGAATGAAAACAGAGCGGGCCATCACCGTTTTCCTTTCTGGCAACAGGCCCGTGCAACAGATTTTGGAAGAAAAAAACACGTTTATGTGCCTCGATGGCCGCATCGAAGACCTTGGCAAGGGCATCCCACCCGACCTCATGCCGATGGTCAGCGAGCGGTTTTCGAGCATTTTTGGTTGGGAGGTGCTGGGGCAGGAGCGCACCGAACACCAATGGCAGGTCTTGCGCCGCCTCGCTAGGTTGGTACACGGCGAAGGCAAAAAACTGCGGCTTTGGGCCAGCCCAGAGGATGAGGCCGTGTGGGGCCAGATGCTTTCATCCGGCTGTGACCTCATCAACACGGATGAACTTGGCAGGCTGCGGCAGTTCCTCCAGCGCCGGACAGTCACCTTCGCAGTTAACTAAGCGCATGTTTGGCCCTAATCCGGTTTTCGCCAATTGATTAACGAAAACTTCATCCATCCTTAAATTCGGCGTAAACACCCTGTCCGTTCTTTGCAGTCCACCGGAAATGGGAAATTCTACTGCTACATTGCCACTTACGACCCAGCTTGATGCCACAGGCAGGTATATTTCCATCGCAGCCAATGATGGCAAAAAAGCATTGGCGGTAGCAGTTTTGCTGATGATGGTGCAATTCCTGCCCTATATCCTCCTCTGGGACGAAGCCTATATCCGCATCCACGATACCTTGGAAGGCATTGACTACCAAAACCTCTTTGCCGCAGGCATGACCTTCGATTATACCGCTGGCGCAAAAATCGAACAAGTAATGAACGGCCTCCCCCGTGCCGCCGTGAAGACAGGTTGGTCGTTCATTGCGCTTTGGCACTGGCTTTTTGGGTTGTACTGGGGCTATATCTTGAATTACGTGTTGGTGCATTTGGCGGCGTTTTCAGGAATGTATTTTTTGATGCGCAAAACGGTATTGCCTGACTCCAAACACACCTGGTTGGTGCTCGGCGTGGCGCTTTGCTATGGCTGGCTTCCTGTTTTCACCATGCTCGGCATGTCGGTGGCCGGGCTGCCTTGGGTGGCTTGGGCCTTCAAGAACCTACAATCAGAAAATGGCCAAAAGCCCCCCGCTTGGTTCGTGCTGCTGTTCTTCCCATTTTACTCCGACCTTGTTTGGGCAGGGCTGCCCGTATTGGCGATCGGTGGCTTTTTTTGGCTATACAATGTCTTGAAAAACAGGCAGTTGAATGCATTATTGTTGCTGGCCACTAGCCTGATGGCACTGCTTTATGTAGGGGTGAATTGGCAATTGTTCCAGCTTACCCTTTCACCCGGCGACTTCATTTCCCACAGGGCAGAATACGACTATTTCTACAACAAGCCCCTTAGCCTTTGGCATAGCCTGAAAGAGTCGGCCTTTGCCTTCCTGCTCTGTCACTACCATGTTGGCGTATTCGTGAGCGTGCCCATCCTGCTGGCGGTGGGCGTGGCCTGGCGGCGTTTCGGCTTGGACAAAACCGTGGCCCAACTGCTCCTGGCCATCTTGGGCTTCAGCCTGTTCTATGGTTTTTACAACTACATCGTCTGGTTGGGCGAAGGGCATTTTGAACTGCTGAAGTCCTTCAAGTTCGAGCGGGCCATCGTGCTGTTGCCATTGCTATGGCTCGTGCTGTTCGCAGTGGTGCTTCGGCAATTGGCGGCGTGGAACGGTCGGCTGTCCATTGCCTTTCTTGCTGCGCAATTTGCCATCTGCATCTTCGCCCAGGACGAGTTCACACAGAACCTGCGCCAATTGACCGGGCATCCCCGAAAGCCCAATTTCCAAGCTTTTTTCGACGAAAAACTCTTTGCAGAAATAGACCGCCACATCGGCCTACCAAAGGAAAGCTATCGAGTGGTTTCCTTAGGCATGCACCCCTCGGTGGCGCAGTACAACGGCTTTTTCACCCTCGACCGCCATGCCTCGCTCTACGACCTTAGGTACAAGCGCCAGTTTCGGGAAATCATGGCGGCGGAATTGGCCAAAAACGCCAGCGTGCAAAAGGAGTTCGACCATTTCGGAAACCGTTGCTACCTCTATTCCGCCGAACTGGGCAAGGACTACGACGCCTTTCTTTGCAACAAAAACATGCCACGGGCCATTTGCCAACTCGGCCTCAATGCCGAGGCACTCTGCGGCATGGGCAGTTGCTACTTGTTTTCGGCGGTAGAAATTGAAAACGCCCCAGCGATTGGGCTGCGGCTTGCTGGGGTGTTCGAGGGACGGTTTTGGCGAGTGCTTCTGTACAAAGTTGAAGGTGGCCTAATTGCACAGCCCCATATTTTATGAACAAAAAACGACTGACAAACAGGGGCAAGGCCGAGCGCAGGTTGCGTTGGGTACTTTCACTGCTCGTATTGCTGGCGGGTATGTTCTTCTTGCTGGGCAGCGAGGTAATACCGGCTATTGGGTCTTATTATTGAAATGGCTATTGGATGTTGGCCGTTAGCTGTTGGCCCAGCCAATGGCAAATAGCAAATAGCAAACAGCAAAACATGGAAATATTCTCCCTAGAAGGCAAAGTCGCCATCGTCACGGGTGCCACGGGGCTGCTCGGCAGGCAGCATTGCCATGCTTTGGCAGCGGCGGGCGCAAAAGTCGTAGTGGCCGACCTGAACCTCGGTGAATGCCGCCACCTTGCCGAAGAATTGCCTGGCGAAGATCACCTGCCCTTGGCGCTCGACGTGGCAGTGCCGCATTCTGTGAGAACGGGCCGCAACGCTGTTTTGAAAAAATACGAGTGCCTCGATGTGCTGGTGAACAATGCCGCTGTGGACGACAAATTCGAGTCGCCCGCACTGGCCGCCGAACAGTCCAAATTTGAGAATTACCCTTTGAAAAATTGGCTTCGCTCGTTGGAAGTTAACTTGACCGGGGTTTTCCTTGCTTCGCAAATCTTTGGTTCTGCAATGGTGGAACAGGGTAGGGGAGGCAGCATCATCAACGTGGCCAGCACCTACGGCATGGTCGGACCCGACCAGTCGCTCTACCTCAAGCCGGACGGCGAACAAGTTTTCTTCAAAAGCCCCAGCTACCCGACGACAAAGGGCGCCGTGCTCAATTTTACCCGTTACTTGGCCGCCTATTGGGGCAAGGCGGGCATCCGGGTGAATGCCCTCTCGCCGGGCGGCGTGGAGAACGGGCAGGAAGCTTGGTTCGTAGAAAACTACAGCCGCCGAACATCGCTAGGACGCATGGCGCAGCCCACGGATTACCGTGGTGCGCTCCTCTTCCTCGCAAGCGATGCCTCGGCCTATATGACCGGGGCCAACCTTGTGGTGGATGGTGGTTGGACAGCGGTTTAACATTAAATAAACCACTGCTTAGCCAGAACTTAACCCCCGCTTAATCATCAATTTATGCTGGATCCCTAATCTTGCACGAATTTCATTCGCCAAGGAAAATAGCCTAAAACAAGTCGGCATTCCAGCACCATCGCCATGCGCACGACGCCATGGGTTCGAGGCTTTTGCCCAGTTTCTACCATGACGAACATCGAAAGAAAAGCTGCACAAATCAAGCTCCTGCTCACCGACTGCGACGGAGTGCTGACCGATGCGGGCGTGTATTACACGGCCCATGGCGAAGAAATGAAGCGCTTTTCCATGCGGGACGGCATGGGCGTGGAGCGGCTCCGCAAACTGGCAGGCGTGGAGGTCGGTATCGTGACCGGGGAAAACTCCCTGCCGGTTGCCCGAAGGGCAGCAAAACTGAATATCTCGGAACTGCACCTCGGCTGCAAGGACAAGGTGCGCACCCTGCTTGCTATCACCGAAAAGAACCAGCTCGGCCTTGAAGAAATCGCCTTCATCGGCGATGACCTGAACGACGAGGCCGTGCTGAAAATGGTCGGCCTCAGCGCCTGCCCCGCCGATGCCATGCAGGAAATCAAGGACATCGCCGACTACCGCTGCCGCAACTACGGTGGGCACGGGGCCTTCCGAGAATTTGCGGAGCTGATCATAAAGGCAAAAACTGTCATTGGCGATGCTGTCATTGGCGATGCTGTCATTGGTCATTCGTCATTGGTCATTGATGTGCCCCTAAACGGCATACCCCCAATGACCAATGACCCCAATGACCAATGTCCAATGTCCAATGACCCCAATGACAATAATGTCCAATGACTAAAATGACCATAAAAAAATGACCACTGTTCAACTTTCCACCGGCTCCCGTATTGGGGGCAATGCACCTGCCTACATCATTGCCGAAATCGGCATCAACCACAACGGCTCGCTGGACATTGCGAAGCACCTCATCCGGGAGGCCCACGAGGCCGGCTGCAACGCCGTGAAATTCCAGAAGCGCACCCCTGAGCTTTGCGTGCCAAGGGAGCAGCGCAACCAAAAGCGGGACACGCCCTGGGGCCGCATCACCTACATGGAGTACCGCTACAAGGTGGAATTTGGCATCGCCGAATACGCCGAGATTGACCGCTACTGCCGGGAACTGGGCATTGACTGGTTCGTTTCCTGCTGGGACGAAGAAGCCGTGGATTTCATCGAGCAGTTCGATACGCCCATTTACAAGGCTGCCTCCGCTTCCCTCACCGACCACTCCCTGCTGCGGGCCATGAAGGCCACGGGCAAGCCGCTGATGCTCAGCACGGGCATGAGCACCATGCACGAAATCTTCGACGCAGCCGATGTACTCGGCTTGGACAACGTGCTGATTGCCCATTCCACTTCGGCCTATCCTTGCCCGCTCCACGAACTGAACCTCAGGATGATAAACACCTTGAAGGAGTGGTTTCCGAACACGCCCATCGGCTACTCCGGCCATGAAACCGGGCTGGCCACGACAGTGGCTGCTGTCGCCATGGGCGCCTGCTTCGTGGAGCGCCATTTCACCCTCGACCGGGCCATGTGGGGCAGCGACCAGGCCGCCAGCGTGGAGCCAACGGGTATGAAGCGCCTCGTGAAGGACATCCGGGCTATCGAAGAGGCGATGGGCGACGGGGTGAAAAAGCTGTACGAAAGCGAGTTGGGGCCGAGGGCTAAGTTGCGCCGGGTGAAGGAGGAAGAAGCGGTGACGGTGTAGTTTTTTTACAAATTCTTACATCCGCTTTCAATTCGTAAAGATTTTTTGCAAACTATTGACAATGAGGCTTTTGTCGAAACGAATCAGCCAAACGATTTGGCTGTTATTGCTTGTAAATATTGGTTGGGCGCAGTCAGAACCCCGTAGCGTCTGCAGTGGCCTGAGCGTGCCTTGGGATATCGAATACCTCCCCCACAACCAGCTTATTTTTACAGAAATCAATGGGCGAATCGGCAAGGTGGACCTCGAAACAGGCGAGGTGAAAACCCTGCTTCAAATGCCCGAAGTAGCAAGGGAGATGCAGGCTGGGCTACTCGGCCTGGCACTGCACCCCGATTTTTTGCGGAGCAAAAAAGTCTATGTCGCCTATACTTCCTACAAAGGTGATGCGCTCGTGCTAAGAATTGCTGAACTTGTTTATACTCCTGAAAATGAGCGGCTTGCGTTTTCAAAAATCATCTATGACAATATTCCCGCTGGCCCCACTGACATCGGCGGGCGGCTGTTGGCCACGCCGGACGGCTACCTCTTCCTGACGGTCGGGGACTTGGAGCAGACGGAACGGGCGCAGGACTTGAACTCGCTCAACGGCAAGATTTTGCGCATCAATTTGAATGGAACGATTCCTGCCGACAACCCCTTTCTTGGCAGCCCTGTCTGGGCACTGGGGCTTCGCAATTCGCAGGGTATAGCCATGATGAACGGTCAGTTCTACTGCACCGAGCATGGCACGATGAGCGATGATGAATTGAACCTTATTCAAAAAGGCGGCAACTATGGATGGCAGCTCGTGGCAGGTTATTGCGATGACGAACCTGCCGGCAATTGCCTCAAAATCAATGCAATAGAACCACTAAAGGCTTGGACGCCGACCATTGCGCCTTGCGGTTTGGCTCTTTACGACCACGAGCGGTATCCCGGTTTGCAGGGCAGTTTTTTGATGGCCAACCTCTTCGAGCAGAGCCTGAAATCGGTGAAGCTGACGCCCAATGGCATGAAGTTCTTGTCGGAAAAGGACGTGCTGAGCGAGGCGGGCCGCCTCCGTGATGTGCTGGTTACGCCAGATGGCCGAATTTTCGTAACCACCTCCAATTCAGACAATTACGGCGCACAGCCACCTGGAAGCGACCGAATTTTGGAAGTAATTCCAAACCAAGATTCAGCAAGTCTGCCAACTGCCGAGCCGTCCACCCCACAGGGGCAAGCCGTCCACCGTGAGCCGTCCACCGCTCTCCAACTCGACTCTACCACGCTCGAAGTCCGTATCCTGACCACGGACCTCGTACACCCCTGGGACATGACCTGGGGCTTCGACAACCGCATCTGGTTCACCGAAAACGGCGGCTGGGTGAAGCGCCTCGACCCTGCCACGGGCCAGCTCGATACACTATTGAAATTGGGCGATTGCCATACCTCGTGGGGCAATCCGGGCATTTATTCGCTGGCCTTCCACCCTGATTTTCCGAAGGAACCTTACTTATTTTTGCATTACACCAACTCGCCAACGAACTCGAAACTGGTGCGCTTCCGCTATGATTTCATAAAGGACGAACTGGTGGACAGCCTTTCCATCATCCCACGCATTATTGCCAACGAAAGCCACAACGGCAGCCGCATGGTTTTCACACCCGATAAAGAAATGTTCTTCGCCATGGGCGAAGCCTATACGCCGGAACTGGCCCAAGACTTGAACGGCATCAACGGCAAAATCCTTCGGCTGAACCTTGACGGCTCAGTGCCCGCCGACAACCCCTTCCCCGGCTCGCTCATCTGGAGCTACGGCCACCGCAACCCGCAGGGCCTTGCATTGCTGCCCAACGGCACGCTCTGGAGCAGCGAGCACGGTGCCAACAACGACGACGAGCTGAACATCATCCTGAAAGGCCGCAACTACGGCTGGCCCAAGGTGCAGGGCATGTGCGACCTCCGTTCGGAGCGCCGTTTTTGCGAAGCAAACCAAGTGGTGGAACCCGCCATCGCCTGGACGCCGACCGTGGCACCCTGCGCCCTCGAATACTACGACCACCAGGCCATTCCCGAATGGCGCAACTCGCTGATGCAGGTCTTTTTGAAAAAGGGAAAAGGCAAGCTCGGCCAACGTATGACCGTTTTCAAATTGGACGAATCGGGCCAGCGCATAGTAGCGCAACAGGACTATTTCAACAACACTTTCGGGCGGCTCCGAGATGTGCTGATTGCGCCGGATGGGCGCATCTTCCTTTGTACCTCCAACATGGAAATCAGCGGGAACGGGAAGAAGGCCATTAGGCCGGGGGACGATAAGATAATTGAGGTGCGGGCGATTTTACGTTAACTTAACCCCTGCTACACACCCACTTAAACTGCCCGATTGACCTTCGCCGGAAAACTTGTTTTATGAAAAAAAATCTACTTGTTTTCCTACCAATCTTCTTGTCAAACCTCGCTTTTGGCCAATGGGTGGACAGCGTCCGCATCCAGATGACCGGGCTTGACAGCGGCGTAGAAGTCTCCACCGACGACGCCGAGCAAATCAACAACGAAATTGACAAGCTCTACGACGATGACCTCGACATCGGCTGGGAAGGCGACGAATTCAACGTCGTTTCCACGGGCCTTCGCTACCGGTGCGTGAACGTGCCCAAGGGCGCAGGTGCTGGGCGCTGAAATCAGTTGGAACCAGCAGTTTTTCAGGCTGCCGGGCATTTGGCAGCATTTCGGGGTCTATTTCAATTATACCTACACTTGGTCGGAGGCCACCGTGCGCCGAAACAACAAAAACGAGCGCATCCAACTCCCCGGCCAGTCGCCCCATGCGGCCAACCTGGCGCTGTTTTTTGACTCGAAAAAACTCTACGCCAATGTGTAGGCGAATTTCAACGACGCTTTTTTGACGGAGCTGGGCATCAAACCAACTTGGGATATTTATTATGAGCGCAATTTGCACCTCGATTTCAACCTAAACTACCACCTGACGAAGCACTTCCAGTTTTACCTGACGGCAGTCAATCTGACGAACACACCACTGAAGCATTACCTTGGCGACAGTAGCCGGGTGAAGAAACAGGAATTTTATTCATGGTGGGGAAGGGTGGGGGTTCGGTTGAATATTTGAGCATTTTTACAAATCAAACCATGTCACAAATCAAAATCACACTGGGCTTGGCCCTTGCCGTTTTGGGAATGTCCTGCACTGAAAAACCAAAATCTACCCTCCAAGGCGTCCCCACCGTGCTGGCCGCCGCTTAAACCCCCGCCGTGCAGGCCCGCACGGGCGACGATGCCGCCGACGACCCGGCCATTTGGGTCAATCCCTTGGATTCATCCAAGAGCGCCATCATCGGCACGGTGAAAAAATACGGGCTGGAGGTCTATGACCTGCAAGGCAAGCTACTGCACAGCTACAAAACCGGCAACCCGAACAACGTGGATGTGCGCCCCGGCTTCCCCTTGGCCAACGGCGCCCCGGTGGACTTGGCGGCCTGCTCCGACCGCAGCACGAACGAGATTTTGGTCTTCAAAATCAATCCCAGCGATGCCAGCCTGGCACTTATCAGCGGCGGGCGCATCCAATCTGCGCTGGGCGAAGTATATGGCATTTGTTTTTATAAAAGCTTGAAAAACAATGCATTCTATATCTTCCTGAACGGCAAGGACGGCACGGTGGAGCAGTACAAGCTGATGCCGTTTGGCGAAAGCGAAGTCACGGCGAAGCTCGTGCGCAGGCTGAAGCTCCAGTCGCAGCCAGAGGGCATGGTAGCCGACGACCAACTCGGCGTGGCCTATTTTGGCGAAGAGGACAAGGGCATCTGGAAGGCTGGTGCCGAGCCCTACAGCGAAGGGCCTCCCGAATTTGTGCCGGATAGCGGCGAAGAAAACCCCAAATTGGCTTACGACATCGAAGGGCTTTGTATTTACCCCACCAGCGACAGCACGGGCTACCTCATCGCCTCGTCGCAGGGCAACAACAGCTACGCCGTCTTCGAGCGCCAGGGCGGCAACCGCTACCTCGGCAGCTTTGTCATCGGTGATGGAGCTTTTGACGGGACTTATGACACGGATGGGATTGATGTGACGGCCAGCAACCTCGGCGGCGTTTTTGAACAGGGATTGTTTGTGGCGCAGGATGGGGATAACAGGGATGAGAAATTGAAGGCGTTGCCGCAGAATTTCAAACTTGTGCCAGCCAGTGAGGTGCTGAAGGCTATTACGCAAGGCCAATGAGGGCTTTCTTTACATAAACTTAAAAAATCGTTCATCTGGGCTTCTGATTGCGGGATTTCCTTTGTACCAATTTTAAACCTCCGCAAAGAGACCCATTCGATGAGCCGCCTAAGCCTACTGATACTCCTGATTGCCTGTTCGTTTGAACTGCTGGCACAAGTGCCCCAAGCCGCCCATGAATTCCCAACAGATGGCACTGCCATATATTTTGACCCCAAATTAAAACCTTTCTACCACGGTGTGGCCTCTGGCGACCCTTTGAACGATGCCGTCATAATCTGGACAAGGGTTACGCCATCGTTGGGCATGGATTCAGTGAAGGTAAAATGGGTGGTGGCCTTGGACGAACATTTCACCCATTTGGAAGCGGAAGGCATGGCGCTTGCAACTGCCGAGCACGATTTCACGGTTAAAATTGACGCCAAGGGTTTGCTGTCAGGCGCTTATCATTACTACCGATTTGAGGCGCTGGGAAGCACATCTCCCGTTGGACGCACAAAAACTACGAGCGAAGAACAACAGCAAAGCCAAGCCGTTTTTGCCAGCCTTGGTGCCCCAAAAAACCAAAATTCCCGTTCCTACCCATCGCCCAATGAACTGGTTCGCCTTGCAGTCGTGAGCTGCAACAACTATGAGGCGGGCTATTTCAACGGTTTTGCCCGCATCGCCGAAATCGAGGACTTGGACGCCGTCATCCACTTGGGCGACTATATCTACGAATATGGGGCGCACCAGTATGCCGATACCGCTGTACACGACCGCAGCCATTTACCACCTCATGAAATAGTAAGCCTTCAGGACTACCGCACCCGCTACGCCCAGTACCGCCTAGACCCCGACCTACAAGCAGCCCACCAGATGCACCCCTTCATCTGCGTTTGGGACGACCATGAGATTGCAAACAACGCAAACGCCACAGGCGCCCAGAACCACCAGCCCGAGGAAGGGGATTTTAACCAACGGAAATTCGCAGCTGTAAAAGCATATTACGAATGGCTGCCGATACGTGAAGGGGAGAACCTGTATCGGCAGTTTTCATTTGGCCAACTCGTTGACCTTTTCATGCTCGACGAGCGGGTGAGCGGGCGGGAGCCGCAGCCCGACAGCAAGCGGGCCAAAAAACTGAACACCGAGCGCACCATGCTTGGCGAGCCACAGCTGGAGTGGTTGAAAAACGGGCTAAAATCCTCGGACTCGACCTGGAAGGTGGTTGGGAATCAGGTGCTTTTTGCCGAGTTCAGCGTGATGCCCGTGCTGTCCAAAATCTTCGTCAACTTCGATGCCTGGGACGGTTACCCTACGGAACGGCAGGCCATCAAGAACCTGCTTTCCAACGAAGGCATCAACAATGTCATTTTCGCCACAGGCGATACCCATGCTTCCTGGTGCTTCGATATTCCGCTCGATTACAAGCAGTACAAAAAGAAAAAAGCTGGCAAGATTGTGGCTTACGAGTTCGCCACCCCCAGCGTAACGAGCGCCAATTTCGACGAGCACAAGGGGGCCAAAACAGTTGATTTCATGGAAAAGACCTTCGCCTCCGACAATGTGAACCCGCACCTCCGCTATCTCGACCTGAGCAACCACGGCTACTTGCTCCTTTCGCTCACCCCTTACGACGCCGTGGCTGAATGGCGCTTCGTGGAGAGCATACGCCAGCGCACGGCTGGCGAGTATGTGGGTGAAAAAAGGGTGGTGAAAGCCGCACTACCTGCCGCTTTCGCGAAAAATGAGGAAACGACCAGCAGCGCATCCACCACGAGCGCAGCTAAGTAATGCTGGTGCCATTCTTTCACCCAAACTTAACCTTGCCTTCCAACTGGCTTAATGCTGCCTTCCTACCTTCGTGCTGACCCCTTTCACGAAAGTCAGCATGGCAAAAAAAATACTCTTTATTGGCGGCTCCCACAACCAAACCACGATGGTGCATCGCATTGCTGAGGCCATGCCACCTGATTGTGAGTGCTGGTTCACCCCCTATTATTGCGATGGCCTGCTACAATGGTTGGCCGAGCGGGGCATGGTCGAGTTCACCATCCTCAGCAAGGCGACCCGCCATTCCGCCGAGGCTTATTTTGAAAAATACGGGCTGCTCATAGATTTCAAAGGAATCCGCAACGATTACGACCTTGTGGTGACGACCAACGACACTGTATTGCCCCGCAACGTGCGCACCAAGCGTTTCATCCTCGTGCAGGAAGGCATGATGACCCCTGAAAACCTTGCCTACCACCTCATCCGTGCGCTTAGGCTGCCACGCTACCTTGGCAACACCTCCATGACGGGATTGAGCCACGCCTACCAGCGATTTTGCGTGGCCTCGGAAGGCTTTAAGGAACTGTACGTGCGCAAAGGAATAGATCCTGCGAAGATCGCCGTCACGGGCATCCCCAATTTCGACGACCTCGACAAGTATCGGGAGAACGACTTCCCTTTTCGGCGCTACGTGCTCGGTGCCACCTCCTGGCTGCGGGAAAGCTGGCAGTACGAAGACCGCAAAAGCTTTATCCTAAAGACTTTGACCATTGCCGAAGGCCGCCCCGTAATGTTCAAGCTGCACCCAAGGGAAAACCATGAGCGTGCCCGTTGGGAGATAGAGCGCTATGCCCCAGAAGCCATGATTTTCCATGCAGGAAATACCAACCACATGATTGCCAATTGCGAAGCAATGGTGACGAAATATTCCTCCGTGCTGTTGACGGCATTGGGCCTTGGCAAGCCAGTACACAGCGACGTGGATGCTGCTTTTCTGGAAAAACTGACCCCCTTGCAGAACGGCGGGAGGTCGGCAGAAAGGATTGCGGGTATTTGTCGGGAGTACCTGTGAAATGGTCATTTGTCATTGGAGTCATTGGTCATTTAGGCATCCAATGACCTTGATGAAAAATGACTTCAATGACAAACAGCATGAAAATACTCATTGTCGGTTTCGGTTCCATCGGAAAGCGCCACTTCAACAACCTTGTGGTGCTCGGATACCGTGATTTTCAGGTGCTGACGAGCCAAGACCTGACAGGTATCGGAAACCTGGCAGGCCTGCGTGTTTGCAAGGAAATCAACCTTGCCGACGCCCTTGCCAAGCATCCCGATGTGGTTTTCGTCTGCAACCCAACAGCGCTTCACCTCGAAACGGCACTGGCTGCTGCGGGGGCTGGCTGTCATATCTTCTTGGAAAAGCCCGTATCGCACAACTTGGATGGCCTTGAAAAACTGGCCGCACTGGCAGAGGTGAAGCAATTGAAATTACAGGTTGGCTTCCAGTGGCGATACCACGGTGTTTTGAAGGGGATTCGGTCGGCCATTGCCGAAGGAAAAATAGGAAAACCAATTGCCGCCCATGCGCACTGGGGGGAGTGGCTGCCCGGCTGGCACCCTTTGGAAGACTACCGAAAAGGCTACTCGGCCCGTAACGACCTCGGCGGCGGCGTGTTGCTCACGCTCTGCCACCCCTTCGATTACCTGCGCTGGATGCTGGGCGAATATGAGGTGGTATCGGCCATTGGCGGGAAGCTATCTGAACTGGAATTAGACACAGAGGACACGGCACTTACCAGCTTGCGCTTCCAGTCTGGGGCCGTTGGCTTGGTTTACCTCGACTATATAAGCCAGCCGCCCATGCACACGCTCCAAATTATCGGCACAGAGGGGCGCATCGAGTGGGTTGCCCTTTGCGGCAGCGCAAAAATCTACTCACAAAGCGGGAGGGCATTTGAAACACTGACGCCGGGTCGCCACTTCGAGCGCAACGAAATGTTCCTCGACCAGACCGCCGATTTCATGGATTGTATCCTTCAGGACCAAGCGCCCGCTTGCACAATGCACGACGGTATTCGGGCTTTAGAGCTTTGCCTTGCGGCTAAAGCGTATATCGAAAATACAGAAACATTCGCTAAGGAACCGCACAGAAATGGTTTCACAATTTAAACAATTCAGAGCATGGAAAAAAAGCACATTGTAGCCATCATTCCCGCACGTGGCGGCTCTAAGAGCATCCCCCGAAAGAACATAAAATTCCTGAACGGCATACCGCTGCTGGCCTATAGCATTGCAGCAGCAGAAAGGTCGAAACTGGTTGACCGCATCATCGTCAGCACTGACGATGAGGTGATTGCCGACTTGGCAAGGGAATGGGGGGCTGAAGTGCCTTTCCTCCGCCCCAAAGAACTGGCCGAAGACGCCACCACCGACTTTCCGGTAATGGAACACGCCGTGCGCTGGCTGGAGTTCAACGAGGACTACCGTGCTGACATCGTCGTGCAGCTTCGCCCAACCTCGCCGCTTCGCCCACCGGGGCTGGTGGACGAGGCCGTACAGCAATTACTCCAAAACCCTAGTGCCGACAGCGTTCGGGCCGTATCACCTGCTGGCGAAAACCCCTTTAAAATGTGGGAAATCGAGGATGGTATGATGCAGCCGCTCCTGCACACCAGTTTCCATGAGGCGTATAATATGCATAGGCAAGCGTTGCCATCCACCTACTGGCAGACGGGCCATGTGGAGGCCATCCGTTTCAACACCATCGTGAAAAAGCAGAGCCTTACCGGCGACGTGATTCTGCCCTGTATTGTGCCGCACGAGTACGCCGTTGACCTCGATAATCTGCAGCAGTGGGCTTTTGCCGCTTACTTGTTGGAGCAGGGCGAACTTGATGTGGTGAAGCCATTGCGCCGGGACTGGTTCGGGCACAAGTTCGGGCAGCCCGAAGGGGCTTTTGAGTTTTACAAGGCGAAGCTCCATTGATTGTCGAAGCAGTCCAGAACATCCATGTTCAACCTTGACAAACTCCTTCGCCGGCTCTTGCCCATCATTTGCCTTGGGGTTTTGGGGAATTTGGCTTTTGCATGGTTCGCCAGCGACCACAAAACAGTTGGGTTTTCTGGTTTTTCAATTTGGTGGCTATTGGTTGCCATGCTTTTAGCCTTGCTTCCCTGGGCTTGGCACACACTGCGCTTGGCCATTTGGGGCAGGTTTTTTGGGGTGGAAATTCCTTGGAAAAACCTATTCCGTATTGCCGTCGCAACCGATGTGGGGGGCGTGGTGATGCCAGCCGCCGTGGGCGGGGCACCCTTGAAGATGACCATGCTTGTTCAACAAGGCTACCGGCCTGGCCAAGCCGCCACCCTGACACTTTGGGGGAGCATAGAAGACGTGCTGTTTTATACGATGGCCATTCCTGTTTCCCTTGTTCTGACCAAAAACTGGGACAACCCGCTTTGGGTGTCCGTTGGTCAATTTTTCAAAAAGAACAAATTGGCCGCCGCCGCTGTACTAATTGTAATCGTTGCCCTTTTGCTCATTTTCAAAAAGCTGATGCTGCGTTCAGGGCCAATGGTGGCTTGGCGGGCAAGGCTTCATAAGTTGTTATCAGAATGTCGGGCAGCATTTGGGCTCATCATGTCAAGGGGGCGAAAGCCATTCATTTGGAGCCTGTTAGCCAATTCGGCGCAATGGCTTACCCGCTTCGGCATCCTCTTGGCGGTCGTGCGCATGCTGGGGCTGGAGGCCGATATGGCGAAACTGCTGCTGCTCCAATGGATGGTGTTCGTGGCCATGCTCGTCACACCAGTGCCAGGAGCAACGGGCGGTGCGGAGGCCGCCTTCCTGCTCGTTTTTTCGGGCAACTTGCCTTTAGGGATGGCAGGCACGGCCATGCTGGGTTGGCGGCTTCTAACTTACTATTTCATACTGGTAGTGGGCGCTGTTTTCTTGGTCTTTCAGAAAAACTAAAACACCCTATTTTTCTGCAGAAGTGTCAAAGCCACCAAATTCTAAGGAGGCTTTCTAACTACAACGAACTGCACCGAATATTTTGATAGGCCGCTAATTTACTGACCACCAACCAGGCGCTCAGCCAATCCAAACGACAGCGTCATGCCCGCCCCACCAAGGCCATTCAGGATGGTGACGCCCGGCTCTGGTTCATGGTGGAACCAGTTTTTGCCATCCGTCATTTTGGCATAAATGCCGTGCCAGATCTCGGCTACCTGTGGCTTTGGCAATCTGCAAAACGTTTCCAAATACATGATAATCAATTCGTTGAGTTCCGAACGGTCGAAAGGGCCGTGGTGCAGGCCGTACTCGTGGGTATCGCCGAGGGTCACTTCGCCAGCGTCGTTTTGAGAAACAAGTACGTGGATGCCCCATTTCAGGTAGGCGGGCATTTCCACCTCAAACCTGCTGCGCAAACCGGGCAGCGAAGGCAATTTTTCAAAAGCTTTGTAATGGATGAGCGTCAGGCCAGCACAGAGTGATGCGCCAATGCGGGCAGGCTGCGCCGGGGTTCGCATCATTTGCAGCTTGCAACGGGTGATGCCACTCTTGGCGAAGACTTGCGGGTACAGTGTCTCGAAGTCCTGGCCAGAGCAGATGAACACTTGGTCGGCCTCGTGCCAGCGGCCACCGCCCGTGCGAACCCGGCCCGACTGCACCTCCGCCACGGCCACGCCGAAATGGAACTCGACGCCGTATTTTTCATTGAAATAAGCGGGCAGCTTCGCAATGGCCTCCCGTGGGTCAACGATGACCTCGTCGCTGCTCCAAAGCGCCGCCCGCAGCCCCTTCAGCACGGCCACGGCGGATTTGTCCCGCACCTGTTTTTTGGGAAGCAAAGAAACTGCTGGTCTAACGGCTTGGTTTTCAGCCACGAATTCCTCCAGTACGGCCCATTCATCGTTGTGGTAGGCGAGGTGCAGCGAACCGTTTTCGTTGTGCCAGATGCCCGCCTCCGTGCAGCTTTCCTTCCAGATGGCCCTGCTGCGCAATGCGGTCTCGTACAGCTCTCCCGTCGGCTGCCCGATGGGCCAAACCATGCCGAAATTGCGCACACTGGCCCCGCTGGCCTGTTGGCTACGCTCGAAGACCTTGACTTTGTACCCCCGCACGGCAAGCGCCCGTGCTGTTGCGAGGCCGACGATGCCTGCGCCGATGATGATGGCTGATTTCATTGAATGGTTTTGATTGTGCAGAATATTGAATTCGCTATCCATGATTTTTCGTTAGCTTTGTTTTTAAAAACAACAATCATGGAAGCATTGAAAATTAATGTAAATAAGCAATTGGACGGTTATGCTTTTAGCATAGGCCCGTCAGTGAGGAAAAAGCTAAAAAGCTGGTTTCCAAATGCTTACCCTGCCAACAGTTTGTTTCTGTCTTATGATATCAAGAGCGATTTCCAGCTTCCGTTTGATAAGTTTGAGGTTAATATATTTCCGGTTTTGTTTGGCGTCGGCGACCAAGAAGAATTGAAGAAAAAAGTTGACGAAATCCTTTTTGTGGATTCGCAAACAGGACTTGTTTTGCACAAGCACAAGATGGCCGCATGAAGGGCAACTATAACCTTTACTTGGGCAAGGCTGGGCATCTTGCAGTCATGTCCGAATTCCTGAAAAGGGGATGGAATGTCGCCATTCCAGAAGTTGATATTGGTGATGATATTTTTGTAGTACAAGACGAAAATGGCACTTTGCAACGGGTTCAAGTAAAAACGTCTGCTTCCAAAACAACCAAAAATGGCTTCCGGGTGCAGTTCTCGCTCCCAATCAGACAGCTCAGGAATATTTCCAATATCTTGGTTCACTATGTTTTTATTGTACGGCACAATGGAGCTTGGTCAACGCCTGTTATCATTCGTCAAGACTATTTACTTGACTTATTTGAAAATGAACAAATAGGCTCAAGGTACAAGGACCGTCTCAACCTCCAGTTTAGTTTTGAGCCTGCTGGCGTTAGGTGTTCAAAATTGGATTTGACAAGTTTCCTTGCTGACTATTCTGACTTTCCGGTTGTTGAGTAAGTCGTTTTTTCAAAAAATACAATGCCGAAACTCCCACTAACACCATCCCCACCACACTTGCCCACAGGTTCGCCCCCACCAGGAAATTGCTCCACGTCACTTCCAAGTTCACGAACTCCTTCACCAGCAGCACGGCCACACTGCCGAGGTAGCCAATCGCATCTGCCACGTACATGATGAAACCAATATTCCCCGGTTGGCGATAGGCCGCTATCAGCCGCTCGAAAATCAAGCAGTTGAACGGCACGTAGGCAAGGTAGAGGCCCACCCCATTGAGCATGGCCCAAAGTGGGGCGGCGAGCAGTTTTTGGGAAAAAAGCAGGGTGCTGACAAAGACCAGCACCAAGCCAAAGAGAATAGTAGAGTGATTGAGAAACAAGGCTTTGTGATTGTTTTTCACCAATACCAACAAGCTCAGGCCAAGTAGAATGACCAGCGTGGCGGGCAATTCGGTTTGGGTGAAAATATCAGGCTGGTCGGCGTAGCCAAGCTCCGTCCAAAGCTCGGCGGCGAAGTTGTCACGGAGGTCACGCAGCACGGTGAGCAGCAGGTAGGCCCCAACCAGTAACACGATCCCCAGCAAGAATTTTTGGAGGAAGGCCCGGCGCTCCGCCTTCGTCATGGAGCGGCGCTCGGAGCGGGCGGCGAGGTCGAGTGCATCAGGCGGCGGGGTGCGGTTCAGCAGCCAAGCGGCGCCCGCCAATGGCATGATGAACAGTGACCCTGCGATGAATGGCATCCAAAACGGGCTTTTCCCACAGTCCAACAACAGCCAACTGCCAATGCTTTTTACAAACCCGGAAGCAAAAATAAAGGTGCTGGCCAAGGCCACGCCGAGCAGTTCGGTGGTACGGCGACCTTCGAGGTAGCTGAAAACGATGCCCCAGATGAGGCCAAGCGGCAGACCATTGAGGAACAGGAAAACGATGTTCCAAGGGGCAGGCACCAGCGCAAAGCCCAGCAACGAGAGCCAAGCAAACCCGATTAGCAGCACGATGCTTTGGTAGCGCCCCGCTGATTTCAGTTCGGATATATAGCGGATGCCAAAAAATTTGCTCGACATATAGCCGAGCGCTTGTGCTACCACGAGCCATACCTTGTAGTTGATGCCAGCATAGACCAAGCCCTCGAAAGTAGCCGCCGTGAACGGTTTTCGGAAGGCGTACATGCAGGTGTAGGTGGCCGCGGCAGCGAGGGCGGCTAAAACGATGGACGATGGACGGTTGGCGATGGACGGCGAGGCACTCGACAAGTCTATTTTGCCTTCGGCAAATTCGGCTCCCATGGCGCTAAGCATGGGCGAATTCATCAACGGTTATTTTCACAACCTGCCAGATGTCGTCCACGAGGTGGGTGTGCGGGTAGGGAGACAGTTC
Organism: Saprospiraceae bacterium; assembly: GCA_022841745.1. Classification (GTDB taxonomy): domain Bacteria; phylum Bacteroidota; class Bacteroidia; order Chitinophagales; family Saprospiraceae; genus UBA6168. Next base: position 144,419 of record JALHQW010000002.1, on the reverse strand, counting down.
CTCACGGGTATGCGAACCACTGGTGACACCGATGACCCAGCCGCAGCCTGCATTGGTGCCCTCCTGGAGGTCGGCGGGCGTGTCGCCCACCTTGGCCACATGCGCTGGGTCATAAATTTCAAACTCTTCCATCAATAGCTTAATCATGTCGGGATAGGGGCGACCCCTTTCCACTTCGTCGGCACTAACCCAAGCGTCCACCATGTCCTGCCAGTCGAGGCGCTCGATGATGGTGTTGGTGATGTTGGAAGAGAAGCCCGTGTTCAGGGCCACTTTCGCACCGATTTTGCGCAGCGTGCGAATAGTGCGCTCCGCAAATGGAGTGGGGCGCACATCAGGGCTGGTGCGGTAGTGGTAAAGCATATTGTCCTCGAACTCCCGAAAGATGGCGTCAATATCGTCGGAGGAGGGTTCTAGCTGGAATTTTTGCGTCAGCAAGACCCGGATGGCCACCGGCTTCGGGATGCCCATGACGCTGTTGGCGTCTTCCCGGTCTATTTCATAACCGAACTGCGAAAAAGCTTTGATGAGGGCTTCGTGAACGTTGTCACTGTCATGGACGGTGGTGCCCGCCATGTCGAATACGATGAGTTTTAATGACATTTTATGTTTGTTTAAACTTTTGTATTTTTGTAAAAAATCCAAATCGCATGATTGCTGAAATCGAAATGGGACATCTTGCAACCACCCACCACCAAAGAGCTATCAAACGGCTTCTATTTGGCTTAGAAAAGCTTTACCAAGCTGGGCTAATCAGCCTTGAACCTTTGCCTGAAACCGATATTGACCCTGGAAATCCAGAAAGCAAATGCCCAGATTTGATTCTTCAGGACAACCAAGCCTCTACAGTCCCCATAATTATTGAGATAGCAACTGCACGGGGCTGGAAAACCGATTTCAATAAAATGAAGCGGCTTATAGATGAAACTGAGTACGGTATTTTAGAGGGGTTCGTGCTAAACTTTGAGAACGGTGAATGGCACAGGTATTCAAAAAACAAGGGCGCTTCGGAAGGACTCGAATCATGGTCAGACGTCTTAAATCTTGACTTGAAGGAACTGCATTAGGCCGCCTCCGACCTAATACCAGTGTTCACATTCTTGAACAAATGCCGAAGGCACATCTCCCTGTACCGTTCTATAGCTGGCAGTACTTTGCCTACCTCCTTCCCTGCCTCGTCCCACAGCCGCATTTTCACCATCATTTCAAAAAGGAAATTGGTCTCAAAGGCTTCTGCTTCCTCTGCATCCATTTTGCCCCCTTGTAGTTTCAGCGTTTGGCGACTGGCATCAGAGAGGTGCTCATAGTAGTCGTTGTTCTTGAAGGTAAGGTAGCGTTTGGCCTGCACGTGCCCTTCGACGAGGCGGCAGATTTTTTCCGAGAAGCCCCATTTGCGCAGGTAAAAAGCGCCCACCTGCTCGTGGCGCAGGATGCCGAGGCCGGGCATTTCCTCCTCGCCCGGAAGGGCGCAGATATGGCCGATGTCGTGCAGCAAAGCAGCGAGGATGACCTCCTCCCCAAAGCCTTCCCCTTCCGCCAATTGGGCACATTGGAAGGCATGTTCGATTTGGCTGACTGGCTCCCCGAAATAGTCCTCCTGCCCTCGGCGCTGAAGGAGGGCAAAGATTTCATCGGTCACTTCGGTTGGGCTTTTCTTGATGGGCATGGCTACTATTTTTCTTGTTTGGAAAATGGTCAGTGGCGTACTCGTTCTTCTGCGAAAGGCTTGATTTTGAATCATAATTAGGCGCTTAGTTTCGGGGACCAAGGTCGAAAGGGTGTGTGAAGTGAATATGAAGGGAGGGTTAAGTCTATAATAAAAATGGGGTTTTGGAACGACGTTGGTCGTTCCAAAACCCCAAATAGATTTTTGTAGCGGCGAGCATCGCTCACCGCTACAAAATCATTTTATCAACCACATCTCCGCATTGATATCATCCGTGCCGAACTGCCTCGTCACAGCAGCGTCGTAGTTGGCGGTATTGGTGATGCGCTCGTTGGCAGGGTACTGGAAGCGCTTCGGGATGCGGTCGCCATTTCCTGTGCCGGGGCCGACATGGAAGGCCGGGACGCCCGTGCGGCGCTGGTTGTAGAAAGCTTCCCAACCACTGTTCTGGAAGAAGGCTAAGTACTTCTGCGTCAATATCTGCTCCAAGCCAGTGGCATTGTCGCCAGCGTATGCCACAGCGGTGCGTTGTAGGTAAGCATTCAAAGCACCAGCATCGGTGATGCCGTAGAAGTTCATGCTGGCTGTGATGCCTTTATCGTACCAGTCGCCAGCGTCGCCGCTCACCCAGCCCCGGTTTATGGCCTCGGCGATGTTGAAGCAAAGCTCGGCATAGCCGATTTGGACACAAGGCTCTGGCCCGCTGAAACTGCTGTAGTAGCGCTCTTGGTCAATGGCGCTGTACTCTCCGTTGCCCATTTTGAAGGTCATGTCGTCGAGGCCTTCGCCAGCAGGAGCGCCCACGTAGGCTTCAAAATCGTTTTCGGTCAAACCTTGCGCCAGCTTGGCCGGAGCTGGGTCGGCCACCACGAAAGTTCGGGGGTCTTGCATCGCAACCAACTTGCCCAGGTAGGTATCGCAATGGTTGTAGCGACCGGCGTCGAAGCCACTGTTGCCGGGATTGGTGGGGTAAGTGTTCGTCGAGCTATTGTAGATATAGGCCATGTTGTCGTCGAGGCTTTCCATGATGGGGTACTTCGACGGGTTGTTCAGCACCTCGGCAAAGCGGCCCTTCACGTTCAGCTCGCTGTCGTCGGCATGCTTGCTGAGGTGGATGAGCACCCGCAGCTTGTAGGTATTGATGACCTTCTGCCATTTGCGGAGGTCATTGCCGAGGTAGATGTCACCTTGCAAGGAGTTGTCCCCCTTTTCGATGGAGGTAGCCATCAGGTCGTTGGCCTCGTTCAGCAAATTGAGCGCAGCGACGAAGACCTCTTTTTGTGAATCATAAACGGGTGTCGTGTTCTCCAAGCCTTGCAGCGACTGGGAGAATGGTATGTCCCCAAACTTCAAGCTCATCTTGATGGAAAAATAGGCCTTGAAGAACTTCCCCAATGCCGAGTAGGGGTTGCTGGTGCCGCCAGCCAGTTTCTCTGCCTCGATTTCCATCTGCTTCACGTTGTTCAGCGTGTAAAAATCAAAGCCCGAAGTCGTCCAGTTGTATTCGTTGTTGCCGTAGTAGTTGTAATTGCAAAGGTGGAACTGGCTGTAACGCATCACGATATTGTCGTTCCAGCAGGCCTCGTACATGTCGTTCAGCACCCCCTGAAATATCAGTGAAGGCGGTGCCGATGTAGGCTGGTTTGGGTTTAACTGCAAGTCCTCAAAGCTTTTTTCGCAACCTGCTAAGGCGAGGACGGTGATGATGAAGAGGTATTTTAGATTTTTCATTGTCAGAATTTTACCCCGGCCCACAGCCCCTTTAGGGGTCAGGGGCTGGGTCAAGTGTTTTGATTAAAACGTTAAGTTGAAGTTCACTCCAAACCTCCGCAGCGTCGGCGATTGCAAGCCGGCGTAGCCCTGCACGTTGCTGGGGTCGGTGGTGCCCGTGAACTGCTCTACGTCCATGTTGTTTTCCTCGGCGAAATAGAAAAGGTTGCGACCCACGAGGCTGACGCTGGCACCTTGGAAGAACTTGCCCTTCAGTTTATCCGCAGGGAAGTTGTAGGTAATCGTCACCTCCCGCAGTTTGGCGAAGGTGCGGCTCATCAGGTTGGCCTCCTCGAAGGAATAATAGCGGCTGATATAATCCTGCAAGAAGGTCGGGTTGGTGTTCGGTGCGAACTCCAACTCGTCGTAGTTGGTGATATTGCCATCCACGTCGTACTCAGGTGCAACGCCATTGGAAATGACCACGCCTTCGGCCAACCAGGTTTTATTGCCGAGGTAGTCCTGGTAGCGGGCATCGCCCATGCCTTGGCCATTGGCATCCTTGATATTGTTCAGCACGGTCTCCTCGTGGCGGCCACCCCGGAAGGTTTGGCGCTGGATATAGTTGACGATATTGCCGCCCACTGCTCCGTCGAACTGGAAGCCGAAGCCGAAATTCTTGTAGCTGATGGTATTGCGCACGCCCCAAGTCCAATCTGGGTTGGTGTGGCCGAGGAACTGTGCTACGGGGTTGGCAAATGGCCTACCGCTGCCGTCAATAACGAGGTTGCCGTTCGGGTCACGCACGAAGGCCCTTGCATAGTAGGAGTCAATGCGGTCGCCCACTTTCAGGAACTGCCCGAGCTTGTCAACGCCGGGGTAAATCTCATCAAGGGTCTCCCGCCAAGTGCTCCAGTTCACGTCCACTTGCCAGTTGAAGTCAGGCTTCTTCACTGGGCGAATCATGCCCACTACTTCAAAGCCTTTCTTGCGGGTCTTGATGCCGTTCTCTACGGCTGCGCCGTAACCTGTTGCATCGGAAAGTGGCAGGTTGAACACGTTCGGGCCGTCGGTGGCGTTGAAGTAAGTCAGGTCAAGGCCAAGTCGGTTGTTGAAGAACTTCATGTCAACGCCTGTTTCATAAGCCGTTGAGAAGGAAGGCTCCAGGTTTGGGTTCACGATGGTCGTGGGGGAGTAGGCGCTCGGCTGGTTGTTGTACGGGAAGCTGATGCCGTAACCAATCGTATTGATATAGTTCGGGCCATCGTATGGCGTATAGTAATCGTTGCCGTAATCAATGATGTCACGTCCAGCCACGAGGTAAGCCGCCGGGATGGTCGAGCGGGTAAGGCCGGAACCAACATAGGCATAGCTGCCACGGACTTTGAGGAACGAAATGAAGTCAGGCATTTCCATCAACTCGGAAAGCTGCACGCTCAAGCTGGCGGATGGGTAGAAATAGCTGTTCTTGCTGGCTGGCAGCGTCGAGTGCTTGTCCCAGCGGCCGGTCAGCGAAAGCGTGATGGCACGGTCGTAGGTCAAGTCAACGTAGCTGAAGGCGCTCAGCACCCGCATATCGGCACCGTAGTTGAACACTTGGCGGGTGAAGAGGGAGTTGTTCAGGTTGTACCAGCCGGGCACGTTCAGGTAGTCGGTGCTGGCAAAGTTTGAGTTGTAGCTGAAGGTACGGATAATCCCACCCAAAGAGCCTGCGATATTGAATTTAGGGGCAACATCCTTGTCGAAGGTCAGCATCAAGTCGGTGTTGTTCTCAAAAAGATTGCGGCGGTCTTCCCGGTAGTCGCCCTTGGCTTGCTCACGACCGTAGGTAGTGGCAGAGTAGGGGAGTTTCTCGCTTCGGAACAAATCATAAGTAGTGACCTGTGTGCGGCCCATCAGCTTGAGTGCATCCGAGAAGCTATAGGTAAGCGATGCGAAACCATATACATCTGTTTTCTGATGCCCCCTCAGCCATTCATAGGCGCTGAACCAAGGGTTGTTGTAGCGGGTGTAATCGGCATAAATCTGCTGGATGCCCTCCTTGCCGGGTTGCCAGTAGTCCCGCATATCGTCCATGCTCCAATCGGCACCGCCCCAGATGATGACGTTATAAATCATCGAATTGGGTCCGTACTGCACGTCGGGGAAGTTCTCGGAGAACTGGCGGTTGTAGTTGAGCGCACTTTCGAAGCGCAGTTTTTTGTTGAAATTATAGCCAATGGTCGTGTTGAAATTGCCCGTGTTCAGCTCTGTGTTTGGCACAATGCCCTGCTGGTAAGTATAGGTGCCCGAAACCCGTATGTCAAATGCCTCATTGGCGGCACTCACGGCGAGGTTGGTTGTTTGGAGTAGGCCAGGGCGGAGGAATTCCTGTAAATTGTCCTTGCCACGGGCCGTCCAGGGCGTCGGCTTGATATTACCCGTGAACGTTGCGCCATTGGGGAACTCAGTGGTATAGGTCTGGTCGGGCGTGTACTCGCCATCGTACTGCGGGATAAGCTGTCCTTCGAATTTTGGCCCCCAAACATCGTAGTCGGAATCGTAGAGGCCACCGCCCTTGCCATCGGCAAAAGCATAGCGCCCGTGGTCGCCGGGGCCGTACTCATCTTGTACCTTCGGTATGGTCAGGAAGCCGTACTCCATCATCGTCGAGTTGTTGAGTTCCACCCGGAAGCCCCGCTGGTCCTTCGTGCCACGTTTCGTGGTAATCTGGATAGCGCCGTATTGTCCCCGACTGCCATAGAGGGCCGAGCCGTTAGGGCCTTTTAGCACCGTGATGGTTTCAATATCATCTGGGTTGATGTTCCAGGTGTCCGACTGGATAGGCACGCCGTCCACCACGTAAAGCGGCTTGTCGCCCCGCAGCAGCACCGATGGGCCGCCGAGCAGCTCCGCCGAGGAGCCGACCGTGAGGCCAGCCACCCGCCCGGTGAGCGAGTTGATGGGGTTCGGCTCCCGTGCCTTGATCATGTCGGCGCCTTTCACGTCCTGCACGGCGTAGCCAACACGGGCTTTTTCCTTCGCAATGCCAAGGCCGCCCACCACGATTTCCGTCAGTTGCTCTGCACCTGCTGCCATCATTACATTGATGAAGCTTTGCTCCGCAACGACGACCTCCTGTGTTTCAAAGCCGATAAAGGAAAAAACGAGCGGCACGTTGGGGTCGGCGAGCCTGATTTCAAAGCTGCCATCAGGCTCTGTAACGGTGCCCACCGAGCTTCCCTTCACCATGATAGTAGCGCCCACCACGGGTTCGTTGTTCGATGCATCCTTCACGATGCCCTTCACGGTTTTCTGTGCAAAAAGGCCGGTCGTGCAGGCACCGATTGCTAAAAATAGCATAACCGCTACCCGCCAAGCCCTTTGGCTTAGCGCAAGTCTTGTTCGTTCCATAAATTTGTGAGTTTTAATTAAACAAATAACTTTTAGCCGGGGCAGCTTGGGGCTGTTCCCGGCTTTTTTGTTGCTGTTTCCAGCAGCGCCGCAAAGGTTGGAAGGGAATAAAAAGGAAGGATTAAGCGAGCGTTAATTATACCTGAAGTTGATATGAACGGAAGGTTAATATGCACAGCAGCCACACCCCAACATTCCGAGGTGTGGCTGCGCAACTAAGTTTTACTTTCACTAAACTTTGATTGAAACCTGTTGCAAAATTCAACAGGCCAAGTAAAGCGAAGTTTAGGTACAGGTTAAGTATGGGTTAAGTCTTGGCAACGGCCTTCTTCGTAGGCTTTTCAGCCTTTGGCTTGGTTGCTTTTGGCTTGGCTGCGGGTGGCTTTTGAGCCTTCGGCTTGGCTGCCTCCTTGGTCTTGGCTGCCTTGTCCTTTTTAGGTTCGTCTTTTTTGGCCTTTGCCTTCTTAGCCACCTTTTTAGGTTCGTCTTTTTTGGCCTTTGCCTTCTTAGGCTGTGCTTTATCCGCCTTTTTCAACTGCTTTTTGGCGGCTTTCAATTCGGCTTTTAAAGCCTCTTTTTCTGCTTTCAGCAATTCCAGGGCATGTTCGATTTCTGAAATCCGTTGCATGGCAGTTGCTGTGTTGGGCTGCTCTTTTGGCAGTTTCTTCGACTGTTTTTCTTTCTTTCCCATAGAAATTATTTTTGAATGAATAAGTTTGAACTGACAAAGTTACGACCTATGGTTCAGTTCCAATGTTAAGTTTTTCGGCTTGAGCAGGAATCAAAAATGAAAATTCGTCAACTTTGATACTTCCTTCCACTGCATCAAATTTTGAGTAGCATTTCCCAAATTGGATGCCTACTGTAGATTGTGCTCGTAACGAACAACCCAACCCCAAGACCAAAACCGAAAGAATGGCCACGGCTTGGAAAAAGTACAAAAATTGAACCCTCATGAGTTGCGCCTTTACTGCTTTTCCTTCTTCTTGAAAATCTTCCTCAGTTCCATTTGGTAGCCAATGGAAATCTGAAAGGAGTTGTTCCAATTTTTAGTATCCTTGAGACTTGGGTCAATTATGGACAATCCATAACTTGATATAGGCTTGATACTTTTAAAAATACTGCCTTCGATGAACACTCCTCTTATGATTATTGCTCCTCCGACATCATATCCAATATCAAATTTTCCATAGCTATCTGTAATTTCTCCTCTTCCGTTTTTGTCATAGTATCCAACCGCTTTGATTAAGTAGTTGTAATTTAATCCGCAATAAAGGTTCAAATATTTTATCGGTCGTAGGTTGAGGGATGTTGAAAGGTGGAGATAGTTGAGAGAATATTTAGTATAGCCTACAATCCCATGAGCTTCTTTAACAATGGCACCTCTTTTTTCATAGCCTATGTTCTGTTTAATCCCCAATTGTTTGATGGGAAAATATGAATAGAACATTCTTATGATTGGGTTTTTATGGTCGTGTTCTTTTGAAAATTCGTCAACTTTGATACTTCCTTCCACTGCATCAAATTTGGAATAGCATTTTCCAATTTGGATGCCTACAATAGATTGTGCTTGGCTTGGACAAATAGATGCCAAACTAGTAATGAAACTTAATAAAATCAAAGTTTGAATGGAACGAAAAATATTGCTATTAAATGTCATGGGGAATTTTATTTAGTTGGAAAAATATGGCAAGGTTGTAATGCCAACCTTGCCACAAGTCAACCAATCGTCTTATTGTTTTATGAAGCAAATCTTGCCGATTTGCACCGTTTTATGCTGCCTATCGAGCACATGATAGATGTACATTCCGGAATTTGGAAGGTCGAGTTGTTGGCTGCTGCCATCGAGTTTTCCGCTGTCCACCTCACGACCGGAAATATCATAGACTTTGAACTCGTGTTCAAGGCTTGTGTCGTAATTCCCAGGCAAGAAGCGCCTGTTGCCACTGATAGTAGTATGAACGGCCGCTTGTGCCGCTTGTTGCTCAATTTGGGTATTTTGCTCGTCTAAATTCCCCACAATAAAAGCAGGTGGGTTCTCTCCACATGGGTTGGTGGGGTCGTCGCCATCACAGTCATTGATGGTAATAGTGATGTATTTATGCCTCAGGAAATTGTTCGTTGGCCCGTACTCTTTCAAGATGATGGTATAGTAACGGGGGAAATTCAGCATCGTGCTGTACTCGTACATGCGCAGGTGGGTGCCGATATAGGTCTGTGGGCTTGACTCACCTATTGCATGCCAGCCAAAAGGGAATGTCCATTTATAGGTGTAGGCAGGTTCTGGGTTCATGAGCGTAAGGTCAACGTTTCCACCTTGTGTTCCCAAATATTCCTCGCAGTAAACTATCGGGCCCTGTACCTTCAATTTGCATCGGTCTGGAGAACCGACGTTGACAGCGTACCACGCCGTGGCAACGGCCTCAACCTCATCTGAACAGTCGCCATAAATCTCTTCAGCTGCATAGATGGTCGCCAGCCTTGCATTGGCATAATCGGTGTTACCGTCCATGTAGTTGATGGCTGTGAGTACGAGTTTGGTGGCTTCGTTTTTGTCCATGCCGGGCACTACATAGCTTTCCCCAAGGTAGGTGAAAGTGCCCCGTCCACAAGGATGGTGAACCATCTTCCCATTGGGCCGGATATTTTATGCTCATCGGAATTGCTCCCTATTGCCGAGAAGTAGTTTGGAAATATGGGACTCGACATATTCCTAAGGTTGTGTCCATTTTGTCCTGCTACCATCCAATCATCAAGGCCACCGGGGGCATTCTTTTCTGTGTACTCTCCAAAAATATCACAAATTGCTTCTTCAATTCCACTTGGTTCACCAGTTGTACTGAACGATTTCCCAGCAATCGCAAGGTGCATGTGGGTGATTTCATGGCCTGCAACATCAAGCAATGCGAACGTTTTATCATCTTTACTACCAATGGTGAGTGCTTGTTGAGAGGTCCCATCGGGTAAAATAAAGCCATCGTAACTTGCATTTTTATAGTCCTTTAGGTTGGCTGCTACATACATGGTGGCAGGAAAGTTTAAGCCAAAAGGTACAAGTACATCCCTCGCTTCCGTCGCCACGTAATGTGCTTGATAGACTACTGCTGGATGCCCGTTTGTTCCTGAGGTTGGCCATGCGCCTAGTGAAGAAGGAATGCTTTCTTCAAATTCGGGAAGGAATTGGTTGGTTCCACCAAAATAACCGAATTCATTCGTTGCGCTCTTATCGAAGGTGATGACTGATGAATTTGGGGTCTTGAGATAGATAAGCGAGTTCGGCACGTCAAGCCAATCCTGCAATATAGGACTGCCATAGTCCACAGTAGGTGCTGATATCTCATGGCTATGCGGAACATCCTCCCGGTAATATGCCCCATTGCCTGCTTTCACGTAGGCGATTTTGCTCCTTCCACCCTTTACGTAGCTCAGTTTCCAAGCCAGTATGTAATCGCAGGACACCGTCAAGTCTTGGTCAATCACCAACTGCACCTTGTCTTCTGGAATGGACACGGTAGTACCAGCTTCATGGCCCTGGACGGCGGTGATGGCTTGCTGTTTGGTGGTGCCCGGCGTGAGGCCGATATTGATGTCTTCCAAGATGAAGGCATTGAGGAAGAAGGTCACGCAGCCAATATAGCCCTGTATATAGCCCCCTCCTTCGACGAGAATACCATTGTAATATTGCTGTGCCGTGACAAAGGTAACGTCCTTGCCGTTGGGCGATTCCGACTCATTTGTCACCACAAAGGAGTTCGGTGCGGACATCCCCAACAAGGGTCTGACCGTTTCCAAATCAGGGGCGTTCTGCATCTTCTCCATGTTGAACTTGATGAAGCCGTTGCCCTCAATTGACATTACCCATTCCTCCAATGCGGTGTTCAGGGGGTCTCTGATGGTTTTGTTGAGTTTGGTGCATTCCTGCACATTTAGCCTTGTCCTGCCTTCTGGCACGATTTGGCTGTAAAGAGAACTTTCGGAAAATGCAAGCAGTGCGAAAATTGCCAGAATCTTGAGATTTTTCATGGCTTGTGATGGTTTTTTTCTCCATTGCAATATTGCTGAGGAAGATGGAGATGCTGCTCCCAAAGGTAGCAAAATAGAAAGGAACACGGTTTTGCAGGAATTATTGCTTGATGCTGAAAACGAGTGCTTACTTTTTATTTTTCGTCCTATCTCTTTATTTTTCGTTTTATTTTTTTCAGTTATTTTCCTACTTTTTAGCCTGTGCCAATGGTAGCGACCCACTGCCAAGTGCATCTTGATTCAGTTTCTTTGTTTTTAGTGCCTTCACCCAGATTTATGATTTTTCGGGAAGGCCATAAACTTTTACGGGCATCCTTATGATATAAGACGATGCCTTTGCACTAAAGCAAAGGCATAGAGCGATTGCAAAGGAACAGCTTCAATACCGAGCCGCTTCACTGGTTTTGGAATAATATATTCCCCACGGGAATACGTTATTCCCCAACGGAATATTCCCTACCTTTGCCTTCCAACATAAAAGCAACAAACATGAATATCGGAGAAAAAATCAAGCACTTCCGGGAACTGCGTAACTTCGACCAAAAGCACATGGCCAAGGCGTTGGACATCCACCAGACCACTTACAGCAAGATTGAGAACGGGCACGACCCGTCTTTCTCTCAGGTAGAAAAAATAGCGGAAGTCTTGGGAGTAAAAGTGCAAGACCTCATCAACTTTGAGCCTTCACAATACCTTAATAACAGTGGCCATATTGGCCAGGTTGGCTATAATGTTTACAACAACAATATGGCCCAAGAACTCGAATCCAGCAAAGCCCGCCTATTCAAGTTGGAACAGCAGATAGGGAACGGCCCCAACCAGTGAACGCAGTCCGGTGAAACATCGCCAACGTTTGGGACAAAAAAAAGCCGCCGGACTGTACCCAATCCGGCGGCTATGAACCACTAATCTTTTTGGCCTAAAAACAAGGAGGCAAGTCAATCAAGCCCCCTCCGGCACCCCGTTTGTAGCCTTGGCCTTGTCCAACAGCTCCGACACCGCATCGGCTAGCGAAGCGGTGGGGATGGCTGATGGAGTCCGCAAGCAAAGTATGAAAAACCTGTATGTTTTTCATACATTTGCATGTTTTAAAATGAACAATTTTAGATAGGGACTATTGCCGTTTGGCTTCAAACAAGACGGCTTAGTCTCTTTTTTAATTTATCGAAATAGCTCAATAGCCTAAAAAGGGCATTCTACGCTATTTACACGCCACTTTCGCCATCGGATTCCATTTCAAGTTGGCGGGATCCTTGATTTTTAGGATGCCGCCCTCGCCCTCGGTCAGTTCGCCTTCGCCCTCTTGAAGCTGGTCGCCAGCGAGCTTAAAGACCTTTTCCTCCTGTTGGTTCGAGCCTTCGATGGTGTAGTCGTAGGTCACTTTTAGCAGGTCGCCCTCTTGTTTGCCGGTAAGTGTTCCATGTGCGCCGTCCGTACCATAAGGCGACCAATCAAAACTGCCCGTCACCGTGCCATCGGCGGCAATGGTGATGCTGGCCGTGGTGCTGTCCTTGCCCTCCGCACGAAGAAAGCACATGGGCTGTGGTTCGGCGGGTTCGGCGATAGGTGCAGTGGATGCAGTGGTATCCACATTGGTAGCTTCAGAAGCCTCGGTAGATACTTCGTTTTTGCAGGAGGCAAATGCCAACAGGAAAGCGGCGAAAAAGCGTAAGTTTTTCATTTTGTAAAATGATGTTTAAATGGTTTTGCTGCGCAACATGCGCTTGGCAAAGGTAGGCTGGTTGGAAAAAATCGGTGGCTATTTTTCATTCTCGGTAATTAAGGCCTTTAGGCCGCTTCAGGTTGGTGTCGGCGTGAACGCCGTTGACAGGACAGCCTCAAGGCCGTTGCTACCGACCCCGCTTAACAATTTCTTCAGCTTCACTTAACCTCTTCTTCATCTTGACTTAAGGTTTGCTTCATATCGCATAGGGAGTTTTGCAGCGTCTTTCAATAAGGCATATTTCTACACAATTCAATTTATTATGAAAAAGAGTGTACTCCTGTTTTTAACACTATGGACAGTTGTCTGCGCAGCAACGGCACAAGTCGTTGTGAACGCTGACATCACCACGAACACCACCTGGACGAGGAACAATATCTACCTGCTCCAGGGCGGCTGCCTCTACGTAACCAATAACGCCACGCTCACCATTGAGCCAGGCACCATCATCAGGGGCGACCAAGCGGCGCTCATCGTCACCCGCGGCTCAAAGCTCATTGCCGATGGCACAGCCGAGCAGCCCATCGTTTTTACTTCCAGCAAGCCTGCTGGCCAACGTAATCCCGGCGACTGGGGTGGCGTGATGCTTTGTGGCAATGCGCCCATCAACGTACCGGGCGGCGAGGCCACGGTTGAAGGTGGCTGCGCCCAAGCGCTCTACGGTGGCACTGACCCCGCTGACAACTCCGGCATCCTACGCTATGTCCGCATCGAGTTTGCAGGCATCCCATTCCAACCCAACAACGAGTTGAACTCGCTCACGATGGGTGGCGTGGGCAACGGCACCATCATCGAGCATGTACAATTGAGTTACGGTGGCGACGATGCTTATGAGTGGTTCGGTGGCACCGTGAACGGCAAATGGCTCGTTGCGCAAGCAACGGTTGACGACATGTTCGACGCAGATTTCGGCTACCAAGGCAAAAACCAATGGGTGCTCGGCATCAGCGACCCACTGTTGGCCGACGTGAGCGGCTCCAACGCCTTCGAGACCGACAACGACGCACAGGGCACCACCAACACGCCAAAAACTGACGCTGACTTCAGTAACGTGACCATCCTCGGCCCAATTGGCCAAGGCACTCCTGCTACCAATTTCCGCAGGGTAGCGCATATCCGTCGCTGCTCCTACCTTGACATTTTCAACTCAGCGCTCGCTGGCTTCCCAACTGGCCTGCTCCTTGACGGTGCTTGCTCCGTGGATGGCTTCACCACCAACGGCGAAGTAGAATTGGTGGCCAATACTTTTGCCAACGCAACGGGTAAAAACGTGACCGTTGCTTCCGGCCAAGCGGCTTCGCTCCCTGCTGTTTTCACGCAGTTCACTGCCTCCGGCAACGACAGCCTTGCCTCCGTGACCGAACTCAGGCTTGCCGATCCTTTCAATTTCACGGGCAACCCCGACTTCCGCCCAACGCCTGGCTCTCCATTGCTCAGTGGCGCAAATTTCACCAGCGCATCACTTAGCAGCTTTTTCACCCCGACTACCTACCGTGGCGCTTTCGGTGACACCGACTGGACCGACTGCTGGTGCGAGTTCGATGCCCGCAACGCCAACTACGACGTGGCTGGCATCAACTATCAGCCCGCTGCAACCATCACTGCCAGCGGCACAACCACTTTCTGCGCTGGCGGCAGCGTGACACTCAGCGCTCCGGACGGCCTTAGCTACTTGTGGAGCAATGGCGCTACCACGCAAACAATCATGGTGAACGCCGCTGGCAGCTATACCGTAACGGTGAGTAACGCCCGTGGCTGTACTGCCGTTTCCGCCGCAACAACAGTTACCGTGAACCCGAACCCGACCGCCGACTTCAACTTCACCATTAACGGCTCAACGGTCGTGTTCCAAAACACCTCAACTGGCGCAAACACCTACCTCTGGAATTTTGGCGACAACACGACCTCCACTGCTGCCAGCCTTTCGCACACTTATGCAACGGCTGGCACCTACAATGTATGCCTCACGGCAAATACGACCGCTGGCTGTACGAACCAAGTTTGCAAATCCGTGACTGGCGTTCAAGCACCGACCGTGACCATCGTAAACGCCGACATCACTTCCAATACAACTTGGACGAAAAACAATATCTATGTTTTCCAAGGCGGCTGTATTTATGTCCGTAGCAACGCTACGCTGACTATCGAGCCAGGTACGGTCATCCGTGGTGAGGGTGCTGCGCTTATCGTGCAGCGCGGCTCGAAGCTTATAGCCGAAGGTACTGCTACCGAGCCTATTGTGTTCACTTCCAACAAACCTGTAGGTCAGCGTGCCCCCGGCGACTGGGGCGGTATCATCCTTTTGGGCCGTGCTCCCATCAACGTCCCCGGCGGTGAAGCAACTGTAGAGGGTGGTTGCTCCGAGGCGCTTTACGGTGGCACCGATGCTGCCGATAACTCTGGCACACTGCGCTATGTGCGCATTGAGTTTGCGGGCATTCCGTTCCAGCCGAACAACGAGTTGAACTCGCTCACCATGGGCGGTGTAGGCACAGGCACTACCATCGAGCACGTACAGAGCAGCTACGGTGGCGACGATGCCTTCGAATGGTTCGGCGGCACGGTGAATGGCAAGTTCCTCGTCACTTTCCGCACCGTTGACGATATGTTCGACACGGATTTTGGCTACCAAGGCAAAAACCAGTGGGTGCTCGGCATCAGCGACCCAGCCATCGCCGACGTGAGCGGTTCCAATGCTTTTGAGTCTGACAACGATGCTCAGGGTACCACCAACGGCCCGAAAACAGATGCCGATTTCAGCAACGTGACCATCCTCGGACCCATCGGCCAAGGTACGCCTAATGCAAACTTCCAGCGGGCACTGCATATCCGCCGTTGCTCTTACCTTGACGTATTCAACTCTGCGTTCGCAGGCTTCCCAAGGGGGCTTCAGCTTGATGGCGCTTGCACCGTGGATGGTTTCGCAGTAAACGGCGAAGTAGAATTCGTGGCCAACACAATGGCTTGTCAGGCAGGTGCAAACGTGACGGTTGCTTCCGGCCAAGCAGCTTCGCTGCCCGCAGTGAAAACTGAGTTCGATGCCTCCGGCAACGACAGCTTAGCCACGGTGACAGACCTGAAACTGGCAGACCCATTTGCCTTTGCCAGCAACAACCCAGACTTCCGCCCAGCCACTGGCTCCCCACTCCTCGGTGGGGCTGATTTTACCAGCCCAACGGTCATGGACGCATTTTTCACCACCACTACCTACCGTGGTGCCATGGGCGACACCGACTGGACGGATTGCTGGACAGAGTGGGACCCAGTCAATGCTGATTATACCAATGCCATCAACTATGGCCTCACGCCAGGCATTGCCTTTACCCCCAACGACCATGTGGTGGCCTTCACGGGTACGACTGCGGGCGCTGTTAGCTATAGCTGGGATTTTGGCGATGGCAACACCAGCACGGAAGAGAACCCAACACATACTTATGCTGGTAGCGTTGGACCAGTTGATGTGACGCTGACCGTGACCTCTGCCCGTGGTTGTGTGGCTGAGGCCACCACCACCGTTCTCCTCACTGCCACCAACGAAGTGGCTGGTTTGTCTGCCCTCAAGGTCTTCCCGAACCCGACGAGCGGTCTTGCCACTGTTGAGTTTATGCTTAAAAACCAAATGGAAATGAACGTGCAGTTGCTCGACCTGAATGGTAGGGTGGTGCGCTCCGCAAACGCTGAGTTCCGTGCTGGCTTCAACCGCCATAGCATTGACGCCAATGGCCTCAACAGCGGCGTTTACTTCCTGCGTTTGCTCTCAGCTGAGGGCCAACAGACGGTTCGTTTGTCGGTCGTGAAGTAATAATTAGGTAATTACTTAGCAGGGGGTGTTTTTTGATAAAAATTGAAAATTTTTATCAAAAAACACCCAAAAATCTGGGAGGAGAGAAAAAATGAAATTTTTTCTCTCCTCCCAAGCCCTCCTAAAAAGTTATATAATTCGTACTCAATCTATTACCATTTATTCGGCAAGCCGCCCAGCAGTGAGTGTTGGGCGGCTTTTTTCGCAAGAACAACGCTGGCAGGGTTCGCAACCCTGCCAGCGTTGCTTTTGCGAAAAAAGCCATGCGACAGAAACTTAATATTCGCTTAACCCAAACTTAATATTGAAAACCCGGATTTGCGCAAGCCCCACCTGAACTTTGCAGCGTCATTTCAAAATATCCATCTTTATGAATCTTTACAGAAAACTCTTTGCAATCTTAGCCATTGTTTGCTTCGCAATTGGCGTTTCCTTCTCCCAGACTGGCCGTATCTACGGCATCGTTTCTGATGAATCCAGTAATGAGACGCTCATCGGCGCTTCGATTTTGGTCATGGAAACTGGCGGTGGAGCTGTTTCGGACATTGATGGCTCCTTCGAACTGAAACTCGACCCAGGAAAATACACTTTGGAGATTAGCTCCATCGGTTACCAGACGCAAAAAATCACCGACCTCGAAATAAAGGGCGGTGAGAACATCAAGATGGATTTTGCACTAGGCACCGAAACCGCCAACCTCGTTGAGGTGGTGATTACGGGGGCTGCCAAGCGAAATTCTGCCGCCAACCTAATGTTGCTCCAACAAAAAAGCGTGGCTGTTGTGACGGGTATCTCCGCCGACCAGATGAAGCGCTCCCCCGACCGCAACACCAGCGACGTGCTCAAGCGGGTAGCTGGTGCCAGCGTGCAGGAAAACCGCTACGTGGTTATCCGTGGCCTCAGCGACCGCTATAATACGGCGCTCATCAACGGCCTGCCCCTGCCCAGCACCGAGCCGGACAAAAGGGCCTTCTCCTTCGACATCTTCCCAGCCAACCTGCTGGACAACTTGTTGATTTTCAAGACCTCCACGCCAGACCTCCCCGGTGAGTGGGCAGGTGGCGTCGTTCAGTTGAACACCAAGGAAATACCAGAGGAAGGATTCTCCAGCCTGAGCGTTAGCACAGGCTACAACTCCCAGAGCACCGGACAGGAATACCTTACCTATAAGACCGGCAAGACCGATTGGTTAGGCTACGACGATGGCACGAGGGCATTGCCGGAGGCTATCAAAAACATCAATCGGGATACTTTCAACGTCAACTCGACCAATCAGGTCAAGTATGCACAGGCCTTCCCCAACGATTGGGGCATCACCAAGGAATCCATGATGCGCCCGGCGCTTGGTCTCCAGTTTTCGGCAGGCCGTAGCTTCGGCAAATTGGGCATGGTGGGTGCGCTCACCTACAACAATACGCCCCGCATCGTGACAGGCGAGCGCAGCGACTTCAACGTTGACAAATCGCAGCTTTACAACTACTTCGACCGAATTTATAAGAATTCCGTGAACGTTGGTGGCTTGCTCAACTTCGCCTACAAACTTGGCGATCGCAGCAAAATCCAGTTGAACAACACCCTGACCAACAGCAGCGAAGACCAGTTGTTCGAGCGCACGGGCACGGACATCGAGCAGCAACGCTATGTGCAGTCCAACGCTTTTTTCTATACCAGCAACCGTATGTTGTCGAGCCAGTTGTTGGGCGAACATGCGCTTACTTCCCGTCAAATCAAGTTGAACTGGGGCCTTGGTTATACCCGCCTCAACCGTGACGTTCCATCCTACCGCAGGATGCTCTACCTGAGGAATTTTGATGCCTCTCCAGAAGAGCCATATTCTGCGGTGGTTCCTTTCGGCAATCCTTCTCCCAATTTTGCAGGCAATTTTTATGCTGACCAAGCAGAGGATTTCCTCACGGGCCGGGTGGACGTGACAGTGCCCTATTTTATCAACAAAAGGAAAGGCAATGTAAAAGTCGGCGGCATGGTGGAGGACAAGTCAAGGGACTTCAACGCCCGTTTGTTCGGCTTCATTGCTTCTTTCCAGACTTCCCAAGACCTATACACGCTGCCTATTGACCAGATTTTTGAGCAGAAGAACATTGGCGAAAACGGCTTCCGCATGAAAGAAACCACTGACCGTTCTGACAGCTACGATGCTGGCTCTACGCTTTCGGCGGGCTACGCAATGGTAGAGCAGTCCCTGACAAACCGCCTTCGCTTCATCGGCGGTGCAAGGGTGGAGAAGTTCCACCAGGAATTGAACTCGTTCAAGGTATTGAGCACCACGCCCGTCATCTTGGACACTGCTTTCGTTGACGTGCTTCCGAGTGCCCATTTCATCTACTCCCTCAGCGATAGCACGAACCTGCGTGCCTCGGTATCGAAGACTGTTGCCCGCCCGAGCTTCCGGGAACTGGCACCGTTCTCCTTCTTCGATTTCTTCCTGTTTGCAGGTGTGGACGGCAACCCCGAATTGCAGCGCACGAACATCCTCA
The DNA here is from genome assembly GCA_022841745.1 of Saprospiraceae bacterium. GTDB lineage: Bacteria > Bacteroidota > Bacteroidia > Chitinophagales > Saprospiraceae > UBA6168. Next base: position 125,607 of record JALHQW010000002.1, on the reverse strand, counting down.
ACGCCGACCTTCGCTTTGAGACTTACCGCAAGGGGGCGCAGTATTTCGCTGGTTCGGTGTTCTACAAACACTTTAAAAACCCAATCGAACAGGTGTTCAACAACGCACAAGGTGCCGGTACCCGCAACTTCCAGTGGCGCAACGTACCTAGTGCCATTGACCTCGGCGTGGAGTTGGAGTATCGCCTGAAACTGAGCCGCATCGCTGCTGCACTGCGTGACGTGACCTTCTTCGGAAACTTGTCCTATATCTACTCCGACGTGGACGTGAGCCAAGTTGCCGGTGCGCAGGAGCGACCGCTATTTGGTCAGTCGCCTTACCTCGTAAACGGCGGACTTAGTTACGATAATTCCGACCTCGGCTTGGGTGCCACGGTACTCGTCAACCGCATAGGACGCCGCATCTGGGTAGTGGGCCAAGACCAGTACCTGCACACCTGGGAGAACCCCCGCACGGTGTTGGACTGCCAAGTGGTGAAGAAAATTGGTCAGAACGGCGAGTTGAAACTGACCGTTGGCGATATACTAAACCAACAGGCCGTGTTCTACCAAGACCAGAACGACAACGGCAAATTCGATGAAAAGGACGATACAAAAATCATTGGCCAGCGCTTTGGGACGAACGTGACGCTGGGCTTCAGCTATAACTTCGGGAAAGGCTAAAACAGCAGGGTTGACACCTTTCTGAAAGGTGTCAATCCTAAAAAACCGAAAAGAGTTTTCTGTAATTAAGCTTGTGCGGCGCTGGGTAAAACTGGCGTCGCATTTTTTTTTAGAGGGTGAGAGGGTGAGAGACGTGAGAGAGTGAGAAGTTGAATAGTAACAGTTGGACAACCATTGTTTTCATCAAAACAGGTTACTGTTCAGTTTTGTAAAGTATTGAAAATCAACCTTCTATTAGCCCTGAGTTGCCGCCCTCCTGTAATTGTCCTATGTTCTGCACGGCACGGGTGTTCACAAGGATTTCCATTTGTTCCCTTGCCGTTTTGTTCAGGATTTCGAGGCGCTGGTCTTTAGGGCTGTCCCATTCCAGCAGCTTGGCATTGAGCGATTGGAGGTTGGCCAGCACGAGCAGTTGCTCGGTGGAGGCATGGTCACGAAGATTGCCGGATAGGTCGGGGTTGGCGGCTTTCCACTCACGGGCCGTCATGCCAAATAGGGCGAGGTTGAGTAGGTCAGCCTCGCTGGCCTGTGCGTAGGCTTCCCGGCGGGTGTTCCAGTCAATGATGGGCACGAGGTGCTCCCGCACCGCCTCCGTGTGGATGTGCCAATTGGCCTTGGCAAGCTGCCGCTTGAGGTTCCAGTCGAGACCGAGGCGGGTGGATTCGTCGGTTTTGAGGCGTTGGAATTCTTTGATAATCAATAACTTAAACGAGGGGTTCAGCCATGAGCCGAACTCGAAGGCGATGTCCTTGTGGGCGTAGGTGCCGCCGTAACGACCTGCACTTGCTTGGATACCTATTGCATTAGTGCTTTTGACCCAATCGCTGACTGTCAGCACAAAAGTGTTTAGCCCCACTTTGCTTTTAATCACATTGAATTCGATGTGATTAAAATTTGGGTTGTTCAGGCTTTCCCAAAGCCCTAAAAACTCAATCGTGTTTCTTCCACGCATCCAGTTTTGGATAACGATTTCCGTTCTGGCGCTGGACTTCTTGGCCATGTCTGTAAGTGAAAAGTAGTCTTCCTTTTCGACGTTGTAAAGCCTAATGGTAAAATTGTCAACTTTTAAGGATGTATGCGATTTTGCCATTATGAAGTTGTATGGATTCTAATCACATCGAATTCGATGTGATTAGAATCTTGGGAAGGCAATTTTTTTTAGATTCGATTTGTTGCAATCCCACCAAATTAAACCTAATTCTATCGAATTCGATAGAATTAGAACGGTCTAAACCTAACGAATTCATTACCATTAAAATCAGACTTTATTGTGGTGGAATTCCACCACATTAGATTAAACTGGTCGAATTCGACCAGTTTAATCACCTCGAATTCTAATCCCTGCGATTTCGAAGGGATTAACCCAATTCCATGCAGCCGCATGGAATTAAACGCCTCGAATTCGATGCCTTTAATTCCATCGAATTCGACGGAATTAAACATTGCACAATTCCACCGCTTTCCTCAACGACGCCATGCCATCCTTTGCCTTGGGGATGAACTCCTGTGCCACGTAGCGGTTGTAGCCCGTGTCGGCGATGGCCCGCATGATGGCGGGGTAGTATAGTTCCTGCGTTTCATCAATCTCGTTGCGGCCCGGCACCCCGGCGGTGTGGTAGTGGCCGATGTGGTCCTTGTGCTTTTTGATGGTGGCAATCACGTCGCCTTCCATGATTTGCATGTGGTAGATGTCGTATAGCAGCTTGAAATTGGGCGAGCCGACCTTCTCCACCAGTTCCACGCCCCATTCGGTATGGTCGCATTGGTAGTCGGGGTGGTTCACCTTGCTATTCAATAGTTCCATAACTACTTGGATGCCAAGCTTTTCAGCATATTTAGCCAATGGCTCGATGCCCTTTGCACAGAACTCCACACCCAATTTGTCATCCAAGCCTTTGCGGTTGCCGGAAAAGACGATGATAGTTGGTATGCCCGCATCGGCAGCTTTTTGGGCGAGGTCGAAATAGCGTTTGTTGAGCATCTCGTGAAGGCCCGGCTGGTTGTAGCCATCACTGAGGCTCTGGTCAGGATGCGAGCCAAGGGCGCAGGTCAGGCCGTATTTTTTTAAGATAGGCCATTCATCGGGCGTGGTCAGTTCAATAGAGGTGATGCCCATCGGCTTCACTTGCTCCGCAAGTTCTTCCAATTTCATGGAACCAAAGCACCATCGGCAGACGCTGTGATTGAAACGGCTGACGGTGGAGGTTCCCTTCGGGAATGACAAATCAGTGGCCCGGAGGCTGGGTAGCGCAAGTGCGGTGGCGGTGCCAAGGGCGATGTTCTTCATGGCGGTGCGGCGGGTGGTTGTTTTTTTCATGGTGAAATGTTTTGCCCAAAAGTAAATTTTTTGGCGGTACATCCGCAATTCGTGCATCATTTAACCAAAAAACCCTGCTAACCATGTATAAAAAACGAACGGCCGTGCCCCTGTCAAAGGACACGACCGCTGTTGGATCTAAACAGTTAGTAAAGGATTTATGCGTTTTATCGGAGCACGATGAACCGCTCGACTTGGCGGCTTTGGCCGTCTTCCAGGGTAAGGAAGTACATGCCTGCGGGCAATCCTTTTATATCTATTGTCTGGTAGTTGTTGCCTTCGGCAACGTCCATGTTCATTGTACGAATGATCCTGCCAGTTTGGTCGGCAATGGAAATGGTGGTTGGTTGGCCCTTATGGGAATAGAAAGCCACTCTCATTTCATCCGAAACAGGATTTGGGCTGAGGTAGAGCGACGATTCGTTGGCCATTTCTGGGTTCAGCACGATGGAAGTTTCCTCCGCTTCGCCATCCGTCAGGTTGTTGACCTGTACGAGATTGAAATTGTCGAAGGCCATGTCGCTGGCCTCGCCATTGCCTGTTTTACCATAAAGCCTGAAACGGATGCTGGTGTTCCCATTGTTGGTGAAGGTCATGGAAGTCGAGTACCAGCTGTTGCCAACATTGTTCGATTTGCTCCAGGCATTGCTCCAAGTTTGGCCGTTGTTCATGCTGAACTGCACCCGCAGGTTGCCCGTGTTGGCACCATACATGTGGTAGTTGAACGAGAAGCTAAACTTGTTCATGCCAGTAATATTGAAGCATGGGCTGAGGAGGTAAGCCAATTTGTTCGAGTTGCCAGTAGCCTCTGTGTAGATGAAAAACGAGCCTTGCGCAGCAGCATCAGGGCCGGTGGCAGCGGTGGGCGTGGGGCCGTTCAACAGCGTCCAGTTCATCTGGTCGTTGGTGGCTTGTGTCCAAAGGCCGAGGCCGTTTTCGAAGCTCTGTGCATGGGGCAAAGATTGGCAGCCCGATGTGTTTGTGCCGACCGTGGCGCTTCCAGTGGCCGTGCCAGATGAGGCACTTGTAACGGTAACGGAGTAGGTACCTGCTGCGAGGTTTACCAAATCTTCCGTGGTAGCGCCATTCGACCAGAGATAGGTAAACGGAGCTGTGCCGTTGCTCACGGTCAGGTTGATGGCGCCGTTGTTTTGGCCACTGCTGGCATTCGTAACCGAGAAGCTGAGCGTCATGGACGGGGCAGTGCTGCTACCCACCGTGGCCGACCTGGTGGCAGTGCACCCCTTGGAATCAGTGATGGTAACGGTGTAGGTGCCAGGGGCCAAGTTGATGATATCCTCTGTTGTTGCGCTGTTTGACCAAATAAATGAGTAGGATGGCGTTCCACCACTTACGGTCAAATTGATGGCACCATTGTTCAAGCCACCGGATGTATTGGTGACTACGGTAGTGCCAGCCAGTACGGCTGGGGCCGTCACCGTGCGGCTGGCCGTTCCCGAGCAGGCAGTTCCAGCAGAGACCGTGACGGTATAGGTACCTGCTACCAGGTTGCCGATGGTCTGCGTGGTGGCGCCGTTCGACCATAGATAGGTATAAGTGCCGTTGCCCCCAGTAGCGGTGGCAGTGGCGGTGCCATTATTGCCGCCGCTACAGCTAACGTTGTTGCCGCTGGTGGTTACGGTAAGGCATTGCGAAGAACAGGTCGTAAGGCACGCAGCCCCAGTCACTTCCGAGCGGATTTTATCGCCCGGCTGCGGGCCAAATCCAAGGTTGAAATTGATGCCTACGCCGTTTATCAAGTGACAATAGCTCATCATGGTGCCTGCCGTGGGCATTGGGCCCGAGCAGCCTTCGTTTGCGCCAGCCGCTGGCCCACAGCCGTCAATGGCCGTGTTGTTGCCATTCCAGGCGCAGGCATGGGTATGCGGCGAGCCGAGGTTGTGGCCCATTTCGTGGGCTATTACGTTTACCGACCATGAGTAGGTCGGGAAATTGTTGTAGGTGCTATAGATATAACTGTACGAATAAGCGTAGCTGGTGCAGAGTGCATCCACCCAGGCAATGCCGCCTCCCGTGGGTGCGCCCCGTGAAATGAGTGCCGCCACGTCACCATTAAAGGTGGGCCGGGTGGTACGGAACGAGGTCAATGCAGCTGAAGAGGAACTGGTGGGGTAGGAGTCAGGGGTTGTCCAGGTAAAAATCTGCGAGACGTAGGTCGTAATGGTCTCCTGTTGGTAGGCGGCAGCCACTGCGTTGAAAAGGCCCGTGAGGAAATTGGTTGCACCAGTGGCGCCGCCCTTTTCGGTCACGAGGTCGTACTCGGCTTCGAGATAGGCACGCACGCATTTGGCCACTTTTTCGTTGCCGTCGCCATGTTCGTATTTCCCTTCGGAAACAGGCTCCTCGCTGGCCCCGCACTCGAAGTTATGGTCGAGTAGCAGGTCGCTATCTTTATAGAAGATGTAATTGGCGGATTTTGCGATGCCGTCGGTTCGGCCCAGTACCATGTTGCCTTCTTTTTCCGTGCCGAGCACCCCGATGATTTCGTCCTCAAAAATGCTGATGGCCGCAAAAGAATGGGCATCGCCGTTCACCACGCCCCGGTAATAGACGCCCGGCTGGTAAGGCAGCGGTTCATTGGAGCCACTGGTGAGGAGCGTGAAATCCTCGGTTAGCAACTGGTGCTTGACCAACTCCAGTTTGAGTGGTTTGTTGGTGCCTGTCGGCAGTTCGATTTCGAGTGCGGCAGGTGCCGCCGTATAAAGCGACTTCAAGTTCCCAAGGTCGAGCGTGAGCAGCTGGCCTTCATCAAGGATGTCGCTGAACTTTCCACTGGCCTTCGCCTGTCCGCCAAAACTGAAAAGGCTTGGCTTGGTAAAAACCTGTTTGTTGGCCTTTGCCTCCCTTACCTTTTGCGATAGGATATGGTCTTGCGAAAAACCAAGCAATGGCAACAAGAGCAGACAAAGTATTTGTGAGATGAACTTCATAAACATGTGTTTTTTGTTAAAAGAATGAGACAGTTAAATACTGTTAGCGGGCATGGGAATGGCCTTTTGCCGCAAGGCAATTGAATGTTCCGAAGCCAACGGTACAGTTTGCTTTCGAATTATTGGGGGCACTGGGCATGGGAATAACCTTTTGCCGCAAGGCAATTAGATCTTCCGAATGCAACAATGCTGTTTGCTTTCGATAGAATACCGTAATGAGCTCAGCGTGTAGCTACGAGGGTTAAGGAATTTTGATGAAAATAGGGGAAATCAGGTAAAACAGGAAAGGTTCAGGTGGCTGTGTCAGGAATTGGACAAAGCAGAAAGGTAGTTAACCTGGTATTTGTTCGATTCAAAACTTAAAAAAAATACGAGGGCAGTTCAGCCGCTACGCAAAAACCCTTTAGTGCTGTTTTAACTGTTTTTTTTGAGAAGAAGATTTTAGTGTTTTGCAATAACCGTTCCGTTTTTTTTGCGAAGACCAAAACAACCTATTTAAAATACCCATTTATCCAGCTTTTTTTTGCCTTTTCCGATAACTTACACTGCTTAGTAGGGGGCGTTTTTTGTGAAAAACAAATCCTCTTGCCAAAAAACGCACTAAAATTGTGCAACCTCCATATGCAACGACCAGCGGACCTAGAGCTTTATTCTTCCAAATATAGCTTGGCGTGAACGTTGCAAAAAAGCGTCGGTATGAACCCAATGCTCCAGCTATTTGACATAAAAATACCACCGGACAACGCCCCACGAAAGCTGCGGCTGTTGCTCCCATTCAACTATGCAACGACCAACTACCGCTACCCGGTCGTGTATGCACTGGACGGGCAAAACTTGTTTCGCGCAGAAGATGCCTTCGGGGGACGCCACTGGCAAGTACCGGAATCCATGGCCAAAATGCCCAAGCGGTTGCAAGCTATTTATATAGGCATAGACAATGCTGGCTCAAACCGGATTTATGAATATGCGCCCTACAAGCGGGGCCACCAGGGTGGGGGAGGCTCGGATTTCGTGCATTACATTATCAATGAAATAAAGCCCCAGGTTGACAAGAGCTACCGAACCTTGCCACAAGCTGAAACGACGGGCATCATCGGCAGCTCAATGGGCGGCCTGTTGGCATTGTGGGCGGGGCTGCGCTTTGGCGAAGTCTTCGGCAGGGTAGGGGTGCTGTCCCCTTCGCTGTGGTTCAACCAGCAGGTCTTTCAACTGGCCGAACACGACGTGGGCGAAAAAAGCAAGTTCTATATTTCGGGCAGCATACGAGAGAGCGCCCGTATGTTGCCGGGCTTGAGCCGCCTCCACGAAGCGATGCAACGGGGCGGCTTTTCGCACGACCAATTCCGCATCGTCATCCGGGAGCGGGGCAGGCACAACGAGGCACTTTGGGCTAAGGAGTTTCCGAAGATGCATAGGTGGTTGTTTGGGTGAAAAGCCTCAGAACCTTTCCTACCTTCGCCCAAAAAATTCATGTCCAAACCCGCCACCGTCGCCTTCGACCTACGCCGCTACCTGCCCGGCGGCTGGTACCTGCCTGCTGCGAACATCGTCGGGACGGACGCCGACGGCACGCTCAATTTCCTGCTACAGACCGCCACGCCCATCACCATCCCCGGCTACGGCATTGAATTGACGCCGCTGCTGGCGCTACTCTTTGAGCTTATTGAAAACCTGTCGGAAAAGGCGCTGGAGGCCAAGTACAACCCACCCAAGGGGAAAGCCAAGCCCCTTGACGAACTGCTGCAAAACGAGGACATCAAGCGCCTCGCCGATGCCTATGTCCACCGTCAAGTGGATGTTTTCCTTCGCAAAATAGTGGAGCACCGCCTGCCGCTCACCTTTATGGCCGCCAAGAAAGTGCTGATGAAGGACGTGCTCGTGCGCCATCCCGAAAGCCCCATTATCCCGCACCTGATTTTTAGGAAAACAAAGGAAAAGGTCATTTACCGCCTCAATTTTACGACCAATGAAGAACGTTGGCTGGTGCGCTGGAAGCAGCCCATCGTGCTGACGAACAACCCCGGCTGGATACTCGTCGGCGATGTGCTGTACCCGCTGCCCGGCCTGAACGGCAATATGCTAAAACCCTTCATGCAGAAGGACGAAGTGCCCGTGCCGAACCATACGATCAAGGAGTATTTCCAAAAATTCATCCTGAAGGCGGCGGAGCGGGCAGAGATAGAGGCCGAGGGCTTTGAAATCACCAGCACCCGCAAAATCGAGGGCTGCGACCTGACGCTGACCAAGCACCTGTTCAAGGACGAGTGGCTGCTGGCCGTGCAGTTCCGCTACCTCGGTACGCAGTTCGCTCAAAACGACCCCCGGCAGATGCGGACGGCGCTGCATTTCGATGAAAAAGGTGAGATAAGGGTGATGCAGGTAAAACGCCAGCCGGAAGCGGAGCAAGCCTACTTAGTCAAGTTGGCTGGGTTCGATTTGGAACAGACGGAGGGCAGCCTTTGGCAAAGAAGAAATAACGAAAGCACGAAACGGGCAAGCGACCATTTTTACCAGATGATTGAATGGTTGCGGAGCAATGCAGCGGCGCTCACCGAGGCGGGTTTCACGTTCGACACGCCTGTTTTTGAAGATAAAAAAATAAGCCTCGCCCCGGCGGAATGGACGCAGGAAATCCGGCAGGAAAACGACTGGTTCGACCTTCGCATCACAGTTAGGGTAGGGGAGTGGGCGTTCCCTTTTGCGAAGCTGATAAACAACATACGCACCGAGAACCCTTGGTACGAACTGCCCGATGGCTCGTTTTTCATCATCCCTGCGGAATGGATGGCCAAGTTTCACGGCCTCGCCCACCTCGGCCAGTTGGATGGGGACGAGCTTCGGTTGGCGAAGGCGCAGAAACCCCTCTTAGAGGGCCTCGGCCTGAACGTTTTGGCCGATTCATCCCTCATCCCTTATCCCTCACCCCTTTTCGAGCAACCCTCGCTATTGAAGGCGACGCTTCGGCCTTATCAGATGGAAGGGGCGTCATGGTTGGCCAATCACTACCGGGAAAACCTCGGTGCCTGCCTTGCCGACGACATGGGTCTCGGGAAAACGCTGCAAACATTGGCAGTTTTGCTCCATGCAAAGGAGCAACGGAAGCCAGCCATTGCGAAGCCAACCACAATAACCCTTTTTGCCGAGGAGGAGGAATTTGTGCCGTTGCAATGTTTAATCGTTTTGCCTTCTTCGCTGGTTTTCAACTGGGAACGTGAAGTGAAAAAATTCGCCCCAGGCATCAGCATTTGCAAGCATATCGGCCCGCAGCGCACGAAGGATGCCCGCATCCTCGCCCGCTACGACCTCGTGCTGACGACCTACCAGACCGCCCGCATGGACATGGATTTGCTCCGCAAAATCGAATGGGAATACGTGGTGCTGGACGAGAGCCAGTACATCAAGAACCCCGAAAGCGCCGTGTTCAAGGCCGTTGGCGAACTCGTTGCGAAGCACAAAATCAGCCTCAGCGGTACGCCCATCGAAAACTCCTTGGCCGACCTCTGGGCGCAGATGCAGTTCCTCAATCCCGGCATGTTGGGCAGCTTTGGCTATTTCAAAAAGCATTTCATCCAGCCCATAGAGAAGCGACAGGACGAAGTGAAAAAAGCCGAACTGCGCCGCCTTGTGCAGCCCTACCTCTTGCGCCGTACCAAGGAGGAAGTGGCCCCTGAACTGCCGCCGCTCACCGAGCTTGTTTTTTATACCGAAATGACCGAGTCGCAGCGCAAGCTCTACGAGCAAGAGAAGAGCGCCGTGCGCAACCAAATCCTGAAGCTCGACCCGACGCAGCCCCAGAACCGCATTGCCGTGCTGGCGGCGCTCATGCGGCTTCGGCAAATTGCAAATCATCCCGGCTTGGTTTCAGATGCCGGGTTGGGGATTTCGGATGCCGAAAACGTGCAGGCTGCTGTGGAATCTGGTAAGTTCAATGACATCATTGAATACTTCGAAACCATCCGCCGTGCGGGGCATAAAGTGCTGTTTTTCAGTTCCTTCGAGAAATACCTGCGGCTGTTCCGGGCACAGTTCGAGGAGGCGGGCCATGCCTACGCTTGGCTCACGGGCGAGACCACGCAGACCCAGCGCAAACAGGCCGTTGACCGCTTCACGACCAACCCCACGGTGCAGGCGTTCCTCATCACGACCAAGGCGGGCGGGGTGGGCCTGAACCTCACGGCAGCGGACTATGTCTTCGTCCTCGATCCTTGGTGGAACCCTTTCGTGGAGGACCAGGCCATCGCACGGGCGCACCGAATCGGGCAGACGGAGAAGGTGGTGGCCGTGAAGTTCATCGCCAAGGATACCATCGAGGAGAAAATCCTGAAAATGCAGGAGAAGAAGGCGGCGCTGGCGGGGGAGATACTGGCGACGGGCGACGGGATGGCGTTTTCGAGGGAGGAGTTGGGGGAACTTTTAAGTTAGCAGTTCGACAGTTGGCAGTTGGCAGTTGGGGACTGCTTAGGTCAACTGTGTAAAGCTATTCCATGTGTTTTATGGTACCACCCAACTCGAAGACGATGAGTTTTGATTCATGGTTCAATTTGTTCCCACTGAACTCGAATTTTTTCAAATTTTTCAACTTCCTTAATGTCGTGGGCAATTCAGTACAGTCGTTACATGAGATGGTTAATTCTTCCAGTTGTTCAAGGTTGCCAATAGAGGCTGGGATAGCAGCCAATTTAACCTTTATTAAAAATAGTCTTAGAGTTTTTACATTTTTTAAGTTACCAATAGTTTCATGGACTGATTTTACCTCATAAGCAATAATTTTCAACTCTACAAGATTTTCTAAATGCTGGAGCCATATGGGCACTCCTGTTGAATCATAAAAATAATACACAAGGCGTACGGGAAATCCCAATTCGTTTATCACAGTATAGTTTTTGAAATATTGTTCTAGTAGTTCCATGACTTCATAATCTCCACCCGTAATGGTAATATTGTTTTTGTCCCAATCAATATCATAAAAATCGCTGCATTTTGAAGGTGGATAAGGTGGGCCAAATTCATTTCTTAGGATGGTCCCTTTCTCTTTTGGAGAGAGGCCTTTTTTATCAATTTTGATTAATGCTTTTCTTAATTTATGGGGTAACTTGATTCTTTCATTGAATTCGACATGGTCAATAATAAATTTATTATTCTCCTTGAAATCAATAGTTACAATAAATAGGTTCTCTCTTTTTCCATTGTTTACTTCAGAATAAATTCTTTGGAATCTGTTCGGATTGTCACTTTGGTAAAATGAGAGATGTCCACCACGTTGGGTAAATTTCGCCCTGAACATTGCGACTTCATTTGTGTCCAGAGGAAATTTTTTGCTTACTAATTTGCGTAAGATTCCCATTTCATTCAAGTCAAATGCACGGAAAAAATCCTGAACTACTGCAAGCTCGCACTCATCAATTTTAGGGTTGTATATATCAATGTACGTAAATTGCCCATCTGAACGAATGGCAAATAAAACCAAGAGAATTATCGCAAATGAGAATTTCATGGGTGGTCTTTTAAAATGAGAAATAGATGTGTCCTCTTACGCCAACAGTTGGTACTTGTCGTGCTTTTCATCCGTCAACACCTGGTACTCGATGCTGGGCTGGTTGGCACCTGCCAGTAGGGTAGCATGTTCGGTCATGGCTTCCAAGATTGCTTTGCGAAAAACGTCTCTTGCCATTTGGATGCTTTGTCAAGCAAAAATAGGACTATTTCCCGTAATTTTTTTCGCTTCCACTGCTACCCAAGCATAAAAAAAGGGCCACCTCCCAGCAGCCCTCCCATTATTGTTTAAACCGCATTTACCCCGCATAAGCCGGATAATCCGTATATCCCACCGCATCCGCCATATAAAACGTAGTCGCATCCGGTTTCGCCAATTCCTTGTCATTTTCCAACCTATAAGGCAGGTCGGGATTGGAAATAAACAACGAACCAAACGCAATCATATCCGCTTTTTCGGTGTCAAGCCCATGGGCTGCCCGCTCCTTGGTATAGCCTGCGTTCAGGATGTATATGCCGCTGAAATTTTCCCTGATTTTAGCTATTAATTTAACACCCTCCTCGTTGGAACGGGCTGCATAATCCAATAAATGGATATACAATATGCCCATTTTATCCAGCTCTTTGGAAAGATAATCGAAAGTGGCAAAAGTGTCGGGGTCGGGGCCCATGCCGTTGTAGGGGTTGTAGGGCGAGAAGCGGATGCCCGTCTTGTCCTTGCCGATGGCGTCGGCGATGCCCTGCGTGATTTCCAGCACGAAGCGGCTGCGGTTTTCGATGCTGCCGCCGTACTCGTCCGTGCGGAGGTTGGAAGTAGGGTTCAGGAACTGGTTGGGCAGGTAGCCGTTGGCCGAGTGGATTTCCACGCCGTCGAAGCCTGCGGCAATGGCGTTCTTGGCCGCTTGCACGTACTCCTGAATGGCCGTTTGCACCTCCTCGGCAGTCATGGCCTCCGGTAGCTCGTTCTTTTGCATGCCGTGTGCGTCCGTCCACATATCGCCTTCGGCGATGACGGCGGATGGGGCGAGAATCCTAGCGCCTGCTGGCAAATTGGCGGAATGCGCCACCCGACCCGTGTGCATGATTTGCAGGAAGATTTTGCCACCTTTTTGGTGGACGTCCTCGGTGGTTTTCTTCCAGCCTTCCACCTGCGCTTCGTTGAAAATGCCGGGGATGCGGGCATAGCCCAATCCATTGGGCGAGGGCGAGGTGCCTTCCGTGACAATCAGCCCGGAAGTGGCCCGCTGGCCGTAGTACTCCGCCATCAAATCGTTGGGGACGTTGCCCAAAGCTCGGCAACGGGTCATGGGGGCCATCACGATTCTGCTCTTGAAATCAGCGCCGTTCTTGTGAAGGGGCGTAAACAATGTTTGACTCATGTTCTAAATTTTATCGAAGATTTTTATAGTTACTAAAAGTGCGTAGCGTACTTTTGTTGGGGCAAAGCTAAAATTGGTGTGCGCCCGAAACAAGAGGGCACCCAAAAGTGCTTAACTTACCTTAAAGTAATCATTGCTGATAATCAAAACGTTATGAAGGATAATAGTTCTGAGAAATGTATCCACGAGAGCTGCCCAGTGCGCAATGTACTGGCCCGCTTCGGCGACAAATGGTCGCTGCTGGTCATCCAACTGCTGGGCAGGGCAGGGGTTATGCGCTTCAACGAATTGCACAAGGCCATTGACGATATTTCCCAAAAAATGCTGACCGTCACCCTGCGCACCCTCGAAACCGACGGGCTGGTGAGCCGCACCGTTTTCCCCGAAGTGCCGCCGAGGGTGGAGTACGCCATCACGCCGCTTGGCAAGAGCCTGATACCGCATATCGAGGGGCTGGCACGGTGGGCGCACGAGAACATGGGGGAAATCATGAAAAGAAGGGTAGGGGGGGCAATTGAATGAGCCATTGCTGGGCTTGGCATAGTTTCAAATCACCCTTTCCTTTATGTACCCAAAAACGGCTGCATGCACACCGTCAACAACTACAATACCTTTATCTAGATAGCGGAAGCACTGTGAAACGGCCTACCCAAAAACGAGGAGTAGCGGGCGGCTTTTTTCTCAAAAGGCCAAGCCCCCAAGTTTTTCCAGCTTAATCCTACATCTTTGGCACTGTAGGGTGGTTTTCGGCGGATTTCATCGAAAACTATTTTTTATTTCAAACCGATTGGCGATTTTTGGCTGTCTTGCAAATGGAGAGACCTTGACAATTTTAACCCTTGCTTAACACCGTGCTGGTGCAGCGTCCAAGGATTTTTGGGCGTTATTTGTGGAAAATTCTAAAGCTGGAACACCATGAAAAAGATAGCATTCCTATTAGCAATTGCGCTGATACCTTTATTTTCTCAGGCCCAAAAGCTGGAAGGCCTGAAAAATGCCTTGGAAAATGGCAGTTCCAACGGCAACGGCGGAGGTAGGGACAATGGCGGAGGCGGAGGCAACAATTACTCCATCTGGGCCGACCTATTCTTCAATATAGCCTTGGAGCCGACCTGGTGGCTGCTGTTCCGTGGCCCCAACGAAATGCCGGCCAATGAATTTGGTTTCAGTGAATATCCATACGCCGACGAAGAGAACAGCGGCACTTACCTCCCGCTCGATATGGGCAACGAAAAGCGCATGTCGCTCCAATTGACGGGCCACGTGCAGACCGACCAAGATGCTGTTTTTGGAGGGTTCTTGCAGGCAAAATGGTCGCCAAACAGGGCATTTACGCTTGAAGCCAACCACCTCCAACTTTTCGAATCGCTGGACGAACCGAACAGCAACGGCGAAGAAACCGACCAGTTCTCCATTACCAATTTCAGTTTTGGCTACAACCGTGTCCACCATTCTAAATTCCAGCTTTGGTGGGGTGGGGGACTCATGCTGCTCAATCCTGGCAAGGAATCACTGCTCTATGGCAGCCCCACATTCAACATGGGCTTTACGTGGTTCTTCAAGCGCCCGCTAAGCCTCTATGCCGATGGTCAATTTGGTTTCCCCAACGGCGTTTATGCCCGGCAGCACCAAGCGAGGTTGCAGGTTCACCTGAAGCGGTTCATGGTCTATGCCGGCTACCAAGGCACAAAGGTGGGCGACGTCAGCCTGCCGAATGCGGCGCTGGGCACTGGGGTTTGGTTTTGAGGGCCCGCATTTCCTCGAATGCTGTGTGCTGGACGTGACATTGGTAAGGCCAGCACACAGCATCTTATCTTTTCTCAAGGACATTTTGACAGCACGCATTTGATAGGGTAGCACCTAATTTTCAAGGCAAGGTAATGGATTTGTTTTTACTATTTAACATAAGATTGATTATAAAAAATTCAATTTGCCTGCGTGTACTGATGTTATTTTGTACGATAGCCCTGTCTGTTTCTTTTTTCTGTAAATTGCTAATTGTTTGATATTCGTAACTATCGCTTTGAAAATAATTTAAAAAACAACTGGCCGTATCCGTTCCTTTGCAGCTTGAAATTTTAAAATTCAAAGCTGATGTTTTCACCAACTTTTTTCAAAAAAACAAGCCTGCTCGCAGGCTTGCTGCTCCTTGCCAGCTACGCCATTTCACAGCAAACCGACAGCACCAAACAAACCCTCAACTTCAGCGGTTCGGTTACCGCCAATAACAACGGCTTTTCGCTGGTGCCAACCTTCTCGCTCGGCAAACCCGCCGTGCAGACCGGCTTCAACATCAGCGGCAACAAGGAGCGGTTCACGTTCCACCCGCAGTTCTGGTATTCGATGCTGGATTACAAGCCGTGGTCGTTCATCTTCATCTGGCGCTACAAGCTGGTGAAGCGGGAGAAATTCCAGTTCATGTTGGGTACGCACGCCCCGGCCATCAACTTCAAGTCGGCCACCGTGACCGAGGATGGCGAGGAAAAGGACGTCATCAAGGCAAGGCGTTTTTACCCGGCGTTGGAGATTTTGCCCATTTACCAAATCAACAAGAACATCTCCCTGAGCATGTACGGCATTTTCGGGAGGGGCATAGAGAAAGAGGTTGCCACTACCAATTATTTCCTGTCCATCCGCACCGACTTCAACGATATCCCCCTCTCAAAGCAGTTTTACCTACGGTTTAATCCACAGGTTTATTATCTCCGCATTGGCGACGCCGATGGCATCTACACCGCCGCCGGCCTGACCCTGGCGCACCGCAAGTGGCCGTTTTCCATCGGAACGATGATGAACAAAGCGCTGAAATCGGAGATTGACGTCAAGAATTTTGACTGGAACGTGAGTTTGACCTATGCCTTCGGGAAGAACTTTGTGGAACAGAAGTGAGTTGGGAAGAGATGGCAAGCAGGAACTTGGTACCCTTGTTTGATTTAAGTAAGTTTTGAGCTATGGAGAAATCTGAAAGTTTAGAGGAATTTTACAAAAGGAAAGCCATTTGGATGCCCGAAAACCTGCGCAACGAAATCGGGCACTTCAATTTGTTTCGGCACGAAACGGTGGAACCGGGCAAGACCAAACAACCCCCCTACCGGCGGCGGGATTTTTATAAAATCATGCTGGTGGTCGGGAACATCGAAATGCAGTACGCCGACAAGGTTGTCACCATTGAAAAACAGGCGCTGTTTTTCTCCAATCCGCTGATTCCTTACCGTTGCGCTAACCTGGAAAACATCCGGGAGGGCGTTTACTGCATTTTCAACCATCAATTTTTCCACCAGTTTGGCGATTTACGGCAGTACTCCGTCTTTCAGCCCACCGGCGAGCATGTATTTGAACTGGCGGACGAACAGGTGCCGCAAATCCGGCACATTTACGAGCGGATGTTCGAGGAAATCAATTCCGAGTACATCCACAAGTACGACATGCTGCGCAACCTCGTGTTCGAGCTGCTACACATCGCCATGAAGTTGCAGCCCACCTCGACGTTTGACCGCCAGTCCATGAACGCCTCGCAGCGCATTTCCACGATATTCATGGAGCTGCTAGAGCGGCAGTTCCCCATCGAGGAGGACCACCCAAGGGTGAGCTTGCGCTCGCCTTCCGATTTTGCGAAGCAGCTCAACGTCCACGTGAACCACCTGAACCGGGCGGTGAAGGAAGCCACCGGAAAAACCACCTCGCAGCTCATCGCTGACCGCTTTTTGCAGGAGTCGAAAATCATGTTGAAGCACAGCCAGTGGAACGTGTCGGAAATCGCCTACGCCCTCGGTTTTACGGAGGTGACGCATTTCAATAATTTCTTTAAAAAAATGGTGGGGACGAGTCCGGGGAAGTTTCGAAACAATTGATTTTCAATCTTTTAAACTAAAAATTGGAAATGTGTTCCCTTCCTTTTGCGTTGTACAAAATGATGCTGAGCCGAAACAAAAAAATCAAACTGGGCGCAGTTGAGTTTCGGGATTAATTACGACGGCATCCGCCTCCCCGTACCCCACAACGATGCGGATTTATGGCTGGCAACTTCGAGGCTGAACATCACGTTCAGCAAGTCGCCTTTCTGGTCAAACATCACCCAGTACAGCAACCAGCGGGACAACCTGGGTTTCAACTCCCGCCTGCAACGGCGCTTTGCGCCGCTGTCGGACTTGTGCTTGGTTTACAACGACAATTACTTCACCAGTCATTTCGAGCCGAGGTTCCGTTCTGTGAATCTGAAGGTGACGTATTGGTTGAATATTTAAATGGTTTTTTAAAAATTTATAAAAATGCAAACTCGCCAACCTAGAAGTCTCCGCCATCGGACTCGGCTGCATGAGCATGAGCTTCGGCTACGGCTCCCCTGCCGACAAGCAGGAGATGATAAAGCTCATCCACGCCGCCGTGGAGCAGGGCGTCACTTTCTTCGACACCACCGAAGTTTACGGGCCGTTTACCAACGAAGAATTGGTGGGCGAGGCGTTGGAACCGTACAAGGGGAAGGTCGTCATTGCCACCAAATTCGGCTTCAATGTCGTGGATGGAAAAATAGCGGGCATCAACAGCGACCGGATAACATCCGCCGGGCCGTGGAAGGCTCGCTGCAATGGCTTTGTATTGCACAGCACGGATTATTATGAAACACAAGTGGTGCGGGCGGGGTATAGCTTAAAATGGTAGTAATTGAATCGGCACAGCCAAGCGGTGCAGGCCAAAATAGTCGGTCACGCCATCGCCTTCCAGTTCCGAAAAGTTCAGCCCAACAACCACGCCCGCATAAAAGCGGAAATCTTGGACAAATAATTGAAAGCCAGCTATTGCTGCTGCTTCGGAATTTAATCCTTCAAAAACGGCACAACACTCGCCCACACCGCCTGCCAGTTTTCCAAAAAGCAACCATGACCCGTGTTGGAAATAATGCTGATTTGGTGCTGCGGAATATGCCGTGCGGCGCTCACGACCCGTTCCACGGGGTTGCCGCCGTCACGGTCGCCGGCCATGACCAGCACCGGGCATTGGATGGCGCTCAGCATTTCTTTGCCAACCGTGACCTTGTTGTAGCAGGCACAGACGCCGGCAAACATCTCCTCCAGCCTGTCAGGTTCGGGGTTCAGCCGCAGGTGCTGCGCGATGAAAGCGGGGTCCATTTGCTTGGCCTGCGCTGCCGTGAAATTGAACTCCCTGTCGCCGGGCGACAATGCACCTGCGCCCATCACCACCATTTTCTTCACCCGGTTGGGATACATCGCCGCCAGTTGGTAGGCCGTGTAGCCGCCGTCGCTGAAGCCGATGAGCGTCACGCTGTCATTCGTCACGGCGTTGATAACGGCCATGGCGTCGTCGGCCCGTTGCCGGAGCGTCATCGGCTCGGCGCCAAGGGTGGACTTGCCGTGCCCCCGTGTGTTGATGGCGATGACCTGGTAATCGTTTTTTAAGTGGTCAATGAAGTCCGACATTTCAACGATGGAGCCAAACAAGCCGCCATGCAACAGCACGATGGGCTGGCCTTTGCCATATACTTCGTAATATATTTTGGCGTCTTTTGCCTGCACATAATGTCCCGCTCTTTCCATATTGCCATAAGGCGTTTTATTCACCACATTGGGCGGCTGAAATGCCCGTATTAACTGGGTGTTTGGTGCAGTGGAAATATTATCTTCGGGAATAACTTTTAAATCCTTGAAATACCCAATAGTGCCAATATCCACGTATAGCGCAATGCTTCCGTGTTTCGATATGGAGAGCATTTTATCCACCACGAAGGTGGAATATTTGGCATCATTAATAAACATGCTTGCCCTCTCGCCCTTCACCTCGATGCGCATAGTAATCCACTCATTGGTGTCCACGGGGGCGGTGGTCTCATACCTGCCGGGGGCTGTTTTCCGCAGGGTATCGAACTTGTGGTCGGGGTAGGCAAAATATTGAACCGTGCGGTTTCTGGCCATTTGGTTGTCGGAGCGTCCCACCCTTGGGCGCAGGTAAATGCACTCGAAGGCTTTGTCGTTTTCGGCAATCCTGAAGGCAACGCCGATAAACCCCTGCGACCCTGCAAAGGGCGACGGGTTCTGAATTTGCGCCAGCATCTTGACTTCGATTGTTCCATTTTCAAAATCAAGATTGGCCAATTTGGCGTAAGTAGGCTCATCCACTGTAGCTTCCAGCCTGTTTATATCGAATCCTAGAGCATTTAAGTCCCGCTCTATTTTCAGCACTTTTTCGCCTTGAAAATCAACGATGGAACCCGTCACGTTTTTCAATTCAAACGCTTGGTTGCCCAGCGTTAGTTTTTGCCCATAAGTGACAATGGCGCAAAGGCTCAACATTAAAATGAATGCTTTTTTCATACTTATTAATTGATTGAAGATTGGGAAAAATAAAACAAAGTTAGAGGCTGTATCATAAGTCAGTTGGCCCTTCGGCCCAACAAATTAATGAACGCAGAGACGCTAAGGCGCAGAGGATAATTTCAAACTCTGCGCCTCTGTGCCTTTGCATTCAAATTATATTTTTCGCCAAGGGCGAAAAATTGACTTATGATACAGCCTCTAACTTATAGCAACTACACTTTTAGTTTCGCTTCTGCCAGCGTGACCGTTTTGCCCAATGCGCCAAACTCATGCAGGTCGCCAAAAACCTCCATGCGGATGGATTGGTCAATGCCGCCAATTTGCACGGGTTCAAAGCCATTATCCCGTATAAGCTCTTCAATTGGTGTCGTCAACGTATTGTCATCGGTAGCATAAAACAGCACTGCTTTTTCCGGCTGCTGAAACGCTGCACTGGTAAGTGAGCCTGCACCCAGGGAACCCAAAGCTTTCACAAACTTTGTACCTGCAGGAAGTAGGGAAGAAAGGATTTCACCCGCAGATTCTTTTTCCCCAATGATTTTTTTGAAGCCACCATTTTCATCAGGTGCAATAGGATTGGATGGGTCCACAATGATTTTGCCTTGTAATTCGGTTGCGTAAGTATCGAACAGTTCTTTTATAGTATTGAACCATACGGCAAACACCACAATATCCGCTGCTTTAATTGCATCAGCAACTTCCATAGGGGTCACCAGTTCGCCCAGCTTTTCAGCTAGTGCTTTTGCCTTCCCGATTTCCTTGTTTGCAACGATAACTGAGCGACCGCCTTTGACGAGGTTTGTGGCTACGGCAGTACCGATATTTCCAACACCGATAACTGCTACTTTTGATTTGTTTGACATGATTTTTTAATTTTTAAAATTTACGTCTGAATGATTGCTGAATTTATTTGCCCAGCCCAATTTGGTTCATATAGGTTTGGTTGTCCCAGAACAAATGCTCTTCTACCATCGTCCCGTCAGGTCCCCAAATCCCAATGGTGGCCATTGGCATTTTGAATGCTTTGCCGGTGGGCTGGATGAATTTCCCGTCTCCAATAGGCATCGGCTTGGTAAATGTTCCTTCGAACACGCCGGTCACTGCGGTCATGTTTCCTGAACCAAAGCGGATAGGATGCTCTTTGATTCGGGTGTCCGGGGCATAAACAAACATGGCTTTCAAATCTTCGATGTGTTTCTCAATGCCTGTGGTGATGTGTCCGTCGGGCCAATAAACCTTGATGTCCTTGGCGTGGCTTTCGTGCAGCCGGGTCCACTCCTGGTTGCTGAACACGGTGTAATCCAGTGTGTCAAACTTTGCGAGGTTGGCCGCAATGGCGGCATCATTTGCAGTCAGCTGGGTGATTTGCGCTCTCAATGAGTCAATTTCCGCCTGGCTTGCAGTATTGGTTGGGCCGCCTGTGCAGTTTGTGAAAGTTGCGATTGCTGCTACTACCAAGAGTGCCGCCATTGCTTTGATTGCTGTTGCTAATTTTTCCATTTTCTGAAATTTGAAATGATTAAAATGATTGATTAAATTGATGGCACAAAGGTGCAGGGGGCAGCGGCTGCGCTCCAATGAACTGCGTCAAGAAATAACATTGATGTAGATTAAGACTTGGGCTTGGCTTGCCTATTGCGCAAGCGGCTGAGGAATTCCGGCGTAATCCCCAAAAAGGAAGCTATCTGAGTCTGGGGAAGGCGATTGGTGAGGTGTGGGTAGGTTTGGATGAAAGACAAATACTTTTCCTCTGCGTTGGCGCTGATGTTTTGCAACAGCCTTTTTTGCAAGGCCACATAACTGTTTTCCATCAGCACCCTGAATATACGGTCAAATTTTGGTGCTTGGAGATAAAGCGAGAGCAAATTTTCATGACTGATTTGCAATACCATGGTGTCCTCCAGGGCATCTATATTTAGTTCGGATGGAGTTCTGCCATGAAAACTGCCAATGTCCATTATCCACCAATTTTCAGAGGCAAACTGTATGATGTGGATGTTGCCAGCAGTGTCCAATTTATACATCCGAAGACAACCACGAACTACAAAATTGCACTGGTTGCAAGTGTCCCCTTCTTGCAAAACATACTGGCGTTTTCTATAAAGCCGGGGCTTGAACAAGTCGGTAATCAATTGCTTTTCCGTGTTGCTTAAAGGCATCATCTTTTGAAAATGGTCGAGCAGCGGTTCCGCTTGAGTCTGCAACAATCTGTCTTTGTCCATTACTTAGCTAAAATTTTATTGCCTGTTCATCTGATTATTGGCGATTTGCAAGGGCGACAGCCGCTGGTTGACGACCAAAGTATGCCGTCGCTTGATTTTGCGAAGGTAGGAAAAACACTGTAGAATGAGGTGGGGCAAAGTAGTGGACGGCTATGGACAGGCTAGGCGAGCGGGTTCAATTCACCACCCGAAACTCCCCCGGTGCAACCCCCACCCGCTGCTTGAAAAAACGGCTGAAATGCTGCGGGTACTGAAACCCAAGTTCATACGCCACTTCGCTCACCGACTTGCTGGGGTCGAAGATCCGCTCCTTGGCCACTTCAATCAATTTCGATTGGATGTATTCCTGCGCCGATTTGCCCGTTTCTTTTTTGATGAGGTTACCAAAATAATTGGCGACAATAACAACAAATCATAAATCACCGCTCCACATAATCCTTACCGATGGAATAATTAAGGCTTATATTCCAATCGAAATCTTTCGCTGGTATGTTTGAGGTGATGGTGCGGTACATGGTAGTCGAGATTGAGAGCGGGAAATCCTGCCGAGCCAGTGCGAGCGTACCTGCTGCATATATTCCATCATCACCTGCAATTCTGAGATAGTATAGTTGTGGATAAAATCGGAGGAAGTTTTTGCCTGCCAATGGAATATGGTCAAAGCTAGGCCGCAGCGAAAAAAAGTAGCCCCGAAAATCCACGTCCCGGTCAATGCCGTTGCCGAAAAACAGGTACATTTCCAGCCGGAAGTTTTTGCTGAGATTACAGTTGGGTACCAGTTCAAGGTTGGGGAAGAAGCGCCGCCCTTGTATCACCTCTTGTTCAACCCCATCCTTAATGACAGTCGCTGTAACGAAATTCACGACCGGGACATGTGCCCCAGCTGTGAGCTGGAATTTCTCTTTCCGCACGATTTTATAGTGCGAGAAAAAAGCAATAGACCAGGGCCTAAAGTCTTCGATTGAGTACAGCAGTTCCGTCTCAAAACTGAACCGTTTCTTTCCGCTGAAACCAATATTGCTGGCCAGTGCTGCTTTGCCCAGCGTAAAGGTTGGTATCAGCGAAATCCCATTATTTGCTACGCTAATATTGCCTTTTACGGTCAGTTCATGTTTGGTGCTGTCTTCATTTTGTGAAGAACAAACCAGCGCTATATGCAATGCACAAACAGCCATCAAAGATTTTTTGAAGGAACAAGGTGGAGGCAACATTTAATAGTGAATTTAAGGTGACACAGGCTCCCTGCAGGCGTTTCATCACCGCTTCCGTGCGGTACTATGCCATCATTGGTTCTGGTTTAATATTCTGGTTTACCCTGAACAGGTTATTGCGGTCGTATTTTGCTTTTATTTGCGCAAGTCTTTTATAGTTGTCGCCATAACTTGCCTTTATCCTTTCTTCGCCTTCTTCCATCATCATATTCACATAAGCACCGCCACATGAATAAGGGTGTAAGGCTGACCAGTAATTCCTTGCCCAATTCGTCACTATTTCTTTGTCGTTTATATTATCAGCTATACCTACTATTACCATCGCATAGTTGGCATCCCGGTAATTCCATGCAGTTTCATGCTTACCAATTTTCGCAGCTGCCCCATTTATGTTGTACATGTGCATGGTGCTGAAAGGTGTAGGTGATTGACGGAAGTGCTGAACATGGAGCTTTATAGCTTCCGGAGGCATATCCTTTACATAATCTGCTTTCCAATACCACAATAAGCCTGGGGGATAGAGGGGGTCAAAAAGTGTTTGCAGTGCCGGTACTGGAATGGGACCAACGAAATCGAGGGAAGGTTCTTTTACAGCCCTGATAGGTTTAAATAATTCTTCGGCTTTTTCCAAATCGCCGGTGTAGCACCACACCACTCCGCACATTTTTTTAAGGTGAAGATGTTCTGGGAATGGAGCAACCGGAGGTACAGTCAACAATGCGAAATATCCACTAAGTTCATTTGGTGCCTTATTGATAAAATCATGATGCCATGCCATCAGTTCTTCTGCGTCATCGAGTTCCCAAAGCATAGGCCCGGCATATACGGTGTGTGCCGGAAATAATTTGAAAGTGAACGATACTACCACCCCGAAATTTCCACCACCACCACGCAAAGCCCAAAACAAATCAGCATTTTCGTTTGCCGATGCCTTCACAAGTTGCCCATTTGCCAGCACTACCTCAGCTTCCAACATGGCATCAATGCTAAGTCCGAATTGGCGTGTGAAGTTTCCCAGCCCTCCACCTAATGTAAGGCCAGCTACGCCAGTGGTGCCAAATATTCCTGATGGCACAGTCATGCCAATTTCATGCGTTGCAGTATCCAATTCTTTCAACAAACATCCGCCTTGTGCTTTGACTGTCTTCGCATTTGCATCCACTTTAATTGCTTTCATCAAAGAAAGGTCAATCACCAGCGCATCGTCTGCAATACCCAAACCTCCTGCATTATGACCACCACTTCTGATGGCAAGCAGTATGTCATTGTCCCTTGCAAAATTTACGCAGGTAATCACATCGTTTACGTCCCTGCAAAGTGCGATGGCTGCTGGGTGTTTATCAATCATTCCATTGTAAACTTTGCGGGCTTCATCATACTCATCGCTGGATGGAAGTATGAGTTTTCCCTGCAGTGTGCTCATTAAAGCTGTCGCTAAATCCTTTTTCATGATGATTGTTTTAATTGGTGAAAAAATAATGGCCTTTCGCCTGTAGGGTCAGCAATTTGAACGAGGAAAAGCTACTTCCCCAAATACTTCAGCACCGCCTCCGTGCGGTTCTGCACATGGAGCTTCTCGTAGATGTGGTGGATATGCTGCTTCACCGTGTTCAAAGAAATGTCGAGCTGGTCGGCGATTTCTTTGTAGAGATGTCCCTTGGAGAGCAGGCCGAGCACCTCTTTTTCACGTTCCGAAATCAGGGTTTGGTGGTTTGGGGCCAGCGGCGTTTCCCGGAAGGAGAGCAAGACCCGCCGTGCTATCTCGCTGCTCATGGGCGCACCGCCGTTCAGGGCGTCGGTGATGGCCTCCAATATTTTTTCGGGCGACTCACGCTTGAGGATGTAGCCATCGGCACCCGCTTTCAGAGCGGCGAACACTTTTTCGTCGTGTTCCATCACCGTGAACATCAGCACCTTGGCGTTGGGCCGCAGGGCTTTCAGGCGCACGAGACATTCCAAGCCGTTCATGCCCGGCAGCCCGATGTCGAGGATGAACAGCCCGGCCTTGTCCAAAGCGCCGTTCCCGAACAGCTGCTCTGCGCTGCCGTAGGCCGACACCCCCCCGAAACGCCCGCTGTGGCTGAGCATTTCCCGAAGTCCTTCCCGCACTTCCGGCAGGTCTTCGACGAGGACGATATGCGCTTGCTGTTGTTCCATTTTTTCTCAAAGGTCAGGTGAGGAATCGGGTGTGGCAATAGTACGTTTGTGTTACTCAGGCGGCAAAATCCATGCGCAGCCGCACCGTTGTACCTGCACTATTTTCAAAAAAAGCCTCGCCGCCGAGCGCCGCCATCCGCTGTGAAATATTGCGCAAGCCATTGCCAGTCAAGGAGTTGGGTGCAGCGTACAAATCATGCAACTGCGTTTCCGGCAGTCCCTTTCCGTCGTCCTGCACGGTGATTTCCATTTTATCCCCCGCCCTGACGGTGAGCCGGACATTCCTCGCCTCGGCGTGTTTCACCACGTTGTGTAGGCACTCTTTGATGGCGGACAGCAGGGAGCGGCGTTGCTCGCTACCAAGTTTTCGGCCTTCCAAATTGCCTTCCGATTCCATCATGAACCGGAGGCCGTGCGTTTCGAGGTACTCGGCGGCGTAACGGCGTAGGTAGGCCGTGAAGTTTTCGAGCGAATCGTTGCGGGAGTTCATCACCCAGATGATGTCGGCCATTTTTTCCATCACCTGCGAGGCGTGTGCGGCTATTTTGTCAATGCGGGCGGCATTTTCGGAGTCAGCCTCCTTCTCCTTGGCTGCGAAACTGAGGAAGCGGATGGTGGACAGCCCTGCCCCCAGGTCGTCGTGCATCTCGGCGGCAATGCGGTCCCGCTCATTGCGCAGCGATACTTCTTTTTCGAACTGAAGCCGCTGGTTTTCGAGCAGGATTTGATGTTGCCGAAGGCGGTTTTTTACTAAAAAATACACCACGCTGCCGAGCAAGGCGAGCATGGCCAGCCGGAACCACCAGGTCTTGTGCCACGGGGTGCCGACATGGATTTTCAGTTGAAAAACATGGTCCAGCCACTCGCCCCGGCTGTTGGTGGTTTTTATTTTGAACGTGTAATTGCCGCCGTCAATATTGGTGAAAGAAGCCGCTCGGACGCCCGGCTCGGGATATACCCATTCGGGGTTCACGCCCTCCAGTTGGTAGGCGAAGCGGATGCCCGCCGTGTTGTAGGTGGCCAGCGCCGAAAACCCCAAGGAAAAGAAATTCTCATTGGGCCGGAGCCGCAGCGGCTGAGCAGACAGGGGCCCACCGGGCAGGGCCACTTGTTTCTCAAAAATCTTGAGCCAAGAGACGTAAGCCCGTGGCATTTCCTCGGAATATTGAAGGTGGTCCAAATCCATCAGGCGAACCCCGTTTTCCTCGAATGCCACCAGTTTGCCCTCTCCGACGTGCGCCAATTCTTCGCCGTGCAGGAAGTCGAAATATCGAAATGTCTCCGTACCCGGGTCGAATTCCGCCCAGCCTTCGCTGGAATCGAACCAAAGTTTTCCTCTGATAAAAAACGCTGCGCCAAATCTATCCTGCCGGTAAGTGCCCGGCGGTTTGTAGCGTTTTTGCAGTCCGGCCTCTGGCTTGTCAATATCGAACCAGCCGAAGCCGCCCTTGCCGGAGGCCCACATTTTCTGCTGTCCTTCCGGCAAGAAATATTGGTAAACCTCCAGTCTTTTTACACCTGCCTGATTGCCTTGAAAATGGCGGAAACTGCTATCGGTGGGCGAAAAAATGCTGAAGCCATTGCAGGTTCTTAGCCACAGCCTGCCTGTTGCATCGAAGGTCGGCGACGAAACGCAATGGAAATCGTCGGGCAAATGGCCACCTAGGGAGGTCTTCGAAAACGTGGTCATTTGCCAGCCAGCCTGACCATGCTCTGGCTTCGGCGGTTTTAGCCAAAACAAATAGCCAGTGTGCCCAGTGACGAAAAGTTCGCCGTTGGCAGCACAGGCAAGGTTCAGGTTGCCCGCATTTACTGGTAAGGTGATGGGCAGTTTTTCAAAATGGTCGCTGCCAACCGGACGCAGGTAAACTTCATTGGTCGTCCCATCTCCAGCAAAATAGCCAGCTGGGCCTTGCGAAAAAGCACTAAATAAAGCCTTTTGGCTCCCTTTGCCGGGCAATGTAAATCGCTTCCAACTTTGCTGCTCCAATTTCAGCGACCAAAATGCGCCGTCGCTGCACACGGCCCGGAAGTAGATTTCCCTGTTTCGGCTATCGAAGGGCATCCCGGAAGTTTGTTCGCAAGGAAAGGAAGGTGGGTAATCGAATTTCTTCCCTTGGTTTTTCAGGTGATGGTATAATCGCAGTTCCGGCTGGTACTGCCAGTAATTACCGTCCCGGTCCTGAAAACTGACATAGAACCCATCCACGGGGGGCGAGGTGAAACGCTCGTTTTCCACATCAAACATCGCCCCGCCGCCAGTGCCGTCCGTCCAGAGATTGCCCGATTGGTCGGCTGCGATGGAAGTGATACGGTGGATGCTGCCGCCATTTTTTTCTTTCCAAATTCCACCGGAGCGCAAGAATTGGGTAAAACTGCCATTCGTCGGGTCGAATTTCAACAGCCCGGCATTCCAGGTGCCGATATAAACGAAGCCATTGGGGTGGGCAAAATGGCAAGTCATGGAATTGGCCACGGCCATCATTTTTTCGTTTTTGGGGTAAAAAAGGAAGCGTTCGAGCCGTTTCGTTTTTTTGCAAAATCTTAGCAGCCCCCGGCGGGCGTTCATCCACAGGATGTCCTCATAGTTGGGGTCTTGCGAAATTCCGAGGGTGACATTGGCCATCCGCTCGTCCATCCCGGTCGCTTTAGCCTTTGCATCGAGGGGCAGGTAAAAGGACTCCAGCTGCTTGCCCTCCGCCGACAAGTGCGTAAATCCGTACCTGCCAAACTCGGCCCAGACCCCGCCCTGCCCGTCCGCATGAACCACATGGGAGGCTTGGGTTGACAAGTCTTTTTTTTGGTAAAAATCCACGGCATTGAAATGCTTTACAGCCCCCGTGCGCAGGTGATACCGCAACAACCCGAGGTCGGTGCCGACCCAGACGAGCTGGTTTTTCAGGTCGAGGCTGAGGTCGTAGCAATTGTCGGTGCGCTTGGCCAGCGAGTCGGGCACAGGCCAGTGGATTTTCGTTGCCTGCACCCCATCGAAGCGATACAGCCCCCGGTCGGTGGCCAGCCAGAAGAACCCGTTGGCGTCCTGCACCATGTCCCGCACGTTGGCGTCGAGGCCATTGGCTGCGCCAATCGGGTCGGCCCCCTGTGGCATGGGTTGGGCGGAAGCCCGAAGGAAGGCTACACAGAGTAAGCAACCAAAAGCAAGGGTCTGCACGGTTTTCATTGGACTGGTTTCGTGTCAGTTCAGTACAAAGTAAAGGAAAGTCTGTGAAAATATTAGGTAGGGAGGTGATAGACTGAACGGTCTAACTATCTGATAAAATTATGGCCAGTACTGAAGAGGTAAATCAGGTGAACACCACTCATTTCACCCCCCCGAAACTCCCCCGGCGCAACTCCCACCCGCTGCTTGAAAACCCGGCTGAAATGCTGTGGATACTGAAACCCCAGTTCGTATGCCTCTTCCTTTCTATTGACCACTAAAGGGATGCCGCCATCCCCTTCAAATACCCCGCCGCATTCCGCATCGCATCTTCCAAACTGGTTGCCCGGTCGGAAATGGAAAACACCTGGTTTGCGCCCAATTGCTGCACCTCGGTTGCGGTCAGTTCGTTTTTTCCGACAAACAAGTCCAACGGCTTCCCATGCTTGCGGCACAGCGCCCCTACCCCATCCACGACCTTGCCCTGCGATGATTGCCCGTCCAATTTCCCCTCCCCGCTGATGACCCAATCGGCCAACTGGATTTGCTTTTCCAAGCCCGTCAGCTCCGCAATAGCGGCAAAACCGTTTTCCAATTTTGCCCCGAAGAGGGCGACCAGACTGGCAGCGATGCCGCCCGCTGCTCCGCTGCCGGGCAAGTTGGACACGTCCATGCCTGTTTCTTTGAATAAGATTTGGCTGAAATGGCGCAGGCCATCGTCGAGGTAGGCTACTTGTTCCTCGCTTGCGCCCTTTTGCCGGGCATAAACGTGGGCCGCTCCATTGGGGCCAAACAGCGGGTTGGTCACGTCGCATAGCAGGGTGATTTTTATTTTATCGAAATCAAAAAGGCGGTTGGGCGTGATGCTTTTCACCTTCGGTAAATGGGCGCCCGTGGGTTCGAGCAGTTCCCCGTTTTTATCCAAAAACTGACAGCCGAGCGCAGCGGCAATGCCCATGCCCGCATCGTTGGTGGCGCTGCCACCGAGGAAGAGGTAGATTTTTTGAAAGCCGTTGGCAAGGGCATCCACTATCATTTTTCCTGAACCAAAACTGCTGGTAATGAGCGG
Source organism: Saprospiraceae bacterium (assembly GCA_022841745.1). Classification (GTDB taxonomy): domain Bacteria; phylum Bacteroidota; class Bacteroidia; order Chitinophagales; family Saprospiraceae; genus UBA6168. The sequence continues at coordinate 96,657 of JALHQW010000002.1, read as the reverse complement.
ATTGCGTTCCCCATTTTTCAATAAAACAAGCCCAGCAGCACTGGCCAGTTCGATGAAAGCGGCATCCGTGGAGGTGACATAGGTGGCGTTGATTGGCCTACCGAGGGGGTCGTTAGCGGCGATGGTTTTAGGGTGTAAACTCAGGTGGTTGGCAAGGATTTCGAGCGAGCCGTCGCCGCCGTCAGCCATGGGATGGAAAACGGTTTCGGCTTGTGGCTGGCTTTTTTTCAGGCCCGTGCCAATGGCCTCGCAAACCTGCATTGCGGTCAGCGAGCCTTTGAACTTATCGGGGCAGAGGAGGACTTTCATGGTGAAAATCATAATTCTGAAATCATATATCGAATAAATCATAAATCCCCCAAAAATCATAAATCACTAATCATAAATCAAATAAATCATAAATCCGTGTAGGGAGATTTTTGATTTATTTGATTTTTGATGTATGATTTTTTACGGGACGGATTTATGATGTATGATTTATTTGATTTATGATGTATGATTTTTAAAGCAAAACTCATTTCAAAATAGCATCGGCATTCTGCAACATTACTGGAAAGACAAGAGGTAGAATAAAAATCAATTCACCCCCCGAAACTCCCCCGGCGCAACCCCCACCCGCTGCTTGAAAAACCGGCTGAAATGCTGTGGGTACTGAAATCCCAGTTCATACGCCACCTCGCTGACGGATTTTGTGGGGTCAAACATCCGCTCCTTGGCCACTTCAATCAGCTTGGATTGGATGTACTCCTGCGCCGATTGGCCCGTTTCTTTTTTGATTAAATCGCCGAAATAGTTGGCCGATAAATGAAGCTGTGCTGCGCAATAAGCGACCGTGGGCTGACCGATGGTTCGGGGCTTGTCCGTGATGAAATACTCGTTCAGTAGGCTTTCGAATTTCTCCAAAATCCCTTTGTTGGCGTGCTCACGGGTGATGAACTGGCGGTCGTAAAACCGCTGGCAGTAGCCCAGCAGCAGCTCGATATTCGCAGCAATCAGGGCCTTGCTATGCTTGTCTATCCCCCGGTTCAGTTCGTATTCGATTTTGGAAAAACAGTCTAGCACAAGTTTTCGCTCCCGCTCCGAGATGTGCAGGGCCTCATGCACTTCGTAGGAAAAAAAGGCGAAGTCCTTGATGCTCCGACCCAGTGGGGTACCCAAAATCAGGTCGGGGTGGAAGAGCAGCGAATAGCCCTTCATCGGTGAATTGACGATGTTCTTGTCAATGCCGATGACCTGCCCCGGTGCCAGAAACACGAGCGTGCCGTCCTGATAGTCGTAGGTATTCCGACCGTACCGCATGATGCACTGCTCGCCCTGCTTCAAAGCCACGGCGTAGAAGCCAAAACGGACGCCGTCGGCATCGCCCCGTTTTTGCGGGATTTTTGCCTTCGAAAAATCAATGACGCTGACCAGCGGGTGCAGCGTCTCGATGCCGAAGTCGGCGTTGTAGTCGTGAACAGTGGGGACGTCGAATATTTTTTTCATGTGCTTTTGATTGCTGTGGAAGCAAAAATACGCCCCCAATCTGCATGGCAATTGCCTACCAGTAATATTGGTAGGTAAAACCGTAATTTGCGTAGCCCACAGGAAGCGCTACCTCCCGACCTTTGCTTCCTAAAAAAGAAAATCATGAAAAAAGCACTGTATTCTTTGTTTTTACTGTCAGCCACCCTGTCCATTCAGGCCATGGCACAACAAGGTTTCATTTTTCCGAAAGGGGAAAAAGGGGCCAACGTCCACCACGTCGGCGATGTCTGGCTGAGTCATGTGAGCAATGCTGACTCGACCTTTCGATACAATATTGCGGAAGCAACTTTTGCGCCTGGCGCCCGGCTGGATTGGCACATCCACCCCGGCGGGCAACAGTTGCTCATCACGGACGGCGTTGGCTATTACCAAGAGCGGAACAAACCGCTGGAAACGGTTCGCAAAGGCGACGCCCTCAAGTGCCCGCCGGGCGTCGAGCATTGGCATGGTGCCACACCGGACACTTGGTTCACCTACGTCGCCGTCACCGAGCCGCAGCCAACAAAATGGCTGGAAAGGGTTGCAGATGAGGTCTATTTTTCAAAAACCATAAACACCAACAGCACGACCACCGAGCAGGAAATCATGGAACTCTCCAAGCAGAAATGGCAGTGGATGGCGGACAAGAACGCCGATGTACTGGCTGACCTTTTCCATGAAAAATCGCAATTCGTCCACATGGGCGGAAGCTGGGGAAAAGACCGTGAAATCGAAATCATCCGAAGCGGCGGCATACACTACAAAAAGGCGGACATCCACGAAGTTTTGGTGAACGTCATGGGAAATACGGCCATTTTGTTGAATAAAATTACCTTGCTGGCAGTTGTTGGTGGCAATGAAGTGACCAATCCATTCATGGTGACGGAGGTTTACATGAAGGAAGGCGGGAAGTGGAAATTGGGGTCGCTTTCGTTTACGAAGTTGTTGAATCCGTAAGGCTGCTCAAGCTGGCGGGTGAACGCCAAATGGAATGACAGCTTTTCGGTAGGCTACCAATTTAGGGCGATTAAGTTGAAGAACCTCGACAGTCACCCTTCCGACAGCGCCCAAAGCTACAATCGAGGTCAAGTCCTCGCTCCATGCAAAGTGCTCATTCCAGTCCTGCGTTCTTGGGTTGAACAAGGCGACCCAAGTATTGGGGATGGAGTCATAAATGCTTAACTTATTGGATTTCAACCTGTTGCACAGGTAACAGGCGTAGGCAAGGTTGCCCAATGAGTCCGTGCCGCCGAGCGGTTCGGGAAGGATATGGTCAACGGTGAAATAATTGGGCGAGAACGTATCCATGCTTTTGCAATATTCGCAGCAATGCTTGGCCCTTTCGGCCACTTCCAACCTTGTCTCCGGGAGGCTCGAAAACTTAGGCATTTGGGGCGGGGCCAATGAGGTTGAACTGCGCTGCAAGCACGTCAATGCTCACCTGTCGAATGGTGGCCAATGCTGCAAGGGATTTTGTCCTTTCCACGTAATAATTTTCAAATTCGGTAGCCAGTGCGAGGGACTCAGCTTCTTCTTCGCTGCTCAATGGCCCGTTTTCCAGCTTCCAGTCCAAGTATTGCAGGCGCTCCCATTTGTCTTTGGGAAATTGTTGATTGATTTTTTCAATCAGACTTGCTTCCTTGGCGGACAATATTTTTTGCCCCTTGCGCTTTGCCCGCAACAGGGAAAGTTCTTGGTAAAGTTTCTCGAAGGCTCCCAAATCCAACTTGGCCGCATTGGCCACAAAATCTGAAATTGTCATTTGAACTCTTTTTTGCTTGTGTACAAAGATGAACCTTATTTGGCAATTTTGTTGGGTGCTATTGATTTTTTACCCAAATTTTGAGCGACATATCTAATTTGGTTTACGTTAACTTTCACTTCGGGTGATTTTATTTTTTTGATAAAATTATGAAATTCAATACATGGCTTTTAGCCTCCCTGTGCTGCATTAATTTAGCTGCGCAAACCCCATCCGATTTGCTCAACGTCCTGTTCCCGCAGGGCGACAAAATACAGGGCGGCAACTTCACCGGAACCGTCTGGGTAAAACCGCTCCTCCCGGCTGACTCTACCTTGAACGCCTCCATCGGCAACGTGGTCTTTGAACCCAAGGCCCGCTCCAAATGGCACAAGCATCCCGGTGGCCAGACCCTGCTCGCCTTGGACGGCATGGGATATTACCAGGAAAAAGGCAAGCCGTTGCAAATCCTGCGAAAGGGCGACACGGTACGCTGCCCGACCGATGTGGAGCACTGGCACGGTGCCTCCCTCGACCATTGGTTTGTGCAATTGGCCATCACACCGGAACACCCGAAAGGCCGAGTCATTTGGCTGCACGAAGTGGGCGAGGAAGCGTACTCGGCAGGCATTGCGAAGCAGCAAGAAGCCCTGAGCAGCCTCCAAGATTTAGGCGAACGCCACCAGCACATCGTCGCCGTGGCGGCGCTCACGGCCAAGGGCGATTTGGAACAACTCAAAACTGCCCTGAATGCCGCGCTGGACGCCAAGCTTACGGTCAATGAACTCAAGGAAACGCTGGTTCACCTCTACGCCTACTGCGGCTTCCCCCGCAGCATCCAAGGGTTGAACTCGTTGATGGCGGTGTTGGAAACGAGAAAAGCACAGGGCATCACCGACGAAATGGGCCGTGCCGCCACGCCCATCCCCGAAGATTTTATCAAATACGAAAGGGGCAAAAAAGTGCTGGAATCTCTCACCGGGCAGCCACAGGTCACGCCGCCCAAGTCTGGCTACGGCGCTTTCAGCCCGGAAATGGACGTGTTCCTGAAAGAACACCTCTTCGCCGATATTTTCGGGCGGGACGTGCTCAGTTACCAAGACCGGGAAGTGGCGACCATCACCGCCCTGACCTGCCTCGGCGGCGTGGAGCCGATGCTGAAAAACCATATCGGCATCGCCCTGAACCTTGGGATGACGGAGGCGCAGATGGGTGATTTGATGGGCATCGTGGAGGCGAATATCGGGGCGAAGGAGGCGGAGGCGGGGCGGAAGGTGCTGTCGGAGACAGTGCAAGCAAGGAAATAAAGCACCTCCGTTTGATTTTCGTAACCCCTCGTTTGTTTTCTGTAAGGTTCTTTATAATTTCAACCTTTTCTTTGCCCCAAAGCCTAAAAATACATTAAGCTAAATTCAAGCATCATGGCAAATTTCACCTTAAACATCAACGGCAAACAACAAACGGTGGACGTTGACCCCGCTACGCCCATGCTCTGGGTGCTGCGTGACCACCTCAACCTTGTCGGCACCAAGTACGGCTGCGGCATCGCCCAGTGCGGCGCCTGCACCATCCACCTCGGCGATGTGGCCATGCGCTCCTGCATGTTGCCCGTTTCGCAGGTTGGTAACCAAGCCGTCACCACCATCGAGGGGCTGTCCGAAAACGGCGACCACCCCGTGCAGCAGGCTTGGCTGGAGCACGACGTGGCCCAGTGCGGCTACTGCCAGTCCGGCCAAATCATGAACGCCGCTGCCTTGCTAAAGGCAAATCCAAAACCCTCCGACGCCGAAATCGAAGGAGCAATGAACGGGAATATTTGCCGCTGCGCAACGTATGTGCGTATTAAGGCAGCGATAAAGACGGCGGCGGGTTAGGGATTAGAAAGCCCGGACTTAGTTTGATAGCATTTTTACATGTAACATCTTCTCAATCAATAACTTATGGCAAAAAATAAGACGACCGAAACGGAAGTCAGCGTCCATGATTTCATTGACAGTTTTGTGGAAAATGAGCAGAAAAAAGCGGAAAGTTATCGCTTAATCGAGTTGATGAGCGCATGGTCGGGGTTCGAACCCAAAATGTGGGGACCTACCATTATTGGCTTCGGCAGCTATCACTACAAATACAAAAGCGGGCACGAAGGTGACGCCCCGATAATTGGCTTTTCGCCACGGAAGGCGGAGTTTTCACTCTATGTTTATTCCGAAACCGAGGATAGCAAACGCCTGCTGAATGACTTGGGTAAGTTCAAAATAGCTAAAGCCTGCATCTACATGAAGCGGCTTTCCGACATCAATATCTCGGTTTTGGAGAAATTATGCATGGATTCCATCGCATACGTCAACGAAAACCATGAATGTGCTTGTAGGCAGAATTAAGCATGAGCTTCCTTTTTGCCCCAAATCCCAACAATTCAACAATCAAACAATACAGCAATGACAACATCAAATAGCAGACGCACCTTTTTGAAAAACTCCGTCCTCGCCAGCGGCGGCATGGTCATCGGGGTCAACTGGCTCACGGGTTGTAAGAACGCTTCCAGTGAGGCGGCGCTCACCATGCCCAAGGAATGGTTCAACTTCAACGCCTACCTGAAAATCGGGGAGAATGGCGTCGTGACCATCTTCACGCCCAACCCAGAGTTCGGGCAGAACGTGATGACCTCCATGCCGATGGTGGTGGCCGAAGAACTCGACGTGGACTGGAGAAACGTCCTCGTGGAAATGGCACCGTTCGATGCCGTCAAATACCCACCCGCCATATTCGGGCAGTTCACCGGGGGCAGCCGGGGCATCATGTCCAAGTGGGAGCCGCTTCGCAATGCAGGCGCTGCCGCCCGGCACATGCTCAAAGAAGCCGCCGCACAAGCCTGGCAAGTGCCAGCATCGGAAATCACGACCTCGGCGGGCGTTTTGAAACATGAAAAGAGCGGCAAATCGGCGGGCTACGGCGAGATGGCAGCGGCTGCCGCCAAAATCCCTGTGCCGGTGAAGCCGACCCTGAAGGAAATCAAGGATTTCAAGCTAATCAGCCAATCGCAAAAGAACGTGCGGGGCAAGGAAATCGTGACCGGCAAGCCCATGTTCGGCGTGGACTACAAGGTGGACGGAATGCTCATCGCCATGATTGCGCAGCCGCCCGCCTTCGGCATGAAGCTGAAAACTTTCGACGGTTCGGCGGCGAAGGCAATGCCCGGCATCAAGGACGTTTTTTCCATAAAAACCTATAACGATGGCTATGAAAAAGGCGGCTTCGATGTGAACGCCTTCCCGGAACTCGTGGCCATCGTCGGCAACTCGACCTGGGAAGTAATGCAGGCCAAAAAGGCGCTGACAATCGAGTGGGAACCCATCGCTGCCTACTCGGAGACGGTGAACGGCTGGGGCGGCAAACAAGTCGTGAATGTCCCGGCAGGGCTTGAAAACAGCGACGACCACGCAGCCAAAATGGCGGCATTGGCTGCCAAGCCCGGCAGGGTCGTCCGCCGCAACGGCGACCCAGAAGCGGCGTTCAAAAAGGCGGCAAAGGTCATCGAGCGGAGCTACTCCTGCCCGTACCTCGCCCACAACTGCATGGAGCCGATGAACTTTTTCGCCGACGTGAAGGGCGACAAGGTGAAGGTGGCCGGACCGCTGCAAATCCCCGGCTTCATCGAGCCGACGCTAGCTGCCCGCATGGGCATCCCCGTCGAGAATATCGAAATCGAAATGACCCGCATGGGCGGCGGCTTCGGGCGGCGGTCCTACTCGCACTACCTGGTGGAGGCGGCGCTCATTTCACAAAAAATGAATGCCCCCGTCAAACTCATGTACACCCGTGAGGACGACATGACCAACGGCGTTTACCGCCCCGCCTACCACGCCGTTTATCGGGCCGCTTTGGATGAAAACAACAACCTGCTCGCCTTCCATGTGAAGGCTGGCGGCATCCCCGAAAGCCCGCTCCACGCCGACCGTTTTCCTGCTGGCGCAATAGACAACTACCTCGCCGAGGATTGGAAAATCGAGTCGAACATCACCATCGGGGCGTTCCGGGCACCGAGGTCGAACTTCATCGCCGGGGCCGAGCAGTCCTTCCTCGATGAACTGGCTGAGGCAATGGGTAAAGACCCCATCGAGTTCCGCCTCGAACTGCTGAAACGTGCCAAGGAAAACCCCGTTGGCGAGCGGAACGACTACGACGCTGCCCGCTATGCAGGCGTTTTGGAACTGGTTCGTGATAAATCCGGCTGGGGCAAAACCCCTGTGGCTGCTGGTGTCAGCCGTGGCGTCGCCGCCTATTTCTGCCACGCCAGCTATGCAGCACACGTCCTGGATTTGACGATGGAAAACGGCAAGCCCGTCGTGCAGAAGGTCACCTCCGCCATTGACTGCGGCATCGTCGTGAACCCCGACGCCGCCGCCAACATGACCGAAGGCGCCGTGACGGACGGCATCGGCAATGCGCTCTACGGCGAGATGACGTTCAAGGCGGGCGCTGCCGAAAAGGCGAATTTCGACAAGTACCGCATGATTCGCATGAGCGAAGCGCCGAAGGCGATTGACGTCCACTTCGTGAAAAACGAAATCGCTCCAACGGGCATGGGCGAGCCGCCCTTCCCGCCCATCTTCGGGGCGCTGGCGAATGCGCTGTACAAGGCGACGGGGAAGCGGGTGTATCGGCAGCCGTTTTTGGGGGAGCGGGAGGTGATGGGATAGCGGGTTTTAGATTGGCAAAATGCTATGAAAGAAATCGCAGAAAATGCCGGTTGGAAACTCGTGCAAGTTGCATCAGGCTTTTATTTTGAAGTTGTGAGCGGCGACTGGTGATTGGGCAGCCCAATCACCAGCCGCCGCTTACAACTCGCAAGTTGACTCTACCTATTTTGAAACCACCAACCGCTTCGTTAGCACGTTGCTGGCAGAACTCACCTTTACGAAGTAAACCCCGTTTACGAAGGCGTTACCGGAGAGGTCGAGCGTTAGTTCGTGCCTCCCTTCCTCCACGGTTGTTTGCCAAACGGCTTTGCCGGAATAATCGAGCAGGGTCAGCTCGGCCGCTTCGTCCCCGAAGCCGTGCAGGTGGAAAGTCACCTCTTTGCCAGCCGGGTTTGGGAAAATGGTCATGCCCACGTCATCGGCATTAATTGCGACATTATTGCCACCGGGAAGTATTATGGGTACTGGGCACGAGACGCAAGGCCCAATATCATCACCGTGGCCGTAGTGGGAGGAAAGCTGGTTCTTACTGATGCAGGTGGTAACGCCGCTGTGACAAACGTAAATTTTATTGGTACCGCACACCTTCCAGGCGGAACTGTAAAGTGAATAGTTCAGCAACTGGCTGCAATCGGCAATGCCATCGTTGTTGTTGTCCACGCTGTCGTCACCGCCTGGGCATACGTCGCAAGCGTCACCCACGCTATCGCAATCGCTGTCTTGTTGGCCGGAATTTGAGGTGGAAGGGCAGTTGTCCACATCGCCGCAGATGCCGTCGGTGTCGGCATCGTTGGCCGGGTCGTTCGGGCAGGCATCGCAGGCATCACCGCTGGCGTCGCCGTCGGCATTAGCCTGGTCGGCATTGGCGGTAGTGGGGCAGTTGTCAAAAGCGTCGCAGATGCCGTCGCCGTCTGTATCGGTGGTGCCTTCATCCACCGTGCCGTCGCAGTCGTCGTCCTGGCCGTTGCAGATTTCGGTAGCGCCGGGGTTTACCGAAGCATCGTTGTCGTTGCAATCCGTGCCTCCGCAAGCTGTGTTGTCGTAGCCATCGCCATCGGCATCGCAAGGAACTTGCTCATACACCCGTGCATGTCCCGCTTCCGTGCCGTTGCCATCGTTTAATAAAGCTCCAATCGCCACGCGCTCACCGGCGCCGGACAGGGAAACCCTAGCGAAGTTGTCGCCTCCTGCTTCGCCGTCAATGTCGCCGCCCACTTGCGACCAAACTCCGCCGCTTTCCGAAAACACCCGTACATGACCGCTGCCGCCATTGCTGGGAGCTCCAATCGCAAGGTGTTTGCCATCGTTGGACAAGGAAACACCAGATCCCGAGTGGTCGCTTGCCGCTTCGCCATCAATGTCGCTACCTACCTGCATCCAGGTGCCGCCACTTTCCGAATAAACCCGTACATGGCCGGCATCAGTGCCGTTCCCGTCATTGAGGTAAGCCCCAATGGCCACGCGCAGGCCATCGGCGGACAAGGAAACAGCAGCATAGCCGGAGAAGTAGCCGAATGGCGAAGAGCCGGAGAGGTCGCCTGCCGCTTCGCCGTCAATGTCGCTGCCTACTTGCGACCAAACTCCGCCGCTTTCCGAATAGATCCGCACATGACCAGCAGCGGAACCGTTGCCGTCATTGCCCCCAGCACCTATCGCCACCCGCTTGCCGTTGCCGGATATGGAAACAACCCCACCGAAATTGTCACCCGCTGCCTCTCCATCTATGTCGCTGCCTACCTGCGTCCAATTAGACCCGGTTAGTTTGTACACCCGCACATGGCCGGCATCAGTGCCGTTCCCGTCGTTATAGGAAGCCCCAATTGCCACGCGCTTGCCGTCGTCGGATATGGAAACGGAAATGCCGGACAAATCATCTGCTGCCTCCCCATCAATATCGCTGCCTACTTTTGTCCAGGCGCCGCCGCTTTCCTTATATACCCGAACATGGCCGGAGTTGTTGGGACCGCTGCCGTTATTGAAGCAAGCCCCAATTGCCACAGACTTGCCATCGGCGGAAAGGGAAACGGAAGCGCCGGAATAGTTATCAAAAGTTTCGCCGTTGATGTCACCGCCCACTTGCGACCAAACCCCGCCGCTTTCCGCATATACCCGCACATGGCCAGAGACAATACCGGAGCCGTAGTTTTGGTTAGCCCCAATTGCCAGGCGTTTGCCGTCATCGGATATGGAAACGGACCCAGACCGATCATGCGCCGCTTCGCCATCAATGTCGGTGCCCACTTGCGCCCACGCTTGGGCTGAAAGGTTTGCTGTCGCCAGCAGGAAAAGGAGACTGAACAGTAAGGAAATCTTTTTCATGATGAATTATTTTAAGGTTGAGAAATGCTGGTTGGGCAGGTTTGGACATTCAAGAGGTATAACTTACCGAAGCCGTGCCCCGATTTAGTCATGCGAGTTTTCGTTTGTGCTGCGGTACAAAGTTGGGAAGCACCCCTGCCAAGGGCTTGGAACTATCGTTCAAATGTTTGGACTTATCATTCAAAAGGGGAAAAAACTTGAACTAATCGTTCAGGAAGGAAAAAAAGCAGAATAACAAATTGTTGATTTTCAACTACTTGCGTAAGTCGCTAGGAGCAAAGCCAAATTCTTCGGAAAAAGTCCTGGAAAAATAAGCGGGGTCGGTGAAGCCCACTTGGTAAGCCACTTCGGAGACGTTGAGGGCGGAATTTTTCAGCAGTTCCCTGCCCTTGTGCAGGCGCACGGTGCGGATGTAGGAGGCGATGGACTTGTCGGTGAGGGCTTTGATTTTGCGGTACAACTGCGGCTGGCTCAAGTGGATCGCCCGGCAGAGTTGCGGGACTTCGAATTCGGCGTCGGAGAGGTGCTTTTCGATGACGGCGTTCAGTTTTTTCAAAAATGCGTCCTCGATGGCGATTTCGGATTTCGGATTTCGGATTTCGGAAGCCACCCTCTCGTCCCTGCCGAAATCCGAAATCACAAATCCGAAATCGGAGTACCTTGCCTGCAACTTCTTCCGCAATTCGAGCAGGTTTTGCAACACCACGAGCAATTCTTCCCGCTGGAACGGCTTCGCCAAATAGGCGTCGGCGCCCCGGCGCAGCCCGGCAATGCGGCTCTCCATGTCGGCTTTGGCGGTGAGCAGCACAATGGGGATATGGCTGGTGCGTTCGTCGTTTTTCAAAAACTCGCAGACCTCAAAACCGTCTTTTTCGGGCATCATCACATCGGAGACGATGAGGTCGGGCACGGTTTCCAACGCTTTTTCAATGCCTGAGCGGCCGTTGTAGGCGAAGTCGAGGAGGTAATGTTCGCCCAAGCAGGCTGTGAGGTATTCCACCACGTCGGGGTTGTCTTCGATTAAAAGGATTGAAGGATTGGAGGATTGAAGGATTGAAGGGTTGCCCTCGTGGCTTACGCCCCTGACCCCTAAAGGGGAACCGATTTCGGGAAGTGCTGTGGAAACTATTTCCTTTAAAAATTCAGCAGAATTTGCGAGGTTAGGTTCCCCTTTAGGGGTCAGGGGCAATGCCTCAAGAGTAATCGGCAACCGCACCGTAAACACCGTCCCTGCCCCTCTATCCACTAAAGGGGATGTACAGCTCTCCACCGAAATTGTCCCGCCCATTGCCTTCACCAATTCCTTCGTTAAAGACAGCCCGATGCCCGTGCCGACTGCTCCTGTGGGGTCCGTTTTCGCTGCCCCCCAGCCCCCTAAATGGGGTTTATTTGCTTGGTAAAATCGGTCGAAGATTTTTGGCAAGTCTTCCGGTGGGATGCCCACGCCCGTGTCGCTGATGGCGAGATTGAGACTTGGCAGGTTTTGAAAACCTGCCAAGTCTGTGCCCACCCGCAGTATCACTTTGCCGCCCGACGGCGTGAACTTTATCGCATTGGAAAGCAGGTTGTGAACAATCTGCAGCAACCGCTCTGGGTCGTAGTCCATTTCAATTTTCGCTTGGTCGCTCTCCACCCGCAGCATCACGTTTTGGGCGTTCGCCAGCGATTGCAGGCTCTCGGCGACGTAGCGCAGGTAGGGCAGCACGTCGCCATGCACATAGTTGATTTTCAGGGAATTGTCTTCCAATTTCGCCAAATCCAAAATCTGGTTGATGAGCCGTAGCAGGGATTCGGAATTGCGGTGGATGATGGTGTTTTTTGAACTCAGGAAATTGAGAAATTGAGAAATCTTGGGGTCGCCGGGGTTGCCCAATTTTTCAATTTCCAATTTTTCAATTTCCAAATTTCCCAAGATAACCGTCAGCGGCGTCCGAAACTCGTGGGTGATGTTGGTATAAAAACGGCTTTTGAAAGCGTCCAACTCCTGAAGCCGGCGCTTTTCGGCACGTTCCAGCAAAACCCGTATCTGGTATTTTCTCAGGAAATACAAACCCGCAACTGCTACCGACACGTACATCAGCCAAGCCCACCAGCGGACGTACCAGGGGCGCAGTACGGTGATGCGCAGCACCAACTCGTTTTCGCTCCAGGTACCGAAGGAGTCGGCAGCCTTCGCCCGGAAGGTGTAGCTCCCTGGCGGCATGCGGAGGTACGATGCAATGTTCTGTGTGCGGACGTAGGACCAATCCTCGTCCAGCCCGTCCATTCGCCAGGCGTACTGGTTTTTGGCAGGGTCTATGAAATTAGTGAACGCCAATTGCAGGTCGAACGAAATGACTGAAGGGGACAATTTCACCCTCCCGGCATAGCTTTTGGGGTTGAGGAAAATCCGTTTGTCCTTGAACGCATCAATCAGGCTGAACTTCGCAAGCAAGACGCGGGGCTTCCCGGTCGTTTTCCCCTCCAAGGCGTTCACCCCGTTCAGCCCGCCCATGTAAATCCTGCCATCGGCATCAAGCGGCGGCTCGTCGCAGCACGGCAGCGTAGTTGCTACCCATGCCGGGCTATTCACCAATATACCATCATTGTGGTTGGGAGATAGGTCATAGGCGATGTCGCCCCTGCCTTCGTCGAAGTCCCAAGCGCCGACCAATCCCGGTTCCGTGCCAGTGATGCATCCAAACCTATCAGCCTGAATTTCCTCCTGGGTGCGAGCGACATTCCAAATGCGTACATTGTCCATTTTGCCTGTAAAATATGAGGGATAACAATCACCCGAAGCGCCCAGTAAAAGAGATGTGCCGGCTCCATCACCTATAGGACCCGAACCACTTGCAACTAAAACACCATCACAGTAAAAGCGAAACTCAGCGCCGTCGAAAACAGCCGACAAGTGGTGCCATTCATACAGCGGCAGGTTAATCTTGGTGTCAGCCGCTCCCTTACTACTACCGAAACCCAAGTATGGATCAAATACAATTTGGTAATAATCATATTTTTCATCGCAACCAATTCGCTTACCCAGGATGTGCTGCACCTCATTTCCACTCTCCCGCAGTACCCATACTTCGACCGTGAAAGGGCAGGTCGGGCAGGGCCTAAGCGTTGGGTGATCTGGAATTTCCACCCAATTCCCTCCGTCAAATGACAATGCTTGTTTGGTGCAAGGCTGCGTAAAAGCGGCCTGGTAAGCCAACAGGCAAATAAACAGCCAGAAAGTGGAAATTTTTTTCATACGGCATTGAGTTTGCAGGAATGGCAATTTTCAGCTTCGAATGAGAAACCGCTTTTGGAGGGGCGAAAAACCTGAAACTCAATGCCGTCGTAGCGGTTCAGCCCGTCGTAGGTGCCAATCCAAAAAATGCCCTTGGTATCCTGGTGGACGCAAATCGCCCGGCTGTGCGACATGCCGTCCTTGCTGCCGAGGCGCTCGGTGGAGAAGGTGCCGACAGGCTCCTGGGCTGCGGGGTGCAGGCAGCAGAAAAGCAGGAGGAAGGGAAGGGAGTTGGCAGGGTTCATTTTCACTTGGCTATCTTTGTCAAGCGAAAGGTAGTGTTTTTATATTTAATAAAGCTTGAAAACGGCGCTGAACGGCGCTACACCTGCGTCTCATAATAATGCTCCGCCAGCCCGAAGCGGCGCTCCGGTGCACGGCTTTCGAGGTCGTGGAAATGGGTGGGGCGCAGGCCCGTGAAGTCGAGGTAGTCACGCACAAGGTGCTGATAATCATAGTAGTTGCAATCGAAGGCGATGCTTTGCCAGTCCTTGCTGGGTTGCAGGTTTTTCTCCCGAAAGGCCCGGTCGAAACGTGCCAGCCTTGTGAAAACCTTTGGGCTGACGCCCGTGCGCTCCCTGAATTTACGCTCAAACTGCTTGGGGCTGAGGTAGGCGGCCCTCGCCATTTTGTCCAAGGAGGTGGCGGGATGTTCGAGCATCCATTGGCACACGGCGTCAATCGGGTGGGCATCCTTCCTCGCCCGCCGCACGAGCGATTCCACGAAGCCATTGGCGATGCGCACGATTTCAGGGTAGTCGTCGGCATGGTAGAACGCCTCGTTCACCTGGTGGATTTCCTTCGTAAAAACATGGTCAGCCTCGATATAGCAGTCGTTGATTTCATGGCCCGGCATGCCAGTGAGCCGGAACAGCCCGCCCGGTTGAAACAGGATTTGCACCACCATGAAATTTCCATGCACATGGCGGTTGGTGACGGAAAGCGCCTGCCCGACCAGTGCCACGGGGATATTGGCGGCACTGCCATTGCGCTGTGTGAAGTCCACCCGCTCCCGGTCGTGCGGGTAAAAGGCGAGGCAATGCTCCGGACGGGGTGTATAAGGCTTAAACGGTGGCGGGTCTTGGCTGTCGAATTTCAGGTGCACAATACGGTAGCAACGGACAAATGCCCGCAGCGATGGATGTGGTAAGAAGTCTTTCAGCATCATAGCCTGTGGTTGTTGTTTTTATGAGGAGGTGCATCTTTTTACCTGCTCTGCCTTTGAGGGTTTACTAGTCAAGAAAAAGGCAAAAAGGTGTCATCTCACTGGACAGGCAAAAAGATGTCACCTCCATAAGCCTCAGCGCAGTCCGTACTTGGCGACTATGGCCTGCCGCTCCTCAAAAGCCGTTGGCGCATAGACCAGCCCGAATTTATCGTTGAGCTTGTCCTGCTCCTTGCGCAGCTTGTCCGTGCCGGGCTGGAAGCCGTTTTCGGGCGTAAGTTCGTGAAAAATCCTTTCCAAAAACTCCTCGAATGGTTGGTTAAAGTACATGTCAATAAAACGGAGCGGCTGCTCGGAGGCATTCCAAAAGGTGTGCCGCAGGTTTCGGGGCCTGAAATGCCAGCCCCCAGCGGGCACTTGCACCTCTTGCCCCTCCACCATGACGCTGGCCGTGCCTTCCAAGACGTACATCAATTCATCAAGTTCCTTGTGCAGGTGCGGTGGCGGGCCCATGATTTTTGGGGCCACGGCACACTCCACGCAGGAATACACGCCCCCCGTCTTGTGTGAGCGCACCCAAACCTTGATGTCCATACTGCCCTTGTGCGAAAGCGGTGCTTCGGAAGGCAACAGAAAGGGTTCGAGCGGGTTGTGAAAGGTGGAGTTTGGCGGAGTGGCATTGGCCAAGTTCGGCAAGATACCAATGGCGGCGAACAGCCCTGCGGATTGCATAAAATCTCTTCTTTCCATGTGACGTGGTTTTAGTTTGAAATGCCGCAAAGCTCGCCGCTGAGTTTGGGTGGGTACTGGTAAAAAATGGACATTTTAAGCTATGATAGCCATCTTCGGGGCGCTGGCGAATGGGCTGTACAAGGCGACGGGGAAACGGGTGTATCGGCAACCGTTTTTGGGGGAGAAGCAGATGTTGAGGTAAATAGAATTTAAGAAATTCGAGCTTGATGAAACTGCTTGCAATCGCTGGGATGCAGGCAATTTTTGTTTTATCTGGGAATAATATTCTGGCTTACATTCGTTGTCCAATCCGATGGCAAACAGTCTCAAACACTGTGCGTGACAAAAAGCCAATCGGCTTTAATTTCGTTGCGGAAATCAGCGCTATTATTGCAATGGTATTTAGGTTTTCAAAAAATGAATCAATATGAATAACACCTCGCAGATAATCATTTACCAGACCGAAACCGGCGAAACCAAATTGGAGGTGCGGCTGGAGAACGAAACCGTTTGGCTCACTCAAAAACTCATGGCGGAGTTGTTTCAAACAACGCCCCAGAACATCACCATGCACCTGAAAAACATCTTCGAAGAAGGTGAATTGGACGAAGCAGCAACTTGTAAGGATTTCTTACAAGTTGGAAAAGAAGGAGGTCGCATGGTGGAACGGAGTCAAAAATTTTACAACTTGGACGCCATCATCTCGGTCGGCTACCGTATCAAATCTGCCGTAGCTACCCGCTTCCGCCAATGGGCTACCCGGCACATCAAGGAGTACATCGTCAAAGGTTTTGTGATGGATGACGAGCGCCTGAAAAACCCAGACCAGCCCTTTGATTATTTTGAGGAACTGCTCAGGCGCATTCAGGATATCCGAACTTCTGAAAGGCGTTTTTATCAAAAAATCACCGACATCTACGCTACCAGCACCGATTACGACCCGACTTTGGAAACCAGTATCCTGTTCTTCCAGACAGTCCAAAACAAAATGCACTGGGCAATCTCAGGGAAAACAGCCGCCGAAATCGTAGCCGAACGGGCCGACAGCAACAAGCCAAACATGGGGCTGACTAATTGGCGAGGAGCGAAACCCAGAAAACAGGATGTCGGAATCGCCAAAAATTACCTCTCGGAACCCGAACTCGCCGCCCTTAACAACCTCGTAGAGCAATACCTCGTGTTTGCCGAAGGACAAGCCATGCGCCGCATTCCCATGTACATGAAGGACTGGATTGAAAAACTAAACGGGTTCCTGTCCCTGAACGACCGGGACATTTTGGGCCATGCCGGGAAAATCTCGCATCAGTTCGCCCTCGAACACGCTGAAATGGAGTACGAAAAATTTCAGGTTATGCAGGATAAACTGCTAGAATCTGACTTCGATAAAGCCGTTAAAAAAGCAATCGCTGCCAAAAAATCAAAATCCAAATCATGACTGGAAAAGGCAAATAAACCAACCTCGAGCTCATCTAAACTTGATGTATTTGATGCAAAATGAAATTTATACCCTCCCGCCCATCTTCACGCCCCTGGCGAATGCGCTGTACAAGGCGACGGGGAAGCGGGTGTATCGGCAGCCGTTTTTTGGGTAGAAGGCGGTGCTGGCATAAAATAAAAAGCAAGGGCGCAGCCAAAGTCACGTCCTTGCTTTTTTGCCATGAAACAAAGCGGTTCATATCCTAAACTTACCTTACATACACCACCCTCCCCTTCAAATACGTCAAATCCAACTTTGTCCCATTGATTTGATTGGCGGGTATCTCAAAAATATTCCGGTCCAGCACAATCAGGTCTGCTTCCATAACCACTTCGACAGAGCCGACCCTGTTTTCCTGCTGCATCACTTATTCAGCGTTGAGGGTATAGGCTTTTCTGGCGCAGGCAATATTTTTGAAATAAGCATAGTTTTACAACTAAATAGTGAAATTAGGAGATGATCCGGTTTCCGTTTTTGCGATATACTAAAACCACCAATCATGAACCTTTTCAAAATGAAATTCCTGATCCTGCTGCTGGCGTTTTCCATGTCAGCCTGCAAGGACGACGCTCCCGAAATCAGCAATATTGACGAGTTCGACCAATACGTGAAAGATGAAATGGAAGCACAGGACATCCCCGCCCTTTCGGTGCTGGTTTTCCGGGAAAGCGAAGTGCTGCACGAGCGGCTTTTTGGCGAAGCCAACCTCGAACAAGGCACGCCGCTCACCGCCGAACACCTGTTTTTGCAAGCCTCCATTTCAAAAACCATCACGGGGGTGGCGCTGCTCCAACTCCACGAAGACGGCCATTTCCAATTGGACGACCCCATCAATGAGTACCTGCCATTCGAGGTCAAAGTGCCCGACCAATCCACTGAAATCACTTTTCGCATGTTGCTAACGCATACCTCCGCCATTGCCGATGGCAGCGCCCTTGACGGGGAATATTATTATGGCTACGACAGCCCGGTGGCACTGGACGATTTCATGGAGAATTACCTCATGCCGGGCGGCACATTTTACAATGCGGACGAGAATTTCCACGACTTCGAGCCGGGCACGCAGCACGAATATTCCAACATGGGCAGCGCCCTCATTGGCGTGCTTGTGGAGGCCATTTCGGGCAAGGGCTTCAATGCCTACTGCAAGGCCAATATCTTCGGGCCGCTGGGCATGGACGACACTTTTTGGCGGCTCGACGAAATCAGCCAGCCCATCGCCACGCCCTACTATTTCGATAATGGCAGCCACCACCCCATTGACCATTACACCAACACCGACTACCCCAACGGCGGCCTCCGCTCCACGACCAGGGACCTGTTCAAGTTCCTGCGCATACTCACGCTGGGCGGTTCGGACGGCAATGTGCAGCTGCTGAAACCTGCCACCGTTCAGGCCATGATGACGCCCCAAATCCCTAACATTGATGACGAGATGGGCCTACATTTTTTCATCATGGACAAGGCGAACGGGCTTTGGGGACACGACGGCGGCGAACAGGGCGTCTCGACCACGATGGCCTTCAACCCCGACGACAAAACGGGAGCCATCATCCTGACCAATTTCAGCGATTCGGAACTGGATGAAATGCTGCGGCAGGCGTATTTGTTGGGGAAGGGGCTGTGAAAGGCTGGGGAAATTTTAAATCCGAACGACAATAAGTACCATTGGAAGTCATGCAAAACTTAAAGAGCAAGCAACCCAACCACTAAAGCCCTTCCACCACTTCCCGGTACCCCCTCCCAATCGGTATCTCGACCCCATTTACTTCGACCGCTTCGGCGGTGTATGACTCGATTTTATCAACGGAAACGATAAAGGAGCGGTGAATCCGCTTAAAAAGCTGCGGCGGCAACAATGCCTCGATTTCATGGGTACTCATCTTCGAGAGGTAAGTGTTTTTTGTGGTGACGACCTTGACGTATTCCCGCTGGCTTTCGATGTAAAGAATATCCGGGAACAAGATTTTGACCTTCTTTTTTTGCACGTTCAGGAAGATGAAATCCTTCTTAGGTTCAATTTCACTGGCTGGCGGCTGCGCAATTACTGGTAATTTCACTTTGTTCACGGCAATTAAAAACCGCTCGAATTCAAATGGTTTCAGCAGGTAGTCCGTCACGTTGAGGTTAAATCCTTCTACGGCATATTGATGATAGGCTGTGGTAATGATGACGGACGGCGGATGCACCAAGGTTTTCAGGAAATCCATGCCTTTTAACTTGGGCAGGTGAATATCGAGGAAAATTAAATGAACCTCGTGCTGCCGCAAGTAGTCGGTTGCATCCATCGCATTTTTAAAGCTTCCCTGCAATTCCAGGAAAGGCACTTGCGAGACATAATCCGACAGGATTTTTACCGCCAATGGCTCGTCTTCCACGATGATGCATTTAATATTTGACATGGCTTGCAAGGTTGATTTTCAGTGTGGCGGCAAACTCCGATTCGCTTTGCTGAACGGTCAGGCTATAATCGGAATAAAGCAATTGCAATTGTCGCCGGAGGTTGGAAAGCCCGATATTTTCCACGACAGGGACGCCACCGTCAGGTTTTTCACTGGAATTTTTCACGATAAATTCCAATATCCGCTTATTGACCGACAGGTGTATATCCACATAGGGCCGGTTCCTGGTTTCGGAAGCGCCGTGCTTGAACGCATTTTCCACCAAGGGTATCAACAGCAGCGGAGGCAGGGCTTGGTGCATATCCTCCACGTCGTGGTTGAAATTAATGTGCAACGATTCATCATAGCGCAGTTTTTCGAGGGCAATATAGTCGCTGATGATTTTGATTTCCTGCTCTATGGCGATGTATTCGCCGCTGGTTTCATACAGCATAAAGCGCAAAATCTTGGACAGCCGCAGGATGGACTCCGGTGCCAGGTCTGATTTGTCCCTCGACAGCGAATAAATATTGTTCAGGGTATTGAACAGGAAATGCGGGTTCGTTTGGGATTTTAAATAACTCAGTTCTGCCTGCTGTTTTTCAATGCGGAGTTGCTGCGCCGTCGCTTTTAATTTCCGGTAATCATAAGTGTACCTGATGATGCCGAAAAATAAGGCTGACATCAAAGCATAGGGCATATGGTATTGAATGCCTTCCTCTACGGACGGGTGTTTTATTAGCTCAGAATATATTCCAATCGCTATTCCCAAATTTCGCCACCCATAAAATGCTGCCGAAAATAGCAAAAAGTAAGTCACCAATAGAAAAGGAGCCGCCAGCAGCCTTTTCCACTGCAAACGGATGTAGGGCATAGAATACTCAAACAGTAGGAAGTTGACCACGGTTAGGTAGCTGCACAACCAAATATTGTTCAACATCCTTTTCCAAAACGTCTCGGTTTCGCTTACCAAATCGCCAAACAGCCATAGCCCCAGGTACGCCAGCCCAATCCAGCCGTACAATTTAACCCGTTGACTATCAATAGATAACTTCATGTTTTTAAATAATGGAGGTGGTTGTAGCTTGCTGCCTCAGCACTCCGCACCCGCACCGTAGCCGAAGGCAAATATATTGCCTGCCAAATTGGCAAAGCTTGCATTGTTTTCAATTGGCCGGAAAACAGGTCAAAACCAGCTTTGGAAAATACCTATCCGTTGACCCTGAATTGCCGTTCGTTTACGCAAAGCCGTTGTCTGTTGATGCTGAAAAATTTGTCAGTTTTCATCCCTTAATATTGCTAAAAAAAATCACCAGACTTATGAAAAAAAATCCATCAATTATCCTTGCAATTGTAGGTTTAACCACTTGCCTCCACGCCCAGGTAGAGCCTGACGCTGGCAAATGGAAAACCTGGTTTATTCCTTCTGTCGAAACCTACCGTTTACCGAAACCGGGGCCTTGGAAAGAGGAAGTTTCACAAATAGCTTCCCGGCAAAAAACAATGGATTCCGTTGCCTTGCAACAGGTCATGTATTGGAATGCGGGCACTCCCGGCTATCGCTGGCAGCGGATGATGCAAAATATCTGGATGAACGATACCAGTTACAATGGCGCCTTGGCCAATATGTTGCTGAGCGTGGCCACCTACGATGCGACCGTGGCGGCATGGGACACGAAATATGCGTTTAACCGCCCTCGCCCTTTCGCTGCTGACAACCAGATAAAGGCGCTTATTCCAAAACCGGAAAGCCCTTCTTATCCCTGCGAGCATTCAGTGGCAGCTGGGGTGGCAGTTGGTATTTTCTCCCATTTTTATCCTTTGCTGGCCGACTCCGTTCAACGCATGGCGCAACGGGCCATGGACGCCAGGATAATGGCAGGCGTCGCTTTCCCAAGCGATACCCGTGCGGGCTTTGAATTGGGGAAAAAGATTGCCGAAAAAGAAATCGAGCACACCAAAAACTTCCTCCCCGGGAAGGCTTGGGACGGCAAGAGGCCCCAAGGCGAAGCCTATTGGAAAGGCGAACAACCGATGTTCCCGACGGCGAGGCATTACAAAACGGTGGTACTCGACAGCAGCAGTCAATTCCGCCCCGGACCGCCGCCCGATTTTGCGAAAGACATGGAGGAGTTGAAAAATTATAAGCCCAATTTTTACTCCATGTCCAATGCGTTTTATTGGGCAAGCCAACCCGTTTGGGAGGACATGCTGCAAAGAAAAATATTCGAGTACAACCTCCATATTAACCCGCCGAGGGCTGCCCGGATAAATGCGATTGCGGCCATTGGCATGTATGACGGCTTTGTGGCTTGCTGGGATGCCAAATATACTTATTGGGGCATCCGTCCGGAGCAATATGATACCACGTTCCATCCGGTATTATTTCAAAGCCCGCCCTTTCCTGGTTATCCCTCCGGTCATGCCATGATTGGCAGCATCATGGCGGAATTGTACGCTTATTTTTTCCCTTCGGAAAAAAGTTTTTTTCGAAGAAAAGCGAAGGAGGCAGCGGAATCCCGTTTCCACGGGGGCATCCATTTCCGCACCGATAACGAAGTGGCGTTGGACATGGGCAAAAAAGTGGCGGCGGCTATCCTTAATAAAGTGAGGAGCGATGGGGCTGATTTTAACCTCTTTTCAAAATAATAAAATCATGGGAAACCCGGCTTTATCGCTTAAAAAACAAGCGAGAATAGCAGGCCTGCTGTTCCTCATTTGGATAATCACAGGCTTGTATTCGCTGATGTACCTTCCTTCGCAAATCAAGACGGGAGGCGATGCCGCCACTGTTGCCCAAAATGTGCTTTCACATGAATGGCTATTTCGGACGGGAATAATAAGCGATATTATCAGCGGCGTGCTCTGGATATTTTTGGTTTTGGCATTTTACAAGCTATTTAAACCAGTAAATGAATGGGCTGCTAAATTGCTGATTGCCTTTGTGGTCGTACAAATCCCCATTGTTTTTTGCATGGCGGCTTTCAAGATAGCTTCGCTAAAGGCGTTCAAAGGAGAAATATTGACATCGTTCGAACTGGGCCAGCGGCAGGACTTGGCGCTTTCTTTCCTCAAATTGGAAGACTTCGCAACCCTGGCGCTGGAAATGTACTGGGGGCTATGGCTATTCCCATTGGCCCTGCTCGTGTACCAATCCCGTTTCCTGCCCCGTTTCCTCGGCATCTGGTTGGCTATCAACGGCGCCGCCTACCTGGTCTTGAGTTCCACGGGGTTGCTCTTGCCCGAATACGCCGGGTCGGTTTATAAATACGCTTTCCCTGCCTTTTTCGGAGAGCTTGCGCTGATGCTGTGGCTTTTGATTAAAGGCGCTAAGAATGATGTTTCGTGAAGTTTTCGGGTTGTCGAACTTACTACTTCATCGCAACCACGCATTGCGCAAGAGTTTGATTATGAAGAGTTTAAGTAACACGGACTGTTAGTCCGTGCTTTCCCACTTCCAAATTTTGCAGCAACCGGGCCAGCGCAAAAGCACGGACTAACAATCCGTGTTACTTCCTCGTCCCCTTCATATCCTGCCCCCCTTGGTGCAGCACCAGTTCCTTCACTACCCCACCCTCGGCGGGCATAAAGCTAACTTTGGCATCCACCACTTTCAGGAAGAAGCGGCGCTCCGACTCGGCGAAAAGCTCGAACTCCTCTTGGCCCGTGGCCTGTGCGAAGAGCCTGCCTTCACGTGTACTGACGGTCAAATCAAAATTGGGAAAAAGGTTATAGGTGCCTACATAGCTATCGAGCAGGGCTTGCGCAACGCCGACCGTGGCCTTCTCGGTGGGTTTGTCCTTTTCGGTGCGCAGGTAGCGGTCGTCAGTGCCGAAGGGCATAGTGCTCTTTGGAACGAGGCCTGTCACCTTGCCTGCTTTGTTGCGCTCGAAATGCAGTCGGGTTGGGTGGTCTTCAAAAAAGAAGCGGTCATTGCCGTAGGCAAACACCTTGAAGCGCTCGCTGCCAGCCCGCTGTGAGTAGAGTTGGTTGCCTTCGAGGGTGATGTGCCGCCACTGGTCGGGCGAGTCCATTTCATAGACGCCCACATAGTCGGCCAGTTGCTTGGCGGTCAATTCGATGGGCTTGGGTTTGTCAATCGGGATGCCCAGCACGGTTTGGGCAATTTTATAGCTCATGCCATCGGGGCCTTTGGTGCCGTTGTTGGAAAGTGCAATGATGTACAGGTGGGCATCGGGCACCCGGATGCCATTGGTCACAAAGCCGTTGATGCCGCCGCTGTGGTAGATAAATTTATGGCCGCCCACCTCGTCGAAGCCCCAGCCGTAGCCATAATGGGTCATGGCGCCGCTGTTGAGCTTGGTGGCTGTCCAAGCCTGTTGCAGTAGGTCTTTTTTCACGAGTTTTTCGGTGTAGAGCGCCTCGTCCCATTTGCCCATATCGCCTACGGTGCTCATCAGCGAACCGGCGGCATGTGGCAGGGTCATGCTCAGGTAGGGGGCATTGGCGAAGGTGCCCTCCTTGTCGCCCCCCTCGTAGCCACCGATTCGGCGAGGGATGATGCGGTCGGTCACGTCAAAGTAACTGTCCGTCATGCCAAGGGGCTGGAAGATGCGCTTTTCGATGAAATCGGCATAGGCCATGCCCGATGCCTTCTCGATGACGGCCCCGGCAAGGATATAGGCGGAGTTGTTGTAACTCCAACGCTCGCCCGGCTCGAAGTCGAAAGGTTCGTTCTTAAAATGGTCAATCAACTCGGTCAGGGTGAAGTCCTTGCGCATGATGCTCATGAAACTGGCCATGCCTGTATAGCTTTTAATACCAGAAGTATGGTTCAACAGCTGTGCAACGGTGATTTTGCGGCCTCCGGTCGGATAGTCTGGCAGGTGCTTGGTCAGGTCGTCGGTGAGGCTGACCTTGCCCTCCTGCACGAGCATGAGCATGGCCACGGCGGTGAACTGCTTGGTGATGCTGCCAAGGCGCAGGATATGGTCGGGCTGCATTTTCACGCCCAGTTCCATGTCAGCCATGCCATAGGCTTTTTCAAATAGGACTTTGCCGTCCTTTTGCACCCGCACCACCACACCAGGTTCGTCGGGCTTGTATTGCTCCGCAACGATGGCGTCAATCTTTTCGGCCAAGGACTGGGCTTTGGCGGGGTTGAAGGGCAGTATTGCGAAGCAAAAAAGGAAGAACAGAGTTGGGAAAAAAGAACTGAATCTCATACTGTAAATCGTTTTAATTTTGAAAATATGGCGGAAGGTAGCCGGATAAGCGTCGAACAAGGCTGTGTATTTCGATGAAATGACCCAGAAAATCCACCGAGGTTGTGAAAAGCCTTAACCTTTCCTTATGAAATTAAAGATTAAACCCCGTCCTTTACCTTGTGTCAAAGCCCTGTAATTTCAACAAACTTCATCAACAAAATCAATTCAACAATGAAAGCATTCACATCCATCCTCTGCCTATTGGTAGCCGTCAACTTCGCCACAGCGAATCACCAATCACCAATCACCAATCACGGCACACCTCCCCGCTGGGAAAAGCTCGGCGAGCGCAAGGTCAATTTCGCCGTTGACCGTGATGAGATACTCGTTACCGCCTCGGAAGGCCGCTTCACCGCCTTGAAGATTTTGGTAAAAAAGGGTGCCATCAACCTGCACAAGGTCGTCGTTCATTTTGGCGACGGCTCGGAGCAGGAGGTGGAAACCCGTGACGAAATCCGGGCTGGCGGCGAGAGCCGGGTCATCAACCTGGAAGGCAACCGCCGGGTCATCCGGAAGGTGGTCTTTGTTTACGACACGAAGAACTTTGCCGATAAACGGGCGGAGGTGGAGCTGTGGGGAAGGCATTAATTAAAGTTGGCCCCAAAGGGGTGAACAGTTCGACAGTTGGCAGTTTGCAGTCAGTGGGCAGTCGGGGTCAAATTCTCCGGCTGCCCACTGCGTTGTATGATGAAATGATTTTTATCTGCTTTCCCAACCCTTTCCCCCTACCCTGCTGTCTTCGTGGTTGAAAAGAATGGGTGCCAGTCTTTTTGTAATAAAATTTTCAATCGGGGTTTTTGACCACGAACATTGCCATAAATGACCGCCGTCAGTAATCCCGCTTCACAACATTCTAAATCATGAAAACACAATATTTGCTCATCGCCTTGCTGTCCCTCACGGCCCTGACCTTCCAAAGCTGCCTGAAGGACAAATGCACCAGCTCCATCACCTATACCAGATTCGACCCCGTTTATAAGACCTTGGAGGAAGTCCACAATACCACCATCGGGATGGAAGACCCCAAGCCGCTCAAGTCGCCCGGCCAAATCAATTACTACGACGACCGTATGTTCGTCGTGGAGACGGGCGAAGGCATCCATGTGATTGAAAACAGCGACCCCAGCAATCCCGTGAACACGGCCTTCATCAGCGTACCGGGCGCTACCGACCTCGCCATCAAGGACGGCTACCTCTACACCAATAGCTATGTGGACTTGCTGGTGGTGAACCTCGACGACTACTCCGTCGCTGGCCGCACGGAGAACGTGTTGCAACCGCTTTGGAGCGATTTTGCCTCCGGCAATATCATCGTCGAATACAAGGAAACGCTCGTGACGGAGGAAATGGACTGCGACCAACAGAACAACCTCTATTTCAGGAATGGCGAATTCTTCGGTGGCGGCCTTGCATTCGAGGGCGACCTTGTATTTGCTGCCGACCAGAGTTCAGGCGGTGGAAAAGCTGGCTCCGGTACTGGCATCGGCGGTTCATTGTCGCATTTTACCATCATTGGCGACTACCTCTACACCATCCAGCATGATGGCTACGACTTGCAGATTTACGACCTGACGCAGCCCACCAGCCCTGCATTTGCCAAGACCATTGGCATTGGCGTTCACCTCGAAACGCTGTTTCCTCACGGCGACAAACTCTTTATCGGTTCCAACGTGGGCATGTATATCTACGACAACGCCGACCCGCTGAACCCAGTGCAGCTTTCCGTTTTTGAACATGCCCGTGCCTGCGACCCCGTCTTCGTGAACGACCACTATGCCTACGTGACGCTCTGGGACGGCAGCGATTGCGGCTCACTTGGAGCCAACCAGTTGGACGTGATTGACATCACCGACCTGACAAACCCCGTGCTGCTCAAATCGTTTCCAATGAAAAACCCGCATGGCCTTTCCGTGAAGGGCAATAGCCTCCTGCTCTGCGAAGGCGATTACGGCTTTGAGATTTTCGACAACACCGTGCCCGAAACCGTCGGCGACCACCTGCTCGACAAAGTGGAGAACTTCCATGCGCTCGACGTGATTTCATTGCCCGGCGACAGGAACGTGGCCATGGTCATCGGCGCTGATGGCTTCTACCAGTTCGACTTCGACGACCGCACGGACTTGAAGCTGTTGAGCGTGATTCCGATCGAGGGAGAATAAGCCAAGGTTTGAGCGGTAGATTTTCAACGTAAAGCCTTCCGCTCGCCCATCAAAAACAGCGGCGGCTGGCATCTTGGATGCCAGCCGCCGCTGTTTTTGAGGTTATTAATCAAATGGTTTTTCGTAGTAAAACCATTTCAACACCCTTAAAAATTATCTGCCTTTACAAGCCTTGTCGTGTAAGTTCTGCCAGTATCCAGTATCAGCGTAGCAACGTAAATGGCCACTTGCATCGTGTTGGCGTCCACGCCGAATTCATAAAGCTCGCCTTCGGTCATTTCGCCCTCATACACCACGGATACCAACCTGCCGAACTGGTCATAGACGACCAATTTACCAGTTGCATCGAATGGCAGGCTGAGCTTGATTCTGGTCTCGTTCACGAACGGGTTCGGGTAGTTGAACAGGACGATGTCGGGCTTGGCTCCATCACCGTTGCCTATCATGGCATTTGCGATATTGACCTTGATGGAAACCGTTTTGGTGCAGTTGTTCACGAGGTCGTTTACCGTGAAATACAGCGTATGCGTTCCCACGCCGACGGTCGGTGTGAAAGTGTTCAGGGTAGAACTGAACGTGCCAGCGGGACTGGTAAGATTGGAGTTGCGGTACCAAGTGTTCCCAATGGTGATGGGCGGCAAGCCACCTGCTTCAATGGCATTGTGGATGACGCTGCCGACTGTACCGTTGATGGGCCGGATGCGGAAGCCGTTGTTGGTGTAGGGCACGCCGTCGAGAGAGTTCTTGAAATCCTCGATGACAGCCATGTTTAACAAGGTGCTGGTATTGATATGGGTGCCGTTATAGGTGGAGCGGAGCAGGCCCTCGTTTTGGAAATAACGGGTGTTGTTGATACGGTTTTCGACATTCAACTCCCCGCAGGGTTGTATGAAAAAGAACCCATCAGCCTCGTTGAAGATGGCATCGGTGCCAGCTGTTTGGATGGTCAGCTTGCCAGAGTTGTAAACGGCGTAAAAGTTGTAAATGCCGTAGTCCCCCGTTTTCTTTATGAGGATGGTGCCTGTCAAATCATTCGCCAAGTATCCGGCATTGGCGACGTTAACGATACCATAGCGTTGCACGACCTTGTCAATGAGCAGGATGCCGGAATTGATAAAGATACCTGCCCCTGAGTTCAGCAAGCCGATATCCTTGGCATTTGCCAAGGTGATTTTTCCTGTGCCATTATTGTATATCGTGCCAAAATTCTGCACGCCAGTATTCGTTCCGCCATTTCCTGAAACTTCGATGGAGCCGGTGTTGGTCAGTGTAGTTCCATCGTCCACTTCAAAGCCAGTTTGGGTATTTACAAACTGCATATTGCCACTATTGTTGACAGTGGCCGAAGCCTCATGGTTTAAATTGATAAGCCCGATGTTGAGGATGGGCGTGGTGGCATTTGGTTTCATGACGATGGTGCCACTATTGGTCAGCTCTTTGAAATTGGCGATGCCGTTGGCGCAGCCATTCATGGTAATCTGGCCGGACGAATTGAGGACACCTCGGTTTTCAATACTGCTGATGCTGTTTTTTATCATCAATTCCCCAGCATTGACAAAATTGCCATTACCCGAACTGTTGTAGATGGCGCTGTATCCACTGCTCTCCACGGTAATCTTTCCTGCATTTGTAAAATTAGATGAATTGTAAATGCCATTCGTCTGCGTGTTTTTTACGGAAATAACGCCCGTAACATAGTTCTCCACGACACTTGACGGCTGGTAGTGGATGATGCCATAGCCCGCTGATCCTTCAATTTCAAATCTGCCATAATTCAGCAACTTAACCTGATTAAGAAAACCAATGTATTGGCAATTGGCCAAGGTCACCTTCCCAGTACCGAAATTGTTGAAAATGCCTATATTCTCCACAACTGTTGAATGAGAACTAATACCATTGTCTATGAACAACTTACCATAATTGTTGAGTACGCCATAGACTACAATGAAGCTGTTGGTAATGGTTATTTGACCATAATTGTCGAGCTGGACATTAGGGTTGTTGGGATTATTGATAAAAGCATAATCAACAGGGTTATCCAGTGTCATATTCCCCTTGTTAATAAACTTTAGATAATTGTCAATCCGCTTCCCAATGATGGTACCTGCGTTCTCCACAGTGCCGAAGTTGCCCATTCTATTGGTCTGTAGCACCGCATTGTTCTTTATGTCCAAAAACCCGCCTTCCTCCACCTTTACAAGGCCATCAGGCAAGTCCTCAATGACCAGCTTGCCGTTCCCGTTCATTTTCACCGATGCCCCCCCATTGATGGTCAGGCTCTTGATGGAAGGCACGGCGTTGTTGATGATAGGGCATTTGCTACATGCATTGATGGTGGCCGACATGCCCGGGCCAGGCACACCGCCCGACCAGCTATTGGGGTCTTCCCATTGGGTGGAACCCGCACCCGTCCAAACGGACTGTGAAAGGACATTAGGGGTGAAAAAAGCAATTAACAGTAATGGAATCAAGGCACTACGCGCTGTTTGCATAAAAGTGTTTGTCTGCTTTTTCATGGTAGGGAGATTTAATGGTGATGGCTCACCGGTGAATGATGGTCAGGGTATTTCGGAGGCGATGGAAAGTGAAAGTGGAGAAATTAAGCCTTAATCCAGTATCAATGGTTCGTAAAGTTCTAAGGTTCTGGGGTTTTAGGGGTGGGGGGCGAAACCTAACCACAAATCATTTTTGAAAGGATTGAAAACCTAACCAACCATTTCAAAAACAGCTATTAGGCCACATCCTTAGAACCCGAAAACCCGAAAACTTCACGAACCATTGAGTATGACTTCAATTTGATTATAACATTAGAATGGTGTGCAAAGGTTGCGGATTTATTGGCTCAACGTGGGTGAGATTACGCATTGCAATACAGTGATTTATGCCCAAAATAAAAACGTTTAGCGCCCTGACCAAAATCAGCCCATCACCTGACGACCGTCATTTTATATTGATTAAATTGCTATAAAATTTGCATTGAGATAAAAGGCTGGGATAAAGGAAAAACTCCCTCTTAAACCTCCCTCTATGACTTCCCTTAAACCGAATCCCAAGCCGAGGCTCCAAAGAACCAAACTTAAAAGGCAAGCGGGTTTTCGGGTCAAGTGGATTTCGGGATGTCAGCCCGAGGGCCTGAAAGCCCGCTTCCGTTAAATCATGAGCCATGAAAGCCTATCAAAAATTGGTGGCAGCAATGATTGGGTTCCTGTTGATGCCGCTCTTAACACTCGCCCAAAGTGAAGAGGCACTACTCGCCCAAATCCTGGAAGAAGAACAAAAGACCATAGAAGCGCTGGCCCTTTACCCTTCCAACACCCGCATTGCCATACTGGAAGCCTCAAAATTCCCAGAGGCGCTCATCAAACTGGAGACCATGCAGGGCAAGACGAGCAAGGAGTTCAAGGCATTGCTCGAAAAATACCCACAGTCCGTGCAATCGAGCATCTGGGACTTGACCCGCTATCCGGGGTTGGTGGAGGCCATCGTGGAAGGTGGCCAAAAACAAGGCATTGACTTTGAAATTGCCGTGCAGGACTTCCACAAGGAAATCGTGCCAAGGGCAAGGCAGCTTTCCGACGACTATTTCCCCGTACTGGTGGAAGTAAACCGCCTGAACCGCTACTGGGATGCCGTCTTCAGCGAACTGGTATCGCAGTACCCAGCTGCGACAAGGGATGCGCTGCGGCAATTGGTTGACCTGCCCGAAGTGCTCTCCTTGCTCACCGACAATATCCGCCTGACGGTACTCGTGGGCGACCTCTACCACAAGAACCCAACTTGGTTGGTGGCACAGATGGACTCGCTGAGCATCGTGGTGGCCGAGGCAAGGGCCAAGGAACTGGAAGAATGGCGGCACAACCTCGCCAACAACCCACAGGCCGAGGAGGAACTCCAGGCAGCCGCCCAATCCTACGCCGATGAATACGGCTACGACGACGATTATTACGACTACGCCGACGACCTCTACTATGACGAGGACGACCGCTACGAGCGCCCCATTGAATACAATTACTATTACTACAACTACCCCTATTGGTTCGGCTACCCGCACTGGTATCCCTACGCACGTTGGCGGCCCTATCCGTACTGGTACGACTGGGGGTTCTACTGGGGCCACAACCGTGTCATCGTCATTGTTGACCTGCCTTCGTTCTGGTTCGTTGACTGGCACTTCTACCATCCGTGGAACCACTACTACTACCCGCACCTGTCGAGTTGCTACGTGAACCACTACTACGGCCACAGGGGGTCGTCGGGCAGCATCAGCAGCAACGTGCGCAACTGGCACGGGCGCAACCGTGACATCGTGACCGACGACTGGCTGGACAGGGCAAGGACTGATTCCAGGCAATTTGTGGAATATGGCAAGCTGGAAACGGAGCGAGAGCGCTACAACCGCACGCACGTTGACAAGCCCGTTTCACAAAAAGATTATTTGGATAAAAACCGCAAGCAATACCCCACCTTATCTGGCTCCGTAGCGCGCAAGCGGGAGCAAGAGCGCACAACACCACCCGTTGTGATTCATCCCAATGGGAAGCAACCCACAGAACCGAGGCGGGAGCCTGCCAAGCCTGACGTAAAGCAGCCAAGAATAGAACCGAAAAAACAACCCACCGTGACGCCCAAGAAGGAATCACCCAAGGAGCGGCCAAAATATGACCTGCCCAAAGTGCAAAAAGCAGAGAAACAGCACCGTGACGTCTGGGAAAAAACCAAGCGGGAAAGCCCTAACCGGCCTTCGGTCGAAAAGCCTAAGTCAGCACCGCCCAAGTTGCAAAAACAGCCATCAACCGCACCGAAGGTGGAGCGCAAGACGAGGCAAAAAAGCTGAATTAAGGTGTTTAATGCTTTCGATACTTCGCCATCATCTCCACAGATATGACGTTGGCCTTTAAAAAGGCCGTATCTGCGCCATAGCTGCCCTTCGTGGGAAAGTAAACTTCCAAGGTAGGTACAAACCAAGCGGGGTCTTCGCCGAACGCTTGTTTCAAGCCTGCTTCACCGTTCCCTTTCAGGTCGGAGCCGCTTTTTGACATCGGGATATTTTCCTCAAAAAGGAATAGCCAACTGACAATGGTCCTTGCACCAATACCCGTGGTTGATTCGTCCAAGAGGGCTACCCTGCTTTCTACTTTGACGTGCTCCTGCGAGCAGGCGTTCTCCACAAGTTGGCTATATTGAAATACACGGTCGCCACCATCCATATAGGAATAATATAAGCCTGTCGTGGAGTCCACAATGGACGAGCCGAGCAAGTAGATATCGAGTGTCTCTTTTACACCGCAAGGGGAGTCATCGAAGAGGTCGCAGCTTGTTGCTGTTGACAGTAAAATGGCAAACGAAAGGAAATACAATCGTCTCATGGCTAGGTTATTTAAAATTAGGAAAGATTTGAACACCTAATAATAAGCCATGTATGCCAGATAAAAAATGATTTTTATTATTATTGCTACGCAACAACTATTTTTCTTGAAAAAGTTAAAAAAACACAGACTTACGCTTATTCAATCCAAGTTGCGGATAATTTTGAAATGTGGAGGTTGATGGAGTTTACGAGGTTGAGAAGGGTTTATTTTTGAAGAAATCCTAATTCCTATCAACTTCATCAACCCTTATCAACCGACATATGCCTTACGGATGAAATAGCGTGAAAACGCACGCAAGTTGCTCCTTCCAAGTTCTTTTAAATGCCTGATGATTGGGTAAGGTTTTTCGGTTACCGCTTAACCGCCTTCTCATACAACCCAACCCAATCCTGCACCGTCATCTTGCTGGCCAGTTCGCCAATAAGTTCAACGGGGATTTCCCTTGGCTTTTTGAAGCGGATGCAGCTTTTGCCCATATCCAGCTTACCCTTCACCCGCTTGGCAAATTCGGTGGTGAACCATTCCAGCAATGCCGGGTCGGCATAGATGCCCATGTGGTAAACGGCCACGAAGTTCTTTTGCGAAGCCATACCCATGAACGGCAGCGGCTGTTTAGGGTCGCAGTGGTAGCCCGAAGGGTATAGTGAATGAGGCACCACGTAACCAATCATTCCGTAGCCCACGGTCTCCTCAAAACCCGGCGGAATGTTCTCCATGATGGTCTGGCGGAGGGCGGTAATGGCCTCCTTGCGGTCATCGGGCAACTGGGCCACGTATTGGTCGGGAGTGTCGGTGAAGATTTGCATGATTTAAAATTGCTTGGTTCAAGTGACGAAATTCGACTTTTTTTGTGGAAACGTATAGGGGAAGCCATTTTATCACCCTTCTTTTTTTCAAGATGAAAAAACTCAAAATAGAAAAGGTCTGGGAACTCGACTTGTCGCTTTCCCGGCAGCACGGCAACCAGCTATACCGCTGCGAGGGGCCGACCCCGGCGTTTTTTGAGCGGATGAACACGGCCATCGGAGCGGCGAAGCGAGACGAGGATATTGAGGATTGAACCGTACCAGCGGTAACTATGCGCTAAGTTTGCACTCAAATTGTCATTCAATCCACCATGATACACCTCCGACCTGCCACCCCTGCCGATGCCGGGCCGCTCGCACAGCTCATCGCCGACAGCGCCCATGCCACCCTTGCCCCGCACTACTCCGAGGTTCAGATGGCGGCTTTCCTTGATTATTATTCGCCTTCGGCAATGCTGGGGAAAATCGCCAACCAGGCAGTGTTCTGCGCCGAGATGGGCGGCCAGTTGGTCGGCACGGTGGCCCTCACCGCCGATGCCTACGTGGTCGGCTTCTACACCCACGCCGATTACTTGGGCAAGGGCATCGGCAAGGCCATGATGCGGCATATCGAGCTGGTTGCGCAGCAAATGGGCCACCCCGAAATCAGGCTCACCGCCTCGCCCGTCGGGCTGGGCTTCTATTACAAATTAGGCTGGGAAAAGCTTAGCGATTACGTTTTCCAGCACCGGGGCGTGGACTTCGACGAGACGCTGATGGGGAAGCGATTGGGCTAAGTCAGGATTGAAGGATTGAAGGATTGAAGGATTGAAGGATTGAAGGATTGAAGGATTGAAGGATTGAAGGATTGAAGGA
Organism: Saprospiraceae bacterium; assembly: GCA_022841745.1. GTDB lineage: Bacteria > Bacteroidota > Bacteroidia > Chitinophagales > Saprospiraceae > UBA6168. The sequence continues at coordinate 62,948 of JALHQW010000002.1, read as the reverse complement.
GCTGATGGGGAAGCGATTGGGCTGAATCGGGTTTTCGGCCAAGCGCACGTTCCTGCACAGCTTGGGAAGACCACGTGCCAGCGAGACCTACCCCACCCGGGCCTGTTCCAGCACCTGCAAGAACGCCCCCACTTCCTGCGCTCCCGACACCGCATATTTCCGATTGAAAACAAAAAACGGCACACTGCTGATGCCGAACTGCCGGGCCAATTGTAGGTCCTCGCCTACCCCATCGGCATGGGCGTCGGAGGCAAGGGCGGCCCGAACGGCCACGGGGTCGAGGCCGATGGCGGCACCGAGTTCGGCCAGCGTGCCGTGGTCGGCGATGTTTTTACCTTGGGTAAAATAGGCGTGGAAAATGGCCTCCTCCGCCTCGATTTGCTTGCCGTGCTGCTTCGCAAAATGCGTGAAGCGGTGCGCATCGAAGGTATTGGCCACCACTTGGCGGTCGAAGTCGTAGGCAAGCCCCTCTCCCGTTGCCATTTGGGTCACGTAGGCTTGGGCCTGCCGGGTCTGTTCCAGCGACCAGCCCTTTTTCTCGGCCAAGGATTCAACGGCGCTGATGCTGGGGTCGGTCTCCAGCGTGGGATCGAGTTGGAAGCTGCGCCAAGTGACCGACACTTCGTCCTTCCCCTCGAATTGCGCCAGCGCCCGTTCAAAGCGCCGCTTGCCGATATAGCAGAACGGACAGGCGATGTCGGACCAGATTTCTATTGTCATGCTATGCTTTTTTATCCCAAGCAAACGCCTGTGGTCGGTATAGGTTCAGGCAATTGCAATAACAGCCTATCCGAAAACCCCATTTGCCCGAAATCGAACATGCTGTGCGACCGGGGGCCGGGCCGCTGCTTCGAATTCATGCGCATTGATGAGGCGGGCCGAAGTTTTGAATGATGCAGCCTGCCTCCAATTGGCAGGCTTAAGATTTCGGCATGCTTGCGGCAAGTCCCCCCCCTTGAAGTTCTAACAAGTAAAGGACAGCAAATTTGCCGTCGTGCGAGAAACAACTTGATTCGTAAAATACTGAAAATGAGCTATTTGTGAATCAATTTCTTAGAAGTTTGCAACTTGTTAGGCTCGGCACGGGCAAATTAGCCATCGTTCTTTGTTGAAAAATACGGGCATTGGCGGGAAGAAAGGCCTGCAAAACCGTTCATGTGTAGCCTAACAAGTTGCAAACTTGTTAGAACAAAGGGGCTTGGATGTTGCGGAAAGCATACCTGCGACAACTGGTAGGGGAACCCCGACAAAGCAGGTTTGGCAATGATATCGTTCAAAAGTCCCAATGTGGCGAGGTGGACTGTTGCTCGGTGTAGCATCGGAATTGTTGTTTAGGAATGTCGAATATGCAGCTCAAGAAACTGAGCGTCTTTTTGTCGAGGTAACGCTCCTGTAGCATTTCTTCCTTGATGCACTCCAATCCGTAGAAGGATTTGATGGCCTGCCAGTCCGTCACCTAACCATACATCAGTACCCGTCCTATGACGAACCGGGCTTTCTCGGCCCAGTTGATGCGGTCATAGTCCACGTCCCAAAAAATGACTTTCGATAGTTGCATATGTATTCCTATTTTATGTAGTAGGCATTGAATCGTTGGCAAAAACCATTTCTTTTGTATTTATTTCAACCTAAAACTCAATTTCAAAATTATGAAACCCCTTTTGTATTACTTGGTCGCAGTTTGCATAACACTGACATCTTGTGTTTATAGTAAAAAACATGTGGAAGGGACTTTCACAGGACTTTCCAAAAAAATCCTCCACAACGATGCAAGCACAAAGGATACCCGTATCATGGTCGTGCATGGAGTAGGCGAAAAAAAGGAAACATTTGCCGATACATTTATAAACAAGTTCATTATTGAGTTAGCTGGTAAAAAACCAAGGCAGTTCAACAACGGAAAATTCCCCACTGACGGCAACGATGTCAAGATAAAGCTAACTGAAGGCGGCAATATTATCGTTCGGAAATACAAAATCAATGATGAAATCATCCGATTCTATATTGTTCATTGGTCAGACATTACCCACAAGTACAAAGAATTCTTGTACAAGAACGAAGATGAACTTGCAGTATTACATAAGCCTGCTTCACTAAATAGGAATTGCAAGCGAAGGATAATGCTTGAAAATTTGTCTGATTTTGTCTTCTACACAGGTTATTTGAAAGAAGAAATCCAAGAGCCGATTAAAAAATGTATGAGGCTGATGTTCGTGGATACAGTCAAAATTTCAAAATTTGAAATGTTTCAAAATAATGCCAGTGAACTTGATAATCTCTATGATAAAGGCTCAACCAACCGGGATGTGTATCTATTTACATGGAGCCTTGCGACAAAAATAACACTTGATGTACTTTCAAAAAACCCCCAGGACAGAATAAGTTACACCTGCGATGAGGATATTTGCGAATTTTTTTATAAAAATTTAAGGGGTATCTATATGATGTCTCATCAAGTCCCACTGCTTTCCAACTATTACATGGGGACCAAGCTACCACAAGGGGTTACCAATGAAAATGAGCAGTACCAATACCAAAACTATTACGGCATCTGCAACTTTTTGATGAACAATAACATGTCAAAGCCTATTGATTATGTCGCATTCAATGACCCCAACGATTTTCTCGGATATAAATTCATAAACGAGAAGCCAATTTGTCGATGTCAAACAACCGATAGTCCGGATTGTAACGAAACCGATGCCATTTCTAAAATTAATAAAGTGGTATTCTCAGTCCGAAATACAGGGCAATTTTTGGGTTGGATTGCCAACCCAGACAAAGCCCATACTGCGGCCTATAACAACAGTACCCTAATCAAAATTCTTTGCCGTGGTGTAAACGAAGAAGGTGAAATTCCGAAACCAAAAGATTTAAAGTGAAATGAACAAAAGAAAAACCCGCCTATTGTGGCTATTTTTTGCATGATTTGTTCCTTCACAATGGCCAAACTCCTAACAACGAAAAACGTAAGTAACTAATTTTCTGCCACTTACGCATTTCGTTGTTTGTCACAGAACGATGCCAGGGATAGTCTTTTACTTGTTAGAACTAAGGGGCTTGGATACTGCGGAAATTATACCTGCAACAACTGGTGCCCACAAGGCTGGCCCCTCCGTTGAGGCGGTCTATCGCCTCCTTCTCAAAACCCTCGTAATCGAAGGCTCTAGCAGGTGGCGTTGCTGTTTGCTTGCTCTTGATTTTTTTCATGCGCAAAGTTCAATCTTGTGAATTTAACTTTGACACACTTTTTAAAACAGTCTCCGACTCACCCCGGCAACTCCCCAACCCCCAACTCCCTCAAAAACCCATTATGCCTCCCCAACGCCTCCTTCGCCTTCCGTTCAATCTCCACCAAATCCGCATTCACCTTCCCAAGGTCTATCTCCACATCGTCTTTGGCCGTGCTAACATAGCGGGAAATGTTGAGGTTGTAGTCGTTCCTCGCAATTTCCTCCATCGAAACCCGGCGGGAATAGCGGTCTTCCTCCTTGCGCTCCCGGTAAGTGTCAACGATTTTGGCGATGTCATCGGGGCGGAGGTTGTTTTGGCGCTTGCCCTTCTCGAAATAATCAGCGGCATTGATGAACAGCACGTCCTCGTATTTTTTGCACTTTTTCAGCACGAGGATGCAGACCGGGATGCCCGTGGAAAAGAACAGGTTGGCGGGCAGGCCGATGACGGTGTCTATATTGTCGTCCTTCAAGAGCTTGGTGCGGATGCGCTCCTCGACGCCGCCACGGAACAGGACGCCGTGCGGGAGGATGATGGCCATCACGCCCTCTTTGCCGAGGAAGTGGAAGCCGTGCAGCAGGAAGGCGAAGTCCGCCGCCGACTTGGGGGCCACGCCGTAGGTCTTGAAACGGAAATCCTGCCCCATTTCCTCCTTGGGTTCCCAGCGGTAGCTGAACGGCGGATTGGCGACAATGGCGTCGAATTCCTGCTTCTTGGCGGGGTTCATCTCGTTCAGGATGTCCCATTCGTTCAGCAGGGTGTCCCCGTGGTGGATTTCGAACTCGGTGTCCTTCACCCCGTGCAGCAGCATGTTCATGCGGGCCAGGTTGTAGGTGGTGATGTTCTTCTCTTGGCCGTATATCTTGCCGATGCCGTTCGTGCCCATCTGCTTGCGCACGTTGAGGAGGAGGGAGCCGGAACCACAGGCGAAGTCCAGCACCTTGTCTAACCGCTTCTTCTTCCCGGTCTTGGGTTCTTGGCTGTCCAGTACCACGATTTCGGATAGGATGCTCGAAATCTGCTGTGGGGTGTAGAACTCCCCGGCCTTCTTGCCGCTGCCCGCTGCGAACTGTCCGATGAGGTATTCATAGGCATCGCCCAGTACGTCTATATCCGTGGAGAAGCCTGCTATGCCCTCGGCTATCTTCTGGATGATGGTGCAGAGCTTGGCGTTGCGCTCGGCGTAGGTCCTGCCGAGCTTCTCGCTGTTCAGGTTGATTTCCGAGAACAGGCCCTGAAAGCTGCTGTTAAAGGATTTCTCCTCAATGTACTTGAACCCGGCCTCCAGCGTGTGCAGCAAATCCCCGCTTTGGAGGCGGGCCATTTCTGCGATATTGCTCCACAAATGCGCAGGCTCTATGACATAATGCACTTTGCGGCGCATCTGCTTTTCGAATTCCTCCATATCGCTCGGCTCATTGGCGTACCAGTCCGACAGGGGCGCATGGCCCTCGTCGTCTTCCAGCACGGGATAGTCCCGCCCCAGTTCCTTCTTGGCGGCTGCCTCGTAGTTGTCGGAGAGGTAGCGCAGGAACAGGAACGAGAGCATATAGTCCCGAAAATCGTCAGCGTTCATGGCGCCCCGTAGCTGGTCGGCGATGGCCCAGAGGGTTTTGCCGAGTTGTTGTTGGTTTGTTTCTTTCATGTTGTTCTGGCTTGGATTCCTGGGCTACGTTTACTAAACCTCAAAGGTTTAGTAAACGTGGGGTAAGCGGGTTCCGTGGAGCTACGTTTACTAAACTTTTAAAGTTTAGTAAACGTGGGGTAACTAGGGCATCGTAGTACACTACGTTTACTAAACTTTAAAAGTTTAGTAAACGTAGTCCACCGTGGGCATCCCCTTACTCCTCATCGTCCAAATAATAATCCCCCATTTCCTTATAATTCAATTTGAACTCTTCATGGTATTTCAAAAAGCGCTGCAAAGCCGTTTTTCGATGGTCTACGTTTACTAAACCTTCGAGGTTTAGTAAACGTGGTTCAACCACGGCCCCAGGGTCTACGTTTACTAAACCTTCGAGGTTTAGTAAACGTGGTTCAACCACGGCCCCAGGGTCTACGTTTACTAAACCTTCAAGGTTTAGTAAACGTGGTTCAAGCACAGCCCCAGGGTCTACGTTTACTAAACCTTCGAGGTTTAGTAAACGTGGTGCCTCGTACCTTGGCTCAAACCAAGACAACACCTCCTCCCGAATCACCATCGTTGGACTTTCAGACAGATAGGTATTGTAGGAACTAAAGCCCCAATCCTCATACCTCGCCCGAAAGCGGTGGTGAATCGGATTGTGGTGGATGTACGCCAACAAGTGCCAAAGCTTGAACTCACTGTTGACACCAACCCTTTTGAACCGCTTTTGCAAAAGACTCCCAGTTCGCCCCTGTTGCTTATTGAAAGCCAGCGCATAAGATTGGAAAAGCCTTTTGAACTGGTCTTCCAAAAAGTCGTTGTGGTTGATTTGTCCTTCCAAGAACTTTTCGGCCCGCACCGTGCCTTCTTTTTTGACGGCTGCTTTTATTTCGTCCGTCATGGGCTTTACCCTTGCCAAGAAATGAAAATGGTTTGGCATCAGGCAAAAAGCGGCGACATCCAAGTAAGGGCTTATTAGTTCTTTCCAACGTTTTAAAAAGAACTTCATGTTTTCATCGGTTTTGAAAATGGTTTCCTTGTTGATACCCCGGTTGTAGATGTGGTAGAAACAGTTGGGTTCAAGTTTTTGCCAGTAGTCGAATCTCATAGTAGTTTGTTTTATGGGTTGAAGGTACGTTTTTGAGGTTAGGTTCCGAAATTACGTTTACTAAACTTTTGAAGTTTAGTAAACGTGGGGCATCGCACGGGCTTCCGGGCTTACGTTTACTAAACTTTTGAAGTTTAGTAAACGTGGTGTAAGGCACGGGCTTCCGGGCTTACGTTTACTAAACTTTTGAAGTTTAGTAAACGTGGTGTAAGGCACGGGCTTCCGGCTTACGTTTACTAAACTTTTGAAGTTTAGTAAACGTGGTGTAAGGCACGGGCTTCCGGGCTTACGTTTACTAAACTTTTGAAGTTTAGTAAACGTGGTGTAAGGCACGGGCTTCCGGCTTACGTTTACTAAACTTTTGAAGTTTAGTAAACGTGGTGTAAGGCACGGGCTTCCGGGCTTACGTTTACTAAACTTTTGAAGTTTAGTAAACGTGGTGTAAGGCACGGGCTTCCGG
>JALHQW010000002.1:0-56509 GCA_022841745.1 Saprospiraceae bacterium | reverse complement strand
GGCTTACGTTTACTAAACTTTTGAAGTTTAGTAAACGTGGTGTAAGGCACGGGCTTCCGGGCTTACGTTTACTAAACTTTTGAAGTTTAGTAAACGTGGTGTAAGGCACGGGCTTCCGGCTTACGTTTACTAAACTTTTGAAGTTTAGTAAACGTGGGGCATCGCACGGGCTTCCGGCTTACGTTTACTAAACTTTTGAAGTTTAGTAAACGTGGGGCATCGCACGGGCTTCCGGCTTACGTTTACTAAACTTTTGAAGTTTAGTAAACGTGGTGTAAGGCACGGGCTTCCGGCTTACGTTTACTAAACTTTTGAAGTTTAGTAAACGTGGGGCATCGCATGGGCTTCCGGGCTTACGTTTACTAAACTTTTGAAGTTTAGTAAACGTGGTGTAAGGCACGGGCTTCCGGGCTTACGTTTACTAAACTTTTGAAGTTTAGTAAACGTGGTGTAAGGCACGGGCTTCCGGGCTTACGTTTACTAAACTTTTGAAGTTTAGTAAACTTGGGGCATCGCACGGGCTTCCGGCTTACGTTTACTAAACCTTCGAGGTTTAGTAGACGTGGGGAAGTGCGTGGGTTCTCACTAAGCGCCAAGCCCAGTTTCTGGATGGTGGTCACGATGACCTTATTGGCGTAGTCCTCCGACAGCAGGCGCTCCACCAGCGTGCCCGTGTTGGTATTCTCCTCCACGCAGTCCTTTTGGAACTTGTTGAACTCGTCCCGGGTCTGGCGGTCGAGGTCTTTGCGGTCCACCACGAAGAGGCATTTATGGATGTCGGGGTTGTCCTTCAGCAGCGTGGAAGCCTTGAAGCTGGTGAGCGTCTTGCCGCTGCCCGTCGTGTGCCAGATATAGCCATTGCCCCGGTTCTGGTGGATGCAGTCCACGATGGCCTTCACCGCATAGATTTGGTAGGGGCGCATCACCAGCAGCCGTTGCTCGGTGGCCACGAGCACCATATAGCGGCTAATCATCTGGGCAAGGCTGCATTTGCTCAGGAACTTGTCGGCGAACTCGCCGAGGTCGTCCACCTTGGTATTGTCCTCGTTGGCGTATTTATAAACGGGCAGGAACTGCTCCTCGGCGTTAAAATTGAAATGCTGGTTTTGGTTGTTGGTGAAATAGTAGGTGCTCTTCTGGTTGCTGACGATGAACAATTGCACAAAGCAGAGCAGCGAATTGTTGTAGCCGTTGCCGGGGTCGTTCTTGTAGTCCACGATTTGCTGCATGGCCTTTTGCGGCCGCACCTCCAGCGTTTTCAGTTCGATTTGCACCAGCGGCAGGCCATTGATGAGCAAAATCACGTCGTAGCGGTGGTGGCTGCTGTCGGTGTTCATCCGCAATTGGTTCACCACCTCGAACTCGTTCTTGCACCATTCCTTGATGTTCACCAGCGTGTATTGCAGCGGTGTGCCATCCTCCCTTGTAAAGGTGTTCATTTCCCGCAGGTGCTTGGAAGCGGCGAACACGTCGGCGGTGGTGATTTCGTCCCGTAGCCTTGCGAATTCCGCATCGGAGAGGTTGCAGCGGTTGAGTGCTTGGAATTTCTCCCGGAAATTGCGTTCGAGCGCCTCCCGGCTCCGTATGTCGGGGCGGGGGGTGTATTTTAGGTCGGTGAGCTTGGCGATGAGGGTTTGCTCTATTTAGGCTTCGTGTGTCATGCTATCATATTATGGTGATGTCTATTTTGTATCATGCGGCAAATAACGTAAAAAAAGAAGACCTTCCAAGGTGGTTACAGCTTGGAAGGTCTTCATTTTTTTGAATGGGCGGGTTGTAGGTTGCATGGGCTTGGTGGTTTGTGCTAATTAGAGGTCTGTTACAGCTTTCGCAATCCGCTTTTTCACTTTTGCCCAGGTCAATTTTTTGTCCTGCACATCGGGCAAAATCTGCGGCTCGGCGTCTTCGAACCACGCAAGGCTTTTTATGACATGAAATAGCGTTGAATGTTGGTATTTGGCAGTGTACAAATCCAATATTTCCTGCAAGCTATAATGCGCTAGCAAGAAGTAGAGGTCGTAAAAATCCTTTTTACTGCCCCTGCCCGATATGGCGTCTATCTTCATCGGTGCTATGTCCGCCAATGACAGCATTCGGATGCCGTCCACCACCTTCACCGGGTGGGCAAATGCGTATTTGAAGCGGATAAAATCCACTTTGATGCTTTCAATATCGGTGATGAGGCTGCCTTTGATCTGCACCTTTGGTTCAACTCGGAAGTCCTTCTTAAGTTGTTCCAGCAACTGCTCCGGGTCAAAGTCCGTGACGGTGAACAGGTCGAGGTCAATGGACTTTCGATGCCCAAGCTGCAGCGCCAACGCAGTACCACCCACCAGCACGAACTGCTCTAAGTAGGGTTTCGACATCAAAGACCTCAATAGTCCCAATGTGACGGGTTCGACTGTCGCCAAATATAGCATCGCATCTCTGTTAAAGGGATTTGGAAATATATGCTGCTGAACTGTTCTGTCCTTCTGTCCAAATAGCGGATGTTCTTCACCAATTCAATAAACCGCTCACGCCCATAATAGGCCAGCGCAGTCTTGAAATCTTCCCAACTGCCCCGGCTCAACGCCTTTTCCACTACGTGCATGGCGTTCTTCTCAAAATCCAACTGCGTCTTGTCCACGTCCCAAAACAGCGACGGGCTGAAGTCCTCTACTTTCAGTTCTTTTTTCATTGGCCCGTGTCTTTTAGTAACGTTTAAAAAACAACTTCCGAAGGTTGTCGGTCAACGTTTACTAAACTTTGAAAGTTTAGTAAACGTAGCTTCGGATGTCGGTCAACGTTTACTAAACTTTGAAAGTTTAGTAAACGTAGCTTCGGTTGTCGGTCAACGTTTACTAAACTTTGAAAGTTTAGTAAACGTAGCTTCGGTTGTCGGTCAACATTTACTAAACTTTGAAAGTTTAGTAAACGTAGCTTCGGAAGTTATTCTTTGAACGGTATTTAGTTGGTGGAGGAGGTTTTGCATGAAAATAGTTGGGATGATGCGTTTTCGGTTCGTTTTGGCAAATGTAAAAATTTGTACCAAATACTTCCAATGTTTAAGCAAGCGCTTAGTTTCCCTGCCCACCCCTGACAAAGCCGCCTCGCCGCAAGCCCCTTGATGCTTGTCTCAACAGGCACGACACCTCGCCTCAAACGCCCAGAACCTTGTCTCAACGGCCCCGCACCTCGCCGCATCGGTTCGTGGTTCCGTCTCAAACGCCCAGAACCTTGTCTCAACGGCCCCGCACCTCGCCGCATCGGTTCGTGGTTCCGTCTCAAACGGCCAGAATCTTGTCTCAACGACCCAGATTCCCGCCACACCCCTTTTTGCAGCTTGCCTTGGTGGCGATAGCAAAGTATTTTTTATAAATAATTTTTACAAATACATTAATTTATTAACCTGTTGGCATGAATGTTGAGCGATTCCGGGCAAGGAACTACGGGTGTTTTGAGGGGTGAAACCCGTCGGGTAACCGTGGTTCCGATGACCTGAACACAGTACGCCACGCCTTCGGATTTTGGCGCAGACCCAGCACACGAACGACGACGATGATTTAGTGGTGACCTTGTTGATTTGCTCAAAAACGGACGGGACGAAGTAAGTAGCGTCGGAACACGTCGCTTTTGTTCCCGCACAGCGGGACAGGCTATTCCGAAGGAACCCCGTCCACATCGTGAGGGAGGTCATGCGTGGCTGCCTTCACGACATGGACGGGTCTTTTCAAGATGACAAAAGCGACGTGCTCCGAGGCGTTGACGGCCTTCTATCGGGTCTTGAATTTAGGATTCGCTAAAATATCAAAGTAGAATTATTCACCATTAAACATTGTTTTATCATGGCCAAAAAGACCGTAACCGCACCTGCGGCTGCCTCCGGCGAGGCACCAAAACAAAGCCAGGAATCAAAGCTCCGAATCCGTGGCCGCCTCGAATACTTCTGGGACTATACCGAACTGGCCTGGGATTATTGTGAGCGGCACCTCGAACGTTTGTCGGTGTTTGCCCCTTACCTCACCAAGGATTTTATTGCGCAGCAACTGGCGTACATCGCCGAGGTGCAGCAACTGCCGAACAACGAGGTGCGCAGCTCGGGCAATGCCAAATCGCTGTTGGCGGTGAAGGCCAAACGTCAGGCGGTGCTGGAAAAGGCCAACCTGCTGGACGCTGCCCTGCGTTTTGCCAACCAGAACGCCCCGGCCCTGTATCCCGTGGAGCGCAAGGCGGCGGGACTGGTCGCCTTCCGGGAGGCCAGTGATTCGAACTATTCGGCAGTGTCCATTTTCCTCACCACGGCCAGCAACTACTTGGATGCCAACGGCCAGCGATTGGTGGAGATGGGGGCCTTGCCCACCGATTTCGTGCAGGGCTTCAAGGACCTCGGCACGGCCTTCAACGACTTGAAGAAGCGCCTCAACACGGGGCGGCAAACCTCGAAGGACGGCACCAGCACGGTGGCGGCTGGGGTGGAGAAAATCAAGCAGCAAGTGAGCCTGATGCAGGAGTTTGGCAAGCAGGCCTTTAAATACGAACCGGAACTGCTCAAGCTGTTCACGGAAGACTACCTTTTTGAGGCCGTGCGCAGCAAGCACCACGCCGGCATGGACGGCACCACCGCCCTGCCGCCCGTGGACGGCAACTCGAAAGGCAAGCCCTTGGCCAATATCCTCGTGGAGGTGCTGGGCATGCCTGGCAAGACAGCCACCACCAACAAGCTGGGCCGCTACGTCATCAAGCAAATGGCCGCTGGGGAGTACATGGTGCGCTACAGCGGCCCCGTTGGGGCAAGCGAGGGCATCACTCCCGTCGAGCTGAAAGTGGTGCTGTCGGCGGGCGTCAGCCGTCGGGTGAACGTCACGTTGGAGCCAGCGCCCACGGCCAGCAGGGTGGCCTCCCCTGCCCCAGTCGCCACTGGCGAACCAGCGCTTGACACCGCTTTGTTGAACGCCGTTTCGGAGCTAATGGTAAAGCCCAAGGCGGCGAACGGGGTACATGAGGGGGCGGCGGCCTGAATTGGTACTTTCAATTTTTTTAGTTCAGTTATTGGATCTGCCGGACAAAGGTTTTGTCCGGCTTTTTTTTTGCTTGCAGTTAGGTGGTAAGTTTGAGTTCAATATCGTCAACTTAGGGGCTACACTTTGTTGCATCTATCATCTTGTAACCTGCTGTTTTAACAGCGGGTTAGCCAGCAGGCTCCTCACTCATCTATCTTCTATTCAAAACATCAGCATCAACAAGACAGATGTGATGTTTTGAATAGAAGATAGATGTGATTTGGTCTCATAGTCGCCCCCTCGTTGAAACGAGGGGTTACAAGATGATAGATGCATAACTAAGCAAAGCACTTAAGTGGACGACATTAGTAGCATTCCCACCTGTCAAGCAAAAGCCGGTTTTGAGGGCTTTCGTTGGCACTGAACACCTCCTTCCGCACCTTCGTCACCCAATTTTCAGCTTTTTACAAGGCTTTTCGGCATTGCGCTTGGACGTTTTGCGCAATTGGCACGAATGTTGAAATTTTGATATGTATAAAATAACACATGTGTGTTATGGCCTTGAAAACTGCATAAAACACCCATCAGTTTTAATTCAAACGCCAAGCAACCATCAGGAACCACCCCCCAGCGGTGATTCCCCCAGTTCGTCTTTTCATGAGATTATATAAACAGCCGTCGGGTCAGGCCCGGGGGCTTTTTTTCTTTTGGAAATATATTGAAATAGGGAAATTAAGAAATTAGTGCTGCAAAACTCCCCAATCCCTCACCCTCCTACCATTCCCCTACCAATACAAAGCAGCACATCACCTCAATCCCTCAATCCTTCAATCCTTCAATCCTTCAATCCTTCAATCCTTCAATCCTTCAATCCTTCAATCCTTCAATCCTCCCCTACCAGCACCGAGCAGCACGTGACCCCGCCTTCGGCTTTTATCACTTCGGAATTATCAACGAGCAGCAGCTCCACCCCGGCGTCAACCAAGGCGAGGGCGGTGAGGGGGAAGTCCACGGGGAAGATGACCGTGTCCCCGATGAGCAGGGCATTGGCGGCGGCGGGTTCGTCGGGGTCGGTGAAGACGATGTCGAAGTCGGGGAAGTAGTCGGGATGGACCCAGGCGGGGTTGAGCAGGAGAAGGTCGTCGGCCACCTGCGTCACGGCGGACTTGAGGTGGAGGCAGCCCTGGCCCATGCGCACGGCTTCCACGGTATAGCCGAATGGCTTCAGGATGGCCTGCATTTGCAGGATGGCGTCGGCATTGGTGCGGGCGCTCAGGCCCACCCATAGCTGGTCGCCGATGCACAGCACATCGCCGCCGTCGAGGGTGCCGGGCGCTTCGATGTAGAAAACTTTCTCCCGGTATTGCGACAACAGGTCGGCCATGCTGGGCACTTCATCCCGGCGGCTCTCGGCGCCGGGGCGGGTGATGATGGCGAGTTCGGGCAGCACCACGGCGCAGTCCTCCACGAAGACGGCATCGGGGCAGTGGGGCAGTTCTTCGGCCAGCTCCACTTGACAGCCGAGGCGGCGCAGGGCGTCGAGGTACTCCTCGTGCTGCTTTTCGGCCAGCGGCACGTCAATGGGCTGGCGGTCGAGGTGGGTGAGTTGGCACTCCTCCATGCGTGGGCTGACGGGACGGGTAATGGCTATCATTTTTCAGTTGTTTATAAAAATGCGAAGATGGAATAAATCCTTAAATAGGTGTTGATGGATAAAAATCAGCCATTTAGTTTGATTTATTACCTAAAATGGTAATGCCCATTTTTTCGGCCTCTGGCGGTAGCAGGCTAATTTTGCCACTAAGGAAAAAGTTTGAACTCTCAACCCGAAACAGTCATACTGCAGCCTTGAGCAGCGGTTCGTGCATAGCTTGCTTTATCCGTATTCTTTTATAATTAAAATGACCCAGAATGGAGACCACCATTAACATCAAATTTTATGGCAAAAAAATCCAAACTACGCCTGAGCAGTATGGCCAATACGCCGATTACGTAGATGAGCGTTTTCAAATTGCATCCGACCGGGATGAGGCCGAGGTGCAGAGCACGAAATTGGGCAACGAACAAGTGGTCGAAATCACATTTGATGAAGGCGAAACTTGGTTTGCCCAAGCAGGAGAATTGCCAAAGCTGCTGGCACAAGACCCCGGCAATCCGTACCGGGACATTGATGAAAACGGTGTTTTCCAGCTACCATCCTCCGTTACCGTTAGCGATGGCAGCCGTGATTTGGGCAGGAAAATCGTCAAGTTTTTCCAATGGTTCAAACGTGGTGCAAATGACGGCTTCGGGGAAGCAACGGCTGTGGAATTGGCCGGGGCGTTTGAGAAGAAGATACTTGGCGACGAGAGAAACCCAAAAGGGGAGGGCTTGTACTTGGTTGATGCGGAATTTAACCTAGTGCGTTTTGAAGCGCAGCCGGACAAAATTGACCCCAAGAAGCCCGTGCTGCTCATGCTCCATGGCACGGCGTCGCATACGACGGGTTCCTTTGGCGGGTTCAAGGAAAGCAAATCGGAATGGTCGCAAATTTGCGCTATTTACCAGACCAATATCCTTGCACTTGAGCACCGCTCACTTACCAAAAGTCCATTTGAGAACTTGGTGACGCTGTTGGACAAGCTCCCCGTTGGGCTGGAATTGCATTTGATGTCGCAATCGAGGGGTGGCTTGGTGGGCGAACTGCTGTACTGCATTTCCAGGCCAAAATTCAGCAAGCAACAGGCGATGGAATACCTCAAGAAACGTGACCGCAAAGACCAATTGCCATTTCTAGAACTAGTTGCTAGGCTTGTGCAAGAGAAAAAGCCCAAGATTACCAAGTTTGTGCGGGTGGCTTGCCCGGCTGCTGGCACGAGCCTGCTCAGCGAGCGCATTGACCACGTCCTGAATGCAATTTTCATTTTGCTGAGGAAGCTATCGCCTGCGGGGCCGCTCACACCTGTGCTCAAAGTGCTGCAGGAACTTGTGATTGCCACTGCAAATGAAAGAACCGATATAAAAGTGCTGCCCGGCTTGGAGGCCATGCACCCCAATTCTTCCATTACTGGCTTATTTACCATCCTGCGAGATGAAAGCAACGCTGTCGTCGAACACGACCTTTATGTGGTGCAAGGTGCAACTGGCCTAAACTGGAACCTTGGCAGGTTGATACTATGGCTGGCAGCCAGGTATGTTTTCTGGGGAAAGAAGAACGATTTCGTCATTGATTCCTCCTCGATGACCCAAGGCGTAGTCCGGCCAGGCAGCGTTTATTGCCTGCCACAGGGAGGAGAAGTACACCACCTCAGCTATTTCAAGGCATTATCGGTACAAACGGGTATCCGCAACGCACTAAAGGCCAAGGAGCGTGAACTGCCAAGCGGGTTCCAAAACCTCAGCCCCGATGCAATTGCCATGAGGAGCCGGGGCGGGCTTTCAAATTTGCCCATCGGCAACCTATACCCAAAAGCTGCCACAGGCAATAAGCCAGTTGTCGTTTTGTTGCCCGGCATCATGGGGTCGAACCTTTACGAAGAAGGCGACGAGGTGTGGATAAACCTGTTCCGAACGGCCTTCGGTGGCCTCAAGCGCCTCGATATTGACAACCACGTCACTGCGGACTCCGTGATAGACGAGGCATACGGCAAGTTTTGTAAGTTCCTCGAACAAAAAGGTTATGACGTTGTGGTTGTCCCCTACGATTGGCGGCTGGACTTAAAAACACTTGGAAATCGCCTGAAACTGAAGCTCCAAGAAATCTTGGAGAAGACCAACGATATCCAGATTGTTGCGCACAGCATGGGAGGGCTTTTGGTGAAGGACCTGATGGTTCGCCATGGCGAGTTTTGGCAGCAACTAAAGAACAATAGCCCCCAATTCAGGGCCATACTACTTGGCACGCCTTGGCGGGGCTCATACCTTCTTCCAATGGTGTTTACGGGGCGTGGTGCCACCATCAACGCCTTGCAAAAACTCGACTTGGTGCATTCCGTGAAGGAGTTATTGGAAATCTTCGTGCTTTTCCCGGGTTTGTACGATTTGTTGCCGCACAGTGGCCATGAGTTTTATGAGCCGAGCCTATGGAAAGAAGTACTCCAAAAGACGACCGATAGTTCAAATTGGGCTTTGCCCAGCGATGGGCTATTGAATCAGGCCAAGGACTATGCCGCCAATACAAACCCCGAAGACTTGACCGGCATCATCTACGTAGCGGGCAAAAAGAACAATACCCCTGCCTATTTTTCACTGGAAGACAAATATGGGCGCAGGATAGCCAGCACCGAAACGAAAGTGCTCAAGGAAGCCGTGGCAGCGAATCCCAAGCTCCGCCTTGTTTTTGAAGGAACCGAGCATGGTGATGGAAGCGTAACCTGGGCATCCGGCATCCCCTTCGACAGAAAGGATATTACTGCGAACTTGTACTATGTGGATACAGAACACGCTGAACTTGCCAACGACAATAAGAATTTTGAGGGCCTGCTCGAATTGCTCAAAAAAGGCACGACCAGCCGATTGTCCACCAAAGCACCGAAGACACGGGCCGGGGAAGATGAACGAAGGGATTTGCCCACCTACGAATACATCCCCAATTCGTTCGAAGGCCTAGTCAGGGCAGCACTTGGGTTCAGCACAGAGCCGAGCTTTGTGGGCCGCACGGACGAGACCACAGTGCAGTTGGCTGTCAGCTTGGTGAATGGCCACCTGAAACATGCAAAATACCCCTTAATGGTAGGCCATTTGCGGGGCAATGGTATTTTGAGCGCCGAGTCCGTCCTCAATTTTTACATGGACAATGCCTTAGTGGAGCGGGAGACGCTTGGCGTTTATCCCGGCGAGGTAGGTACCAGCATCGTGTTGCCACCGTGCAATGACCTTGGCATAAGTGCCATCATCATCGGAATGGGCGAACAACAAAGCCTTACTCCGTTCCGGCTTTCCAAAGCTGTGGAACGGGGCTGCATTGATTATATGTTGAGCTTGTGCAACCACAAGGGCAACCACGGTATTGGCATTTCGTCTATTTTGATAGGCACTGGTTATGCCAATCTTTCCCTCAACACTGCCATGACTGCCATCATCAACGGCATTACCAATGCCAACCAGCACGTCAGAAGGATTGGCGAAAGGTACCCCCAAATCGGGAGGCTTGAACTCATTGAACTCTACAAGGACAAAGCCGAGACCGCCTATTTCCAGTTGCACCAACTCGAAAAGAACATGCCCATCAGCCTTGAAGGCTTCTCCCAGATGAGTGGTGCGAGGGACATGATTGACCTCGACCAAGAACGGGAATGGTGGACCCGAATCACTGCACTTGAAAAAAAGGACGTTTCTGGGCAGTCGGGCACTTATGTAAGTGCTTCCAATGGCCGGGCCAGGGTGGACGAAAGGTTCGTTTTCATCAACCGAGAGATACTTGAGGCCTTGCTCGAAGAAAGTAACCTCAGCCCAGAATGGGACCCCGTCATCGCCAAGTCGCTTTTTGAGCTATTGGTGCCCAACGACTTCAAGATTGCATTCCTCAACCAACAGAACATCCTTTGGATTTTGGATGATAAAACGGCCCGCTATCCCATTGAAATGCTTCACTACGATGAAAATGCGACCCAACCTGTTGGCGTCAATGCAGGAATGATCAGGCAATTGGCTTATGACAGTGCCGCCCCAGTGGTCAACCTCGTGACAAACAAACGGGCAGTGGTCATTGGTGACCCCAAGCTAGCCGATGACCGTGCATCCGCCCAGCTGCCCGCAGCTATGGAAGAAGCAATGCTGGTTTCTGACCTTTTGAAAAGGAACAATTTTGAGACGATACTGCTGATTAATTCCACATTTTCTGAAATCTTCCGCCACCTCAGCACCGAGTACCGAATCTTGCACGTAGCGAGCCACGGGGTGGTCAACTATTTGCCAAAAAAGGACCCAAATGCCGTTGTTGATGTCTGCAAAAAAGAAGTTGTGCGGGAACAAACTGGCATCCTACTATCGCACAAGGGCAAAGACCTCATACTTACGCCCGATGTGATTGGGGCATTTTCGAGCGTGCCGGAATTGGTGTTCATCAATTGCTGCCATCTTGGCAAAGTGGACTGGGTAAAAGAGCGCTATTTTGCAGAGCGGTACGAATTAGCGGCCAATATCGGCACGGCATTTATCAAAAAAGGAGCTAGGGCCGTAGTCGTTGCTGGATGGGCCGTCAACGACGAGGCTGCCAAACTGTTTGCTGAGATATTTTACGACAACATGCTCGGCGATAACAACCAAACCTTCGGCGAAGCCGTGCGGGCTGCCAGAAAAGCATGTTTCGACAAATTCCCCAACACGAATACTTGGGGCGCTTACCAGTGTTACGGCGACCCTTTCTTCAAGCTTCAGCGGAATGGTTCTTCCAATAAGGAAAACGAGGAAATCATACTTGAAAAACAGGCGCTCATCAAACTTGAGTCATGGCTCAACAAGGTGAACTCGTACAATGACCTTACGGCCTACAATCCCAAGCGGGACCAGCTTAAAGACGAGCTAAATTCCATCATTTCCCAGATTGAAAAATCCGAATTCAAGCAGACAGGGGCTGTATTGGAAATGGAGGCTTTCTGTTTTGCGGAAATCGGCATGTTGCTGGAAGCCGTCGGGAAATTCAAAGAATTATTTGACACCGAAGGCGCCATCCACACTTCAAAAGCGGTCTTGGAGTACAAGCGGCTTGTGGCCATTCTCGAAGAAAAAGAATTGGCCTTGGCGGTTCACAAACATGTCCCATCAGGCCCTGAAGACCCTAAGGCGAATGAAATTGACCTTACCAGTTTACCTGGCATCAATGACTACCTAACTTACCTGGACGGCATCAAAGAGCCTAGTTACAAGCTTTGCATGAGGCGTGCTGAGGCAAAAGCCCGCTTGGCGGTCGTTACCGGGAAACAGAAATACTTGGCAGATGCGTCCAAAGCGTTCAGGGAGGCATACGATGCCAAAAATGAGCGTGAGGCGTCCCAGAAGTTACCGGCATTTGTGGGTTGGGTATCAACACTGTTGCTATCCTCCAAAGATGACGAGGAGGTCACCAAAAACTTTAAAAGCTTGGAAAAGACCAATTCCCTCAAACGGCTGGAAGCAGAATGGGATGCTGTCAAGGATGACAGTCGCAGGAACAACTGGTTGGTGCTTAGAAACAGGATTCTGCTCGCTGAAAACAGGCTGCTTTTGAAGTTTAATGTTCGAAACAATGACAATAATGCCGCTGAAAGAGAGTCGCTGGTGAGCATGATAAAAAGGGATTATAAAAACTGGCTTCGGTTATCAGGCTCTCCCCTTACCCGAATGGAGCGCTTAGCTATTGCCGATTGCTATAAAAAGTTCATCGCTTTGGAAAACCTAAAAAAGCTTTCAGATTGCAAGAATGAAATAGAAGAATTGCATAAGTTTTATACAGAGCAGCTTTAATAAGTTTGTTTATAAGCTTAACAACCAGCTTTAATAAGCTAAACCTTGTCGGGATGCAACCATTCCGACAAAATCCCCACCTCCACAGGCTCGCCCCGCAAGTTTCTCTTACCTTGCGGGGCGAAACTTGTTTATGAAAATTATCCGTTTTTTACCTTGGCTACTCCTGGCCTTGTCCGTCCAATTGCAGGCGCAACCCCTGCCCTGCGGCATCCCTGCTTCCATGACCAGCTTCTGCGAAGATGCCTGCGTGGTTTGCGATATTGACGGCTTCACGGGCGTCAACAGTTCCAGCATTGATGGGGAGTTGCCCGACGATTTCTGCACCACCACCGTCCACAATGCCCAGTGGATTGCCTTCCGGGCGGCCAGTGTCAACCTCACCCTCGCAGTGGACGTCTTCAACTGCCAGAACGGCGGAGGCGGAGGCGCACAACAGAATGGACTTGAAGTGGCCATCTATGAAAGTTCCGATTGCGAGAACTTCGAGATGGTCTCCAACTGCGATGGCGAAATCCTGCCCAACACGACCGGTATTTTTACCACGACCGACCCATTGACCATCGGTCAATATTATTTCTTTGCCATGGATGGCAATGGCGGCGACGTATGCAGTTACACTATTCGTGTCGTTGAAGGAAGCACGGAGGTGCCTGAGTTGACGGCCACTGGTGCCATCACCGGCGTGACCCAGGCATGCCCCGGCTCGCAGTTGACCTATACGACCCCACATATTTCTGGGGCCACGATTTACCAATGGACGGTGAACGGCAGCACGGTCGGAATTGACACTTCATTGACTTATACCTGGCCCGCCGAGGGCACCTACCAACTTTGCGTGAAGGCCCGCAACGTCTGCGACGAGGCATTGCCCACCTGCACGTTTGTGACCATCGAAACCCTGGAGCCAACGGTCTATTTCGAGAACCTCTGCGGTGGCGACTCCTTCATGGTGGCCGACACGGTGCTCTACCTCGCAGGCTACTACGAGTACCACTACGACACCCCCGCTGATTGCGACAGCGTGGTGCAGGTGACCATCACCGCCGCTCCCAACCGAGTGACCAATCTCGACCTCAATATCTGCGAGGGCGACACGCTCTGGATCGGCGGCAATCCCTATACCCAAACGGGCATCTTTCAGGAGAACCTCAGCACATGGCTCAATTGCGACAGCACTGTGAACCTTGATTTGTTCACCATCGTCTGCGAGATACAGGCCGACATCGGGGCGAGCCAGGTACAGTGCTACGGCGGCTCCGACGGCATTGTGACCTTCAACGTGGTGGATGGCACGCCGCCATTTACTTATGATTGGTATCGCCTCGGCCAGCCAGGCCCTAGCGGCAACGGCGATTTGGCCGCTATCAACACTGACGAAACAATCACCGGATTGCCCGTGGGCACTTACATCATCAATATCCAGGATGCCTTCGGCAACGACGTGGTGGTGCTTACCGACGTGGGCCAGCCTACCCCACTCACCGTTACTGCCGATGCTTCGCAATATGGCAACTACAACGTCTCTTGTTTTGATGGAAATGATGGAAATTTATTGGCGACAGCGGGGGGCGGGCTTTCGCCTTATACCTATGCCTGGTCGTCAGGTTCGAACTCGGCAGTGGCCGATAACCTCGGCATCGGCGTTTATACGGTCACCATCACCGACCAAGCCCTGTGCACCCTGACTGCCAGCTACCCCCTTGATTCGCCAAATCCCTTGCAGTTACTGGCATTGTTCAATGACCCCGTTTGCGAGGGGCCGCTCACGGGCAGTATCGTGGCACAAAGTGTGGCTGGCGGCATTCCACCTTATCAGTATTCGCTGAACAACAGCCCATTTGCAGACAGCACCAGCTTCACGGGCCTCGGCGAGGGCAGTTACACGCTTTCGGTGCAGGACGCCTACGGCTGCCTCCTTGACACGACCGTGCAACTGGAAGCGGCCATCATCCCCGTGCTCGACCTTGGCGCCGACACTTCGTTGCTGCTCGGCGACAGCCTCCGACTCAGGCCCAATTTTGTTTCAGGTGCAGAGCAATATGCCTGGACACCCGTGGACGGCCTCTCCTGCTCCGATTGCCCAAGCCCTTGGGCTTATATCTTCCATTCAATGGGCTATTCGCTCACCGTCACTTCCGAGGACAACTGTACGACTACCGATAGCATATTCGTGGAGGTAATCCCCCGCCGCAGGGTCTATGTGCCCAATGCCTTCAGCCCCAATGGCGACGGTATCAACGACCTGCTGACCGTTTACGCTGGCGGCGAGGCCGTGCGGGTGAAGTCCTTCAACGTCTATAGCCGATGGGGAGAGCATGTGTTTGAGCTGAACGACTTCCCGACCAACAGCCCTGGCATTGGCTGGGATGGCCTGTTCAAGGGCAATTTGATGCAGAACGCAGTCTTCGCATGGACGGCAGAGGTGGAGTTCCTCGATGAGGAGGTGGTGTTGCTAAAAGGGGATGTGATGCTGGCACAGTGAGTTGCTACTGCCACTTCACCGTATTATCGAACCCCGTCACTTTCACCGTGTTTACCTGTCCGCCAGTCTGCTCGCCGCCCACATTGGCCACCATTTCCAAGCGGCTGTTCTTCTCCACGTGCTTCTGGGTTTTTGCCCTTGTTTCAGGGAAGTCAACGCTGCCGTACTGCTGGTTCACGGAGAACTCGAACACGGCGTCTTGGGCGAATTCCATGTCCAATTCCGTGTATTTCCCGTCAAACTGGATGAGGTTGAACCCTGCGGCCACTTTGCCCATCTTGATGGCATCGTCAAAGGATTGCCCGATGCTGAACGCCTTGTCCAGATTGTCAATTTTGTATTCGGTGTATTTCGAATCCCGTATTTCCGCAGCCCCCAGCGAACCAATGTCGTAGCTGTCGTCGAAGACGTTGCCGAGTTTTAGCTTGTCCACAGCGGCGAGCTTGTACTCCGTGTATTTGGTGTCGCCAATATTGAGTTCGCCCACGTTTTGGGCTTCCAGTTGCCCATCGAAAACCTGTACGTCAGCGCTGCCGATATTACCGAACTTGAACTCCGAGTACTTGTCGTTGAGGCTCAACTTGCCGCCCACATTTCCTACTCGCCACTCCTCGTCGTAGGTTTCCAGCGATAGGTCGCCGCTCACCGGGCCGATGCGGTACTCCGAGTATTTGCTCGATACTTTTGCCGACTCGATAGGCCCAGTATTCACTTCCGAGTCGTAAACGACCAAGTTAGCTTTGCCGACTGCGCCGAGCTTGGCCTTGCCGTATTTCAGGTCAAGGTCGAACTGGCCGCTAAGGTCGCCGCCGATGAGGTCGCCACTGTAGAGGTTTACCGACAGGTCGCCATTGTAGCCCTCCGGCAATTCTATTTTGTCGTATTTGTTCGACAGCTTCAACTGTTTGGGGTTGGCCACGAACAAGGTCATGGTCACCTTGAAGTCGTTGATGCCCTTGATTTTGTCGCCGTCACAAAACTTGACGGTGGCCCTGTCGTTCACCTTCGACCAGTTCTGGATGCCCATGTTCGTCCTGATTTCCAATTGGTCGCCGGCCTCCTTTACGTCCACTTCCAGCCGGTTCAGCAGTTCCTCGATGCTGGCCTCGTCCGTGCCAATGACCAATATCTCAGCCTCCAAATGGGTGCGCCCATCAGCAGATTTTTTAATGATCATCGGCCCGTGCTCGTGGGTGGCGACTATCTGCGACTTGGCATCGAAGTCCTTTTTGATGACCCTCGTGCGCTCGGTTTTATCCTTGGCCAAACTGCCAAAGGTCGGCGGCGCAAATGATTGAAGGATTGCCAATCCAAGTACTGCGATCAGCACGATTTCAAATCCTTTTTTCCAAAGCTTCATGGTATTCTTTTTTATTGATTTCGTAATTGATTTGCTCTAAAATCCTGATTTTCAGTTCATAATAACGGATGAGCGTCTCCATCAACCGCTCCTGCTGCGGCCCGCTGCCGAGGTCACGCCGGGCCTCCTGTACCGTGATTTCCAGTTCGTCCAGTTCCCTCAGCAGGTCGGCATAGGCCGCCCGGTCGAGGGTGTCGAGTCCGATTTCCCGTTGCTTCTGTGCCACCAATTGTTGCAGCCGCTGCTCGTCCTCCGATACCACAGGGGGTGGGTTTTTGGCTGTTGGCTGTTGGCCATTAGCCTTGCCCGTGCTTCGTTTTTTTGCCTTCGGCAACGCTTCCGCCACGGCGGGTGGAGGTGTTTCATTTTGTTGCTCCGCAACAGGCGCCTGCTCCTCATCCCGTTGTTTTGGTTGCTCCGCAATGGGCACTTGCACCTTTGGAGTCGGCGTTTGCAATGGCACGGTAACGGTAGGTTCTCCTTTATTGAAAAGCCAAAGCCCCCACCCTGCCAGCACCAGCACAATTGCTGCAATGGACAGCCATTTCCAGTTGAACCCAGCTTTCTTTGGGGCCTGTGGCGGCGCATGATTGGCACGTATCCGTTGCCACATCGCCTCCTCCGGCACGGCTTCCATCCGGTCGAGTTCGTCTCGCTGTTCGAGGATGTATTTTTCTAAGTCGCTCATTGTCTTTTTTAGTTTCGAGTTTCGAGTAGTGAGTTTTGAGCAGCGGCAGCTTGGCTGTTAGGTTAGCGTTATGAGTTTATAAAGCATCCCTAACAACTTCGCCAATTGCTGTGGCTACTCGTAACTAGCAACTGGCACCTCGTAACTCCTAACCCATCCCCTCCCTCAACAACCGCTTCGCCCGCATGTACTGCGTCTTGGAGGTGCTCTCGGTGATGCCGAGCATCTGCGCCACGTCTTGGTGCCGATAGCCTTCAAGCAGGTGCAGGCAGAATACCGTGCGGCAGCCATCGGGCAACGTTTTGATGGTCTCATGGATGCGTCGGATGTCATGCGCCCAGTCCTCTTCGTCCACGGCCTCGTCCGTTGCTGGCTGCTGGCCCTCGTAGGCCACCATGCGCAGGCGGTCGGCAGTGCGCAGGTGATTCAAGGCAGCGTTCACGGCGATGCGTTTTATCCATGCGCCGAGCGCACTCTCGCCCCGAAAGCTGTCCAAGCGTTGGAACACTTTCACAAAGACCTCCTGCGTAAGGTCTTCAGCATCCTGCCGGTTGCTCACCAACCGCAGCACGGTATGGAACATGGCGCCCACATAGCGGCCATAGAGTGCCCGCTGCGCCTCCTCCTGTCCGGCAAGGCTTTGCTGGACGAGGTCTTGTTCCGTTATGTTTTCGGTTGCCGTCAATCGTGGGTGCTGGATGCTGGATACTTGATATTGGATACTTGGGGTTGGCGAAGTTCTTTAAACTTTCTGTATTAGGGATGCAGGATAGGGGGGATGGTTGGAAGGGAGGGGGAAAATTTTTTAGAAGTCTTACAAATTCATTGTTTCTTCTTTTGAACGAAATACGTTTCCGCTCAAGCCAAAAAGCTAGGGTTTTCGTGAAGGGAAGAAGCGGTTGGTGGTGGCAAATAGCTCCATGAACTGGCAATGATATTAGCAAGCTTTGACTTTTCTGGTCAATTTCTTTTCCCATCCAGAAATAATATTGCACCCTCAACAAAAAAGCCTCGTGCCACCTTCCTAAATTTGCGCCCCGATTTGGTTGGTTCAACCAAGTGGGCCAATTTTCACCATATAAAAACTTAAAAATCACAATTCCAATGCGCAAGACCTATTTTGTTCTCGCCACATTCTCGCTCGCACTCGCTTTCACAGCCATCGCTTGTGGCGAAGATGACGGCGGTGACGGCACCGACTTCGCCAGCCAAGCCGATTGCTCCAGCCTTCCTGCGGCGGCAACCTCCTATGAGCTTGTGGTTAAGCCAATACTTGATGCTAGTTGTGCTATTGGCGGTTGCCACGATGCCATCACTGCTTCCGAAGGCATTGACCTCTCTGACTATGCCAATTCGAAAAATGCCTTTGACAAGAAGAATGGCCTATGCAGCATCCATCATGGAAGCGGTTGCGAACCGATGCCATCCGGCGGCGGTAAGCTCGATGACCTTGACATCAATAAACTTGACTGCTGGGTAAAGAACGATTTCCCGGAATGATTCGATTGCGGATTGCGGATTGAGGTGCATAGCCAATCTTAGAATTCGCCTCCGATAATTTGTTAAAACAGGTTCCCGGCTTTGTTACAAGGCCGGGAATTTGTTTTTTTGATGCTTCGCAAAACGCAAAGCAAAATGAAGAACCGTTACTTGTCACTCGATGCCTTCCGGGGCGTCACCATGTTCTTGTTGGCGGGCGAGGCCGCATTGATGTACGAATCGTTGGGACAAGCCTTCCCCGAAGGCACTTGGCTGCACGGTCTGGTCGAGCAGTTCCACCACCATCCTTGGGCGGGGCTGCGATTCTGGGACTTGATACAGCCTTGTTTTATGTTCATCGTGGGCGTGGCCATGCCCTTTTCGCTGCACAGCCGCATGGCCCGTGGCGACAGCTGGTCGCAATGCCTTCGGCACATCCTTTGGCGAAGCCTGCTGCTGTTCCTTTTCGGTACGGGCCTGCACTGCATTTATAGCGGCAAGCTCGTCCTTGAGCTTTGGAACGTACTGACGCAACTCTCCTTCACCATCCCCGTCACCTTCCTGCTCCTGCGCACGCACTGGAAGGTACAGCTCGGCACTTCGCTCCTGCTCTTGGCCATCACCGAGGCCTGCTACCGACTGTACGACCCCGCTGCGCCCTTTATCATGGACAAAAACTTCGGCTCGGCAGTGGATATGCTGCTCATGGGCAAGCTCAACAACGGCGGCGGTTGGGTCACCTTCAACTGCGTACCCACGGCGGCACATACTATTTGGGGAGCCATTTGCGGCCAATTGTTGTTGAATGAAAAAGGTGCTGGCGACCGGGTGAAAACCTTTGCCTTGGCTGGTCTCATCGGCTTGACAATCGGTTTTGCGCTGCACTGGACGGACATCACGCCCATCGTGAAGCGCATCGCTACCACGGCTTTCACTTTCGCATCGGGCGGCTGGGCGCTGTTAGCACTGGCGCTGTTCCATTGGCTCATTGACTTGAAAAAGCGGCAGGCATGGACGTGGCCCTTCGTCGTGGTAGGCATGAACTCCATATTTATTTATCTTTTCTTCGAAACGGTGGGGGTGCAATGGCTCGTGCCCACGGTGCGCATCTTCAACGACGGCTTCCTCGGTGCGCTCGGCCTCGGCACGGCGGTGCTGGCCGTTAGTAATTCGCTGCTGGTCTGGGGCATCTACTGGGGGTTGTGTCGCTTTTTGGACAAGCACAAGATTTATTTCAAGATTTGACAGCGTTAAATACTGTTAACCCCTTGCTTTTTGTCCGATTTTCCCGCAGACTTGCACCTCGGTAGTTACGGCCTTTAGGCCGTCCCGTCACAGCCCTTTAGGGCGGTGTCAGCATAAACATCGGTGGAAATGAGGCCTAAAGGTCATAACCACCGGATATAAACCACTATAATTTGCAACGCATCGCCTACCTATTAGCCATCCAATTCGCAGTGCTCAGCACGCAGCCCGTGTGGCAGCCGCTGGGTCAAGTGCTGTTTGGCAGTTGTGGTGGTGGAGCCTGCATTCCTTCTACAATGGTATGTGCAGCCGCTCCTACCTTTCCCAGTTCCCCTTCGGGCAATGAACGTGACAGCGATGCTGCCCAGGGCTGTTGTGCCCCTTTCCAGTGCTGTTTTCCTTGCTTTTGCTACTGCCAGCAGCCAGCACATTTACCCGAATTTGCGGATGCAAACAAAAATACCCGCCCCAGCGAAGAAACCAAGGCCCTCCACTCTACTAACCTTCAAGAACATTTCCAGCCGCCAGAAATGGGCTAAACCACTTCCCAAACCGGCGGGAGCCGATGCGGGCCGAATTCAATTTTTTTCATTTCTAAAACCAACAATCATGAAACGTGCAATCTTGATCGGACTGGCCATCACGGCCGTTGCAGGTGCGGTTTATGCAATGGTGAGCGGCTGCTGTGGCGGCATTTGCGAGCCAGGCTGCTGCCCTCCTTTCTGCTAAAATAGCCGTTGGCCATTGATATGGCCATTGGATAAAAAAGTGAAGCCCCTTGCACTCGCAAGGGGCTTCCTAATTTTTGGATATTAATTCATGGCTTCATCATTGTTGTTTTGGGTAGCAATTAAACAATTCAACAATGAAACAATCACTGAAACACCATCTTCCGCCTTTCCGTCCCAGCGGGTGTGGTCAGTTGGTAGATATAGACCCCGGGGCCGCCCATCTTGTTCCTGTTGACAACTACTTCGTGCCAGCCAGCATCCTGCATGCCTTCGAGCAGGATGGTGCGGCAACCGTTGAGGTCGTACATTTCAAGCATAATCGCACATTTTTCCTTTAGCATGAACTCGATACGGGTCTGTCCGGTGAACGGGTTAGGCCGATTCTGCCCCAGCGTGAAAAGCGGGGCGACATCCACGGGCAGTTGTGATGCCTCGTGGATGCGCCAGCGGACGTTCAAGGGAATACCGCCATTCTTGTACGCAATGGCCGGCGTTATAGTGGAATTCATTGCTAATATCTCTTCTACGGTCACGTCTTGGTGTACCATGAATTGTAGGTAAAATAGTGGTGTGCCCGCTTCCAGCAATTGCCCGGCGGCATCGTGCCAGCCAAGCGTGAGCAGGCCGTTGCGGGGTTCGCCGAAGCTCTCTGCGCCAAGACCCTCTAGTCCGTCGGGCAATACACCGATGAAGCTGGCCTTGGCAGCGTCGAAGTCGAAAGTTCCTTGCAGGGCGGCCAGGTCAATGGACTCGCCGCAAGCGATGGGCAGGCGCACCTCCTGACCTGCTTTAAGGCGCCAGTTGGGCACGGTGAGGGTCAGTTCACCGTCCATGTTGCGCTCCTCTACCTCGCCCTCAACTGGGTTCAGCACAACATTGCCATTCAGGTCACCGATTTTCACCGCTATGAAGTTCTGGGCAGGCATGTCGTGCCCCATGTCGTCGAGCCAGGAGCTTTCGGGCAAAGGCTCAGCAAAGGGGTTGTTCGGGTTCGGGAAGTCGTAATCCGCCCGAATGAAGCGCCACGACGAGTTATTGGGAAACGAATCGGTCATGTGCAGGATAGCCTTGCGCAGCGCCACGATGTCGAAAGTGGAAATGCTGCCGGAATTGTTCACGTCTGCCGCAATGAGCTTATAAGGTGAATCGAGCGTGAGGTTGCCGAGTATATGGTTGCTCAGCATAACAAGGTCGAAAGTGGTGACGCCATTGAGCAGGCCATTGTTTTTCACAGGCCGTAGCTCACAGCTCGCCCCAGCGGGCATGCCCAGGAAATTGAACAAGCCAAGGTCGGCGGTGTAGGTATGCTCCATATTGCCATTGTCAATAAGTTGGACTTCTACGCCCAAAAGGGGCTGCAAGTACTCATTGAAAATGCGGCCACTCACCACCAACGGGTCGTCCACAAAACAGGCATCCATTGGGTCGGCAAGGATAATGGAATTGGAGCAGGAAGAGGAATTGCCGAAGGCATCGGTCACTATCAGGGTATAAGGGAGGATGGTCGGGTCAACGATTACCACCACACCGCCCGGCAAGGTATCCAAGTCCATGTCGTCGCAGGTCAGGGTGTCGGGGTCGAGCAGGAAGGTGACGGGTGTGCAGAGGTCTTCCCCACCGAAAACACTGTCCATTAGCAACTCTTGGATATCGAGTGCTGCGAAGCCGTTCGAATCGAGCGAAACATCAAATGGCATGCAGAAATTGGAGGGCGCAATGGCATCCGTTACGATGACAACTGTCTGCTGCTGCACCGAATTGCCACAACCGTCGGTGAAGGTAAAAGTCACGATCGTCTGCCCCACGGGGTACAGCCCGCTAGCGTTTGCCCCGTTGGGGTTAAAGCTGTTGGTGATGGTGACGGGGTTGCCGGGGCAGTTGTCGGAAGCCGTGGCGACGACAGTGACGAACTTCTCACAGGTCAGGGTGGTAATGACCGTTTCGATGGTGTCAACCCAACTAGCGTTCGGCGGCACGTTGTCGTTGATGAGGAACAACTGCGTGATATTGGCCGAATTTCCGCAAACATCGGTGAGCTGATAAGTGCGGGTGACGGTGCCCACGCAGCCCGGTGGCGGCGTATCGCCAACGAAGGTTACGCTGACCGAACCGCCGCAGTTGTCGGCCTCACCCGTCACCACGTTCACATTGGGCGCAGGTATCAGGTTGGCGCAAGGCAGGGCAAGCGTTGGGAGCGGATTGGCCGTTGGCGCCACATTGTCCTTGATAAGTATTTGCTGCGTGAGGTTCGAGCTATTGCCACAGGCATCCTGCAGGCGGTAAATACGGTTGACCGTGCCAGAACAGCCAGGGTTCGGCCCGTCCGACACCCAAGTGACAGTGACCGGCCCTACACAATTGTCTGTCTCTCCCAGCACATCGTTGACGTTTGGCGCAGGAATTTCCGAGTAGCAATTGAAAGGCCCGATAGTGGGCATCGGCAATGCCGTAGGCCCTGTCTGGTCATTGACCACAATAGTCTGGGTATAGGGCACGGAAAGGTTGCCACAGTTGTCCACAGCCCTGAAGGTCAGTACCCGTGTGAAGCGGTTCGGGCAACTTCCTGGCGTGAACACGTCGGATACGATATAGGACGAATCCGTACCGCAGTAGTCGGTTGCCATGGGTGGTGGCGGCTTGACCACATCGCTGCCGCATTGATAAACCTTGTCGTGAAAGCCCACGGGGTCGTCCCAAACGGGACCAGCATTGTCAATTACCCTGATGAACTGGGTGTAGGAAGTATCACGCCCAGAGCACCATTCCAAATAGGAATAAGTCCGGTATATCTTAAGGCCGCAATTGACCGGCACGATGTCGTCACTGATGTTCAAGGCGACCATTTCACAATCCGCGACAACGGAAGGCGAGCCAGCCAATAGGTCGTTGAGTGGTTGGTCACAGCTCACCACGGTATCGGGCGGGAAGAAGAACTTCAGCGGGGTATTGTCCACCAAATTGATGGTCTGTGTGCAGGTGCCCGACCAACCAAAATTGTCAATGGCCGTGAAACTGCGGGTAATGGTGCCCACCCGGCACATGTTCAAGTTGTTGACATCCGTGAAATAAGTGGTGTCGAGGCCGCAGGCTTCCGTGATGGTGGGTGCCCCCGTGAGCGTGGTCGGCGGTGGCAGTAGCGTTGAGCATGGTATCGTCTTCGTGCTCGGGCAAACGAGCGAAGGAGCTGTCTTGTCCTGGACTTCCACCTGCACCATGCAGGTGTTCTTGTTGCCCTTGCAATCGGTCACCTGCAGGATGACGGGGATATCCTTGCCCGCATCGGCGCAGGTAAACTGCACAGCGGACGTGAAGGGTGCATTAACGGGTGCATCCATCCGCTTAGCCAGCAGTGTGACGTTGGTGCAACAAGCGTCGTAGCTGCCGTTGTCGAGTAGGCTGGCGGCCACGTTGGAAAAGCCTGCGCTGCTGAGTGCCGTCACGGTGAACTCCCGACAAATGGCAACGGGTGCCACGTTGTCGGCAACGACGACCTTGACGGGGCAGGTGGAAACATTACCGCAGGCATCCTTGGCCTCGTAAGTGACCGTGTAGGTGCCGGTGGGCGCAGCGTATATCATGCCCCCGTTGCCTTGCAGCACGCCCCAGGGCGACAGGGTGCGCCAAGTGATGGCCGATGAGCAATTGTCGGTGGCCGACATGGCAGGGAGGAAGAAAGTGCCCTTACAGCCGGAACCGTTGGCACTGAAAATCAGGGAGTCGAGGCAGGTCATCACGGGGCCTATGTCGTCGGCCACCTTGATGATTTGGTTGTGTTCTAACACCGCATTGGTGCAGCAGTTCAGCACCGACCAAGAGCGGATGATGGTCTTTTCGTTTGCGCAGCCACCGAGGTTCAGGTCTTCGTAGGTGACAACCATTTTGCAGAAGTCCACTACAGGCTTGCCGTCAATAGTGGGCACGCCGGTAGCGCTGGGGGCGGTGTTGGGGTTGGGGCCGCAAGGGATTGCAGGTGATTGCACGCCATCCCGATTGGGCGGAAATACGACATCGGCAAAGCTGGGCCGCTTCACGTTGATTTTTTGGACACAAGGCACGGCATGGTTGCCGCTGGCATCGGAGGCGTGCCAGGTGCGCATGAGTATGGCCGTGAAGGGGCTGTTGCAGGGTTGTAGTACCGGCTGGCCGCTGAAGCTAACAAAAGGGTCGTCGTCGCAGTTGTCGGTGACGATGGCGAAGCCCAAACTGCTTGGTGCGAGGTTGTCCGTGCAGTCAACCGTGAGGTCGTTACAGGTGATGATTGGGGGTACATAATCTTGGATGAAAAGGGATCCCCAGCATGAGCTTCCAGAATTTTGGTCAAGAACGCTGTACATAAGCGTTAAATTCAACTGGTCGCATGTCACAGTATCGTGCAGGTTATCGCCGAAGGGGCCAGTGACGGTGATGGTCTTTGGGCCTGGGCAAAAAGGGTGCGGGCCGTTGAGCACCATCGCCTCGGTGACGACAGCAAAGCCATCCTGCGGCAGAGATACGTTGACCAAGTCGCTGCAAGCCAAGGTGCATTGGCCCTGCAGGAGGTTGGCAAACGACAGGCAGGCAAAAACAGCCCATGTCAGGTTGAAGTGTTTCACGGCAAATGGATTAAAATTTGTTCTATCAGCTTACCAACGTCAAAAAGCATTGATTATCAGTTAGTTATAAATAAATTAGCACGCTGGTGGTGTAGGCAATTCTCGCAGTATGGAAGGTGTAAAAATCGGTTGGAGGGAAACAAAACCATGGATTCTGGCCAAGACAAAGCAAAGCCCATCCAGTTGTTTCATGTTTTATTTTTCTAACATGTGTTAGCAACAAAGACCTTGCCAACAAATTATATTTTTTTGAAATATTATCAATTTTTCTTTGACTTCCTCCACGCAAGGTGGGCTTGTGGCCATCGAAACGCCGAGGTCAGCGAAACCTAATATGAAGCTGGTTTTGGGTGTCACAGAATTTTGATTTTACATTTTTTTGGGAAAAATATTGCCCAGAACTTTGTCCCGTTTTTCAACCTATAGGGGGTTTCCCATCTGGCTTATACGTTTCCATAGCACACTGTATTCCCTTCTTGTAACCAACTGACACTGGCACCTCGTGCGGCCAATTGGCAAATGCAAGGATGCTCAAAAAAATTAGACTTAAACTGCGGGTATTTGGAACTGACATTTGACCTCACGTACGGTGTGAGCCAACTGCAAGTGCCAGCCACAGTCCCACAATCTATAACCCATACAAGGCTGTAATAGAATAAACCGCTGCGTATATCCCCAAGCAGCAGACAGGAAGTACTCAAAAGAAGCCATTCCCTTCATGGCCTGTGCAGGATGCGTCTTGCCACGGGGTGGAGGGTGGTATAATATTCATTAACTAAGCTGCAGCATAGCTGCAGGCTAAATCATTTTACCATGTTAGTCAAGAACACAAAATCTACATTCGCAGTTTTTGAAGCCAAGGAAATCGTAATCGCCCAACAATTGCAGGTGAAGGGGGGAACGGACGGGGATAAGCCGCTGCCGATTATTGGGGATAATGATATAGTTCTGATTTAACTACCAAATAAAAGAGTTAGCTCTTTGCAGCTAACTCTTTTGCTTTCTCCATTAGCCACGGTTTATAAGTAATATCCTCTGTTGAATTATTCAGTGCATTAATAAAGTTTTCAAATGACACTTCAGTGTATTCAGAATTAGCATAAATCCTTGCTAAATTCTTAAAATATTTTAAAAACAATAAATGAGAATCACGAATCTTTGCAGCATATTCAGTACTCCCTAAAAGATGTCTTTCAAAATTCCTTACTTGATTTAGGACTTCATCTAATGTAGCCTTCCTTCTTTCAAAAATTTCAAAATGAACTCTGATTGTGGCAGGCCGTACTCTCGCCTCATAATTCGGCCCCATTCTGGCAGGTATCATGTTAAAGCATTTTATTGCACTGTAAAAATCATCAATTTTGTTGTCTCGTAATCCTTTATGGTAGAACCAAAGTCCCTTGCAATAATTAAGCGCTTGCTGTTTTTCGTCATCAGGAAGAAATCGACTACAATCATTGATGAATTGGTGCGTCCATTCTAATTCGCCAACAGCTAATCCAATAGCCGAAATATTCATAAAGGCAGAAGAGCTGATCTTATTTGATAGCAATCCTTTTTCTAATTCTATTTTATAAAGATCAAACATAAACTGCCTGTGAGGTAAGGATCCTTTGTTAGACATAGGTACAGCATAGTTCCTCAACAAATTAATCGCTAAATCTTGCTCAAATCTACTTAAGAGATGAAAAGTTTCGAGTGAAGATTCTCTGATTTGACCTAAGTCCTCCTCTACTTGGTTTTTAAGAAGTTCCACTATATGATGAAAAAAATGGATAGTGGGAATTGAGGCAAATCCTTCTAATTTCGAAACTTCTAAAGCAGTATTAGTATAAACTCTATGATTATTTTCACGAACAATGCGTGTTCGTACAATATTATTAGCTTCATTTTGCAGCATTACCAATGTAAAGTAACGTTCCAAGTCCGAGATAGTCTTACTAAAATAATCATTTCTTTTACTTGACCTCTCTGATTCAGGATGGTAAAAAAGTAACTCCGACAGCTCGAACCCCTCCCTAAAATAATCCCTCCCCCGCTCCACGCATTTTTCCAATTCCTTCAACCGTGCATTCACAACATCCAAGAACAAATCGTAATTTTGCCGCCCAGCTAAGGAGCGGGCAAGCAGCTTTGCCTTGACGTCTTCCGAGGCATCGAGTTCTTTTGACACCAAGAACTGCTCTATCAACTGCGTCAACTGGGTCATCAGTTTGCGCATCTTTCCGTCGTCGTAGGGAGCTTTGCCATAGAGCTTGGTGTAAAGCCATTCTTTAGAGAGTTTTGGATAGTCAAAGGCTGGATGGTATTTGCAAAGTTGGGTGAACAGCTTGGATACCTCGGCATTGGTGTTGATGAGGGGGGTAGTCAGGTACCGCTCCAGTCCCGTCAGCTCCTTGGAGGTCAGCACCTGTATCAGTTTGATGAGTTTGTAGTCTTGCATGTGCTGGGAATTTGTGTTGCAAACAAAGGCAAATTTAGCAAAAATTTTGGAACAACTAAAATCAACTAAAGTAGATATTAAGATTTTGTAAATCAATTAGTTAAAATCATTTTACCTTACTTAGGGCCAACTTTTTTTCCTATTTCTCAGGAACAACGATTATTTTTTTGGATTTGGTGTGCCCACCCGTTGTGGCTATCTTTGAATCGTTATTGAGTTAAAAACCAGATTTGTTAAATTAGCAATCAAAAATTCGCAGCTAAATTAGGATAAAACTTCATCCACACCTTTTTGCCCTTTACAACAACATATCGGACAACCCAAACATAGAACTTATAAATAAGATTTTTCACTACATCTGGCGGATAAGTAATCAATTTTATTTGTGCCGCCAGATTTTTCCAAAGAGATAAACACGAAATCGAACTTGCCGAGCCTGAGGAATCAGGTTCGGCATTTTTTTTTGCACCCGCCTACAGGTACATTTCCAAAACGACCAAGTGCCCCAGAACTAATTGAACGGGTTGATTTCCCTCAAAAATCCTTGATCAAATCATGTAAAAACAATACTATTGCTATAACGACAATACCCGTCCCATTACAAAGGGCCATCTCTCCTATACCTTGGCCCATATGTCCGAACAAGGACCGTAGCACCGACCACATCTTTGCGACGTAACCGGTTCTTGTATTTGTTTGCTGCCAGCTACACAGTATTCCCAAAGGGGCAAGCAACATCCAGCAACCATTAAAAAATCACCTGACATGAAAAAACAAATCGGCCTTTTCGTCGCAATCATGCTGTTCAGTGCAGCCTCCGTTTTTGCCAATCAAATGCCCATTGGCGAAGCCAAACTAATCGTTTCCATCGAAAAATCCACTGAAAACGCTACCTCACTCGACCTGCGTTTGGCAAACCTTGAAAAAAAAGGCACCCTAATACTGCTGCAAGACGTGAATGGTAACAACTGGTACTCGCAGTACGTCAGCAGGAAAGCAGGATTTGCCAAACGGTTAAACCTCAAGGGTATGCCCGATGGAACCTATACCTTGTCGGTGAACCACAAAGGTGCAACGGTCATCCAGGCGTTGCGTCTTTCCTACGGGGTACTGGAGGTTTTGAAGCATCAGAAGCTAGAAGTACCTGCCGCACAGGGAGTAGACCTTGTGAAAGGGAGGTGAAGTGATTTACGATTTACGATTGCGGATTTACGATTGGGAGGGGCACTGCTACTTCCATTTTTTGACCCATTACATCGGAAAATCGGTATCCAAAACTTAAGTTTTATACAATCTTGGGCAGGGCGAGCATAAGGCTCGCTTTGCTTTTTCGATAAGCCCTGAAAGGGCGAAATACACCAGCATTGGGCAACGCCCGATGTTTTGGCGAAATACACCAGCATTGGGCAACGCCCGATGTTTTGGCGAAATACACTAGCATTGGGCAACGCCCGATGTTTTGGCGAAATACACCAGCATTGGGCAACGCCCGATGTTTTAGAAGATGATTTTATGAAAAAATCTATCACCCGACTAATACTGTTGCTCGCATTCCCACTCAGCGGACTCTTTGCGCAGCAACCAGCCAGCCGCCTCGATGCGCTCGACCTCCAGCAGTTCGAACTACCCAACGGCGAGCCTGGGAACCACGTTCAGGCCATCGTGCAGGACCGCTATGGCTATATGTGGTTCGGCTCGCAATACGGCCTTCACCGCTGGGACGGCAACCAATTCCGCACCTACCTCCACGACCCTAACAACCCTCGCTCCATCTCCGGCGACTATGTGGAGTGCATCCTCCCGGCCAAGGACGGCTCGCTTTGGATTGGCACTTGGGGTAGCGGCCTCAACCACTACGACCCCAGTACCAACCGCTTCACCCGCTATCATGCCAACCGGCGGGACGGCCTCAGCGACAACGCAATCAGCGCCATCGCCGAGGACGAGGACGGCTATATCTGGGTGGGGACGATGGACGGCCTCGACCGCCTCGACCCTCGCACGGGCGACATCGTTCGCTACCAGAACATCCCAAAGGACAAGCGCAGCCTCAGTTGCAACCAAGTCCGCTCGCTCCTCATTGACTCGAACGGTACGCTCTGGGTCGGCACTGGCTTCTTCTTCGATGGTTCCGACGCTGGCGGCCTGAACCGCTTCCGACCCGAAACCAACGATTTCGACCGCTTTTTGAGCAAGAAAAATGACCCGGCCACGCTCATCAACAACGAGGTGCGAGCCATTTACGAAGATAAAAAAGGCCAGCTCTGGGTCGGCACGGACGGCAACGGGTTGCACAGAATGGACAAGGTGAGCGGCAGCTTGAAGCGTTTTCGGAACGAGGGCGATGAGAACAGCCTGAGCATTCCAAGGGGAAATGCCAACTGGCGCTCGCAGGTCACCTTCCTATTCGAGGACATGGACGGCCTCATCTGGATTGGAAACTGGGCAGGCGGCATTAAATGCTACGACCCTGAAACGGGACAGGCCCGCATTTACAATACTAACGGCAAAAAAGGAAGCTACCTCCTCGAAAACAACGCTTGGGCAGGCTACCAGTCCAAGGACGGGGTGCGGTGGTTCAGCACAGCCTCGGACGGTGCACGGGTCTATCGCACGGCGGGCAAGCGGGGCATGTTCAATGCCGTGTTTTTGCCCACCAAGACCGATGCCGTGAAGAGCATCTGCGAGGACGGCCAGCGCAATATCCTGTTTTCAACCCAAGAAAACCTGGTAGGGAAACTCAGCCCACAGCCGAAGGGCGCTGCTGTTGAGCCACAATACACTGAACAAGATGCTGCATTGGCTGGTAGCGATAAGATTGTGCGAGATGCTCAGGGACAGCTTTGGGGTATGAAACCGCTTGGGGGCCTGACCTGCTATAGCCCTGAGAAAAAAACTTCCAAGCGGTTCGTCCACCAACCCTCGAATCCCAACAGCCTGCCCCATGTACCATTGCTGGACGTGCTGCCCGACAAAAATGGGAATCTCTGGCTGGCCACCTTCGGTAATGGGTTGGTGTTCTTCGACAAAAAAACGGAGCGTTTTACGGCATTGCGGAGCAAAAAAGGCAATGAAAACAGCCTGCCGCATGACTATGCACGCAAGCTATTTTTGGACGAGCAAGGCTTTCTCTGGGTCACGGGTGGCGGCAAGGACAAGGCCGATACGCCGTTTTTCATCACCCGCTTCGACCCCGCCACCAAGACTTTCGCCCGTTACCAAATCAACGGCATCCCTGACTACACCAAGCTTTGGCAAAGTACACCCGCACAGGACAAGGCTGGAAATATCTGGGTCTGCCTTGACGCTGGCCTTATAAAACTCAGCCCCGAATCTGGCAAATGCGATTTTTTTGACCAAAAACGCCTCGGCCTTAAGGGAAGCCGACTAAAAGGAATGGTGGTGGACAACGATGGGCGGCTATGGGTGCTGTCCGATAAACTGCTGGCCTTCGACCCCGTGAAAGAGACCGTGTTTTCCTATGGCGTGGGGAGCGGCCTCCATGCGCTGCCCTTCGAGCAGGACGCCATTTACAAAACCGAGCAGGGCGAAATCTACCTCGGCGGGCGCAGTGGGATGCACTTTTTCGACCCCCGCCAACTCGACAGTATGAACCTGACGCCGCCCGCCGTGCGCATCACAGACTTTGAACTGCTCGACGCCGACGGTCCCGAAAGCCGCTACGATGCCGCAATGGGACAGCTCACGCCCTTGGAATTGAGGCACGACGAGAACGTGTTCACTTTCAGTTTTTCCGCCCTCGATTTCAACGACCCCGACGCCAACCGCCTCGAATTCAAGCTCGAAAACTTCGACGAGGACTGGCGGGTGGCCGGGCAAGACCTCAAGGCAACCTACGTGAAAGTGCCACCGGGCACCTACCAGTTCCGGGTGCGTGGGGCGAACAGCTTCGGCGTTTGGGGCAAGGAAACCTCGGTGACAGTGGTCATTTCGCCGCCTTGGTGGCTCACCTGGTGGGCGTGGTCGCTGTACGCATTCATGGTTGCTTGCGCAATATTCATGGCCTACCGCTTCTTGCTCGACCGCCGCATGGAGCGGCAGGAGACGCTGCGATTGAAGGAATTGGACAATGCAAAGAATCGCTTGTTTGCGAATATCACGCACGAGTTTCGGACGCCGTTGACGATTATACTTGGAATGGCGGAACAGTTGGCAGTCGGCAGTCGGCAGTCGGCAGTCGAGTCACAGGAAAGTGCGAAAATGGAGGAAGGGCTTGAACTGATTCAAAGAAACGGCACAAACCTCCTCGGCCTCGTGAACCAGATGCTGGAATTGTCCAAAATGGAGAACGGCGCCGAGCGCCTGAACCTCCAGCAGGGCGACGTGGTGGGCTATTTGAAATTTGTGACCAATAATTTCCACTCCATGGCCACGGACAAGCAGCTTGGCCTGCACTTCCTCTCCGACCTCGACGAATTGGTGATGGAATACGATGCCGAAAAGCTGCAACGGGTGTTGTCGAACCTGTTGTCCAATGCCCTGAAGTTTACCCCAGCAGGTGGAAATGTCTATGTCTCTGTTGCGCAGCAACCCAGCCCGCAGGGCGGCTCCCCTACCCTGCTCCTCAAGGTTCGGGACACTGGCCCCGGCATCCCGGCGGAGAAATTGCCGAAGATTTTCGACCGATTTTTCCAAGCTACGGACTCGGCGCAGTACCAAGGCAGCGGCATCGGACTGGCACTGACGAAGGAGTTCGTGAAGCTGATGGGCGGGGAGATTGTGGCCCGAAGCAGAGGAGGGGAAGGGGCGGAGTTTGTGGTTTGCCTGCCAATGAAGGATTGCGGATTTAGGTTCCCTTCAGGAATGACAAAGGATTGCGGATTGAGGAGGCAGTTGTGGGCTCAGGTCAGCATTGAACCAAAAGAGGATGTGGCTAAGGAACAAATTGCCGATGAGGAATTACAAGTTGCTCTTTCTCCTTTAACAATTTTACCAATGGGGGAAAACATTGGCGGAGTAGAAAACAGGAATAGTGACGATAACGCCCTGCCTTTGCTGCTGCTCATGGAGGACAACCCCGATGTGATGAGCTACCTAAAGACTTGTCTTTCAAGCAATTACCGAGTGGTGAGCGCCGTCAACGGGCAAGAAGGCGTCGAATTGGCCACACAGCAAATCCCTGACCTCGTAGTGACGGATGTGATGATGCCCGTGATGAACGGCTACGAGGTTTGCCGTTTTTTGAAAAACGATGAACGCACCAGCCACGTCCCGGTTATCATGCTCACTGCGAAGGTGGGCTTCGAGAGCCGCCTGGAGGGGCTGGAGCAAGGGGCAGATGCCTATCTGGCGAAGCCGTTTCATCGGGAAGAGCTACTGCTGCAAATCCGCAACCTGCTGGAGACCCGCCGCCGTTTGCAGCGCCACTACCGCAGTGTGGCAGGCATTGGCGGGGAGCATTTCCCATTGAAACTTACCACACCCGTTGCCCCTGAAATGAAGGAATCAGAAGACTATTTCGTACGGAAAGTGCGCCGTGCCGTGGAGGCTCATTTGGACGACGCCGAGTTCAACGTGGAGGGTCTTTGCAAGGAAATCGGCATGAGCCACTCGCACCTGCACCGCAAGCTGTCGGCACTGACGGGCTGCTCGGCCACGAAGTTCATCCGAAATATCCGCTTGGCAAAGGCCAAGGAATTGCTCGAAAACCAGCACCTGACCATTACCTCCGTAGCCTTCGATTCCGGCTTCAACGACCCCGGCTATTTCGGGCGAGTGTTCAAGCAAGAGTTCGGCATGACGCCCGTGGAGTGGCGGGATAGGCTGGCGGGGGTGGAGAATTAGAGGGTGAGAGGGTGAGAGGGTGAGAGGGTGAGAGGGTGAGAGGGTGAGAGGGTGAGAGGGTGAGAGGGTGAGAGGGTGAGAGGGTGAGAGGGTGAGAGGGGCGCACGTCGCTTTTGTCATTCTGAATGAAACCGTCCACGTCGTGCGGGCAAACGTGGCTTCCCTTACGACGTGGACAGTTCCTTACGGGATGACAAAAGCGACGCACAGCGGGACGCAAACCGAGACGTCGCAGATTGCCTGCGGCAATGACAAAAGCGACGCAAACCGCGACATCCACAAATTAAACTCATCAAACCAAAAATTACCCATCAAACCAAAATTACCCATCAAACCAAAAAACACCCACCAAACCATTAAGCAAATCACCTAAATACGACTGTCATGTTATCAAAAACCCTCGCCGCAGCGCTGCTGCTCGGCCTTAATTTTCTTTGCCTTCCCAGCTCGTTTGCGCAAGCACAACTCACAGGCGAAATCACCGATCCAACTGACCAGCCGCTGCCGGGCGCATCCGTTTTATTATTAAATGCTGCCGATTCTAGCCTTGCAAAAGGGAACGTCACCAATGACGACGGGACATTCAGCCTCGATGAAATCAGCGGCGGGGATTATCTGCTGCGGGTGACGATGGTCGGTTTCAGCGAGTACCTTTCTGGCGTTTTTACAATGGAAAACACTGGGCGCAAGTCCTTGGAAACCATTGTGTTGCAAGAAGAAGCATCCCAATTGCAGGAGGTGCAGGTCGTGGCCAAGAAACCGTTTTTCGAGCAAAAGATTGACCGAATGAACATCAACGTGGCGGCCAGCAGCGTGAATGCCGGGGGCAATGCCCTGCAAGTGCTGCAACGCTCGCCGGGGGTGCTCGTGAACAAGCAATCGAACAGCATCAGCATGAGCGGCAAGCAGGGGGTCATCATCATGATAAACGGGAAAATCAGCCCGCTGCCGCCGGACGCCATCATCTCGCTGCTGGAAGGCACACTGGCGGACAATATCGAACGGATAGAACTAATCCACACGCCACCAGCCAGTTTCGATGCGCAGGGCAGCGCTGGCGTCATCAATATCGTGCTGAAAAAAACGGCAGATGCGGGCCTGAACGGTAGCTATTCCGTGAACGGCGGCTATGGCCGGGCTGAGAAGTACGGCACGGGGCTGAACCTGAATTTCCGCAAGGGCAAACTGAACCTCTTCGGCAATTATTCCATGCAGTTCGACCACAATCCGCAGGTGTTCACCAACTACCGGGGCATCCAACGGGGCGGCGACTTCATCGAAACGGATGGCCGCAGCGTGCGCTCGCCCGACCTCTGGACGCAGAACGCCCGCTTCGGGGCGGATTTTGACGTGAGCAAAAAAACGACCGTCGGCGTGCTGGGCAGTTTTTTCGACCGCTACTGGGACATGACCGCCGAGAACAAAATCCTGCACCGAACAAACAGCGCCTTGGACAGCACGACCCGCATGTTTACCAATGAAGTCAACCATTGGCGCTCGCTGGCGGGAAACTTTAATGTGCAGCATAAATTCAATGATAAGCAGACGCTGAGTTTCGACGCCGATTATATTGATTATTTCATAGACAACCCCAGTGATTACCGCTATTTTACCGAATTCAATAATGGCGAAAAGGGCAACGAACAACAATTGCGGGTGAACAAGGAAACGCCCATCAATATTGCGGTGGCAAAGGCTGACTATACGCAGACTTTTAAAAAAGAAACACAGTTCGAGGCAGGGGTGAAGTTCGCCCAGTCCAATTTCGACAACGACGTGCGGGTGGAAAACCAGGTGCAGGGCAGCGACTGGCAGGCGGATTCCATGCTCACTTCCCGGTTTAAATTGACGGAGGATATTGCCGCCGCATATAGTACCCTATCTTTTAAATTAAATGCCAAAATGGACATGAAGCTAGGT
Organism: Saprospiraceae bacterium; assembly: GCA_022841745.1. Classification (GTDB taxonomy): domain Bacteria; phylum Bacteroidota; class Bacteroidia; order Chitinophagales; family Saprospiraceae; genus UBA6168. The sequence continues at coordinate 21,357 of JALHQW010000002.1, read as the reverse complement.
TTAAGGTATGAAATTACCAATACCAACCTCGGCTCACAAGCCCAGCCAAACGTAGTGGATAGGCAGTATGGCTCGTGGTTTCCCAGTGTTTATTTAATGCGGAATATCAATGAAAACCAGAGCCTAAATTTATCCTATAGCCGCCGCATATTCCGGCCCGGGTTCACGCAATTGGCGCCCTACCTCATATTTTATGACCCCAGTACCGTGCAGGGTGGCAACCCGTCCTTGCAGCCCGCCTTCGTCCATGCCGTCCGGGCGGATTACCGCTACAAAATCATCAACCTGACCGTGGAGTACAACAAGGAAACCGAGAGCATGAGGGACATACCCGACGTGGACGTGGTGAACAACTCGCACATCACCTACCCCGTGAACAACGGCTCAACGCAGACCGCCTACGCCATGGTCAATTTCGCCGTGCAGCCCACCAAATGGTACGAGACGCAGAACAACGTCTTCGTGGCCTGGCAAAGCTTCTTGGTGGAATTAGAGGGTGTGGACTTCAACTACGACGCCTACCTGCTCGGCTTCAACTCGAACCACAGTTTCCGCTTGCCCCACCAATTCACGGTTGACCTCTCCGCATTTTTCATCACCGCCAACCGCTACGGCGTGACCAAGTTCAGCCCGAACGGCAACTTGAACCTCGGTTTTTCCAAGGATTTTGGGGAGAAATGGGGCAAGCTGAGCCTGAACTGCAACGATATTTTCATGACGAACAACTACAAGGGAACCACCCGTGAGGATAGCCAAAACCTCTACGTAAAAGCGGGCTACCTACAAGCCGAGCGGGTGTTCATGATGACGTGGAGCGGGAAATTTGGAAACCGGAAACTGCGGGATGCGCGGCAGCGGGATGGGGGGGCGAGTGAGGAGAGGAGGCGGTTGTAAATGCTTGTTACCTCGCCAATAAGAACTCCCTAAATACCTCAAACTCCGCCCGCTCCTGCTCAACGAACCGCTCAAAGAGCCGCTCGCCAACCTGCGATTTCAAAGCAGAAATGCCCACATCAATCAATCGGAGTCCATTGGGGGTGAGGAAGATATTGTCGTAGGACATGCCGGGCATGTTGGAAGGGCGCTGGAGGTCACGGTGCACGAAGCCAGCACGGTGGAGTTGAGTCAGTTCATTCTCGAAGACATCGAGCCAGAGCAGGCGTTTTTCTTGTTCGTAGGCCCGGAAGTCGAGGGGGTAGAGGCGCTCCATCACCAGCATCTCGCTGTCGTTCTCGAACACGTCCAAGCGCACGAACCGGACGACCAACCCGTTCACGGCATTGGCAAATTTCATCTTCTCAGCTTCCGAGCCAATATCGGAACGGGTATCGCCAAAGAACAGCTTGCCAACCTCCGTATCGGAAAGGGCAATGACGGTATTGTTTGCGCCCGTCGAAAGTGTTCGTGGATATCGTTTTGACATATTGGAATTTGCGCTGCCAAGCAAAGGTAAGCCGAAACAATGATTGTGAATGCGAACTGAGACGGTGATTTCGAGTCATCGCCTCACGGCACCCCGCCCTTCCCTTTCTTCGCTCAAAAACATGGCCCCCATTAACTAAAATGACACAGTCACCATGCTCCAAAAAAAAACACGGCCAGCTCTGGGCGCTGGCCGTGGACATTCTATACTTAAACACAAAAAACTACTTAACGCTGAACCGCCAACCGCACAGTGCTCACCTCCCCATTGAGTTGGATGCGCACGTAGTAGATGCCATTGGCTTGGCCGCTCAAGTCGAGGTTGAACTGGCCCTCTCCTTGTAACTGCATCACGGCACGGCCAGTCATATCAAAGACGGTCACGTTGGCGGTGCCCTTGCTGAGCAGCTTCACCGTGGTCAGGCCAGCCGTCGGGTTGGGGAAGAGGGTGGCAAGGCGCAGGGTTGGCTGGTCGGCCTTCGAACCTTTGCCGAACTGGGTCACGGTCACGTCGGACTGTGCACCACTTGGGCTGGTCAGGCGCACGATACCCTTGCGGGTGGCACTGGCTGAGTTCTCTGCGTAGCTGACCTCCAGTTCGCCAAATCCGTCGTCGGCACGGTTGACCTTAACCCAAGGACTAAGGCTTTCGGCCCTCCAACCACCAGCGCTAGAGAGGATATCGAACAATTCGATGCCCTCGCTGGAAGCCACGTTCACGTTGGAGCCGCCGGTCGGCTCGATGGCCAGCGTGGCGGGCACGTAGCCGTCCATGGTGGTCACGTTGTTGGCGGGATTGAGCCAGTCACGCAAGCGCTTGTTGGCGCTGCTGCCGTTCCACGAGTCGCTCACCTTGCCGTACTCGTCCCAGAGGTTCGCAGGGCTGTTGCCGCAGGCAGATGCACCGCCGTGCAACTGGCCGACGATGCGCTGGTTCTGGTCGAAGAGCGGGGAGCCGGAGGAACCGCCCTCGGTCACGCCCTGGTCCCAATAGACCCGCCAGTGGTCGGCGCCCCAGCCGCCAGCGCTACCGTTGGTGGCAGGGTTGTCGTCCCTCGAAATCTTCTTGATGTCGCCGCTGGGGTGATGGATGCCCGTGGAATTGGTGGGCACTGCACCGCTCCTGTCCCAACCTGCGTAGTAGGGGCTGAAGCTGCCGGGAGGCGCACTGCTGAGTTGCAAGAGGCAGAAGTCGCTGTTGGCACGGCGAGCCTTCAGGGTCGAACCGCTGATGGAGTTGTAGGGCGGGTTTGAGCCATTGGAGCAGGAGGAGGACTGGTAGTTGAACCAAAAAACCCAGGTGCCGATACTATTGGCGTAGCAGTGGTTGGCGGTGAGGAAGTAGGGGGTGGGCGAGCCGCCCGTGTTGCCGATGAGGGCACCCGTACACCAATCGCCGCCGTTCACTATCTTGGCCACCGAATTGCGCTGGCTTTCCCAGCCAGTTCCAAGGGGGCAGTTCACGTTGATATTACAGCTACCCGATGCGCCAAAACCACGCTCGTCAGTGGCATTAGGCTCGGCGAGCGAACGGTAGCCATGAACCACCGTGCCGATTTCTACCTGGCCATGGAAGGCTGGGTTCTGTGGCTCGTAATACTCTACGATGACCATATCGCCAAAGACGAGGGTCGTGCCCAGTTGCTCGTCCTCCTGGTTGTTGGCCGCCGTGAACGCCCCGATGATTTCGGACTTGTCGGCGTTGTAGATGAACAACTGTGCGCCTTCTGGCAGTAGGTACTTGGAAAAGATGAAGTTGATGGATTTGGCACCGGGCGAGGTGATGGCCACCCGCCAGAGTTTATCGCCGCCGGGTAGCAGGTCTGTCACGCCGGCGTTCTCCGGGTTGATTTGCACGGCCATCTCGAAACCAAAACGGTAGGGTTTTTCGATGCCGTTCATGTTCTCCTCGTCTTCTTTGAGCAGGGCCGGTACATCCACATCAGGCATCTGAACCACGGGTACGGTGCGCTCCGCAATGGATGGGTAAAGGAAGCTGACGGGCTTGCCGCCAATGGACAGTTGTGCACTTACTTGCAGGGTAATGCAGACAGCACAGAAGAGCAGGGTGAATCGGTAAAATTTCGCCATAATGATAATGATTTAAGTAGTGAGTAAAATTAAGTGTGAACTATTGGGGAAGCATCAAGGGCGAAAGTTAACAAGCAGTTTCGTAAAATTTAAAATAATGCATAAAAAGATGAATAAAAATAAAATTTCATGGATGTGGAGTGTGGCAATGTTTTCGGTGCTCCTGTCGGGCTGCCTCCATCCCTACCCTACCACCGTCGTGCTGGTGCGCCATGCCGACCGCCAGGGCGACCTCGACCAACTCGACCCGACGCTCGGCACGGCAAGGGCCAACGAACTGGCAAGGGTGCTGGCCGATGCCAATATCACGGCCATCTATTCCACCGACAAGGCCCGCACCCGCTCCACCGCTGAGCCGCTGGCCAAAAGGCTCGGCATCCCTGTGCGCAGCTACGAACCGGACAGTAGCCAACTCGCCATTTTTACCAAAAGAATAAAAAAAGAACACCGAGGCGAAGCCGTGCTGGTGGTAGGCCATAGCAACACCGTACCGCTGACGGCCCACCTGCTGGGCGTGCAACCACGCCCTGCCGACCTTCAGCATGGGGACTACGATGAACTGTTCATCGTGTTGATACCTAAGCGGGGCGAGGCGAGGCTGCTGCGGTTGGAGTATGGGGCGGTGACGCCGCCTTGAAGGTGAATGCCGTGTTCAGGGTTGCTGGTTTAATCTTGCTTCAAAACAAGAAAATCCTCGCCCCTTACCACGTACTCCATTGCCAGCACCCAAGCAATGGCCACGAACAAGTTCAACTTCTGCACCACGGGCAGGTAGGCCAGGCCATTTTGGGTGAAATAGATGAAAGCACTGGCGTAAAGCACCAGCAGGTACAGCACCGAGAGGGCTTTCAGCCAATGCAGCTTGGTTTTGAAGAGGAAAACCGTGGCATAAAAAAGGGTCAGCATCAGCAACGTGCCGGAGATGGACGTTGCCAAATCGTGCAGTGGCGTAGCGGCAAACAGTGCAGAAAGCATGGCACCTACCCCAGCGTAACGGATGATATTGGCGGAGCTTTTATGCGGGATTTTTGCCGAAAGGCGAACAAAAGCCAAGGCAGCACTGGCGCAGAGGAAGAGCACACCGCACACTGCCCAAGCGCGGGCGGGGTTGTCAGCACCATTTACGGCCACTGGGTTGAGCAAATTGCTCAGGTAGTTATGCCGCCAATCAAAGCCCACGGTCATTTCATCGTGCTGCGAGCCGCCGGGGTATAAGCTGACGGAGATGAACAGAAATACAAGGGCAATCAGGATGCCGAACAGGGTCAGGTGCTTTTTAATCATGTAGCATTGATTTGAGGCCCAAACCTAAGCCACCCAATTTTATTGCGAGCAATAAGCCGACCGATGGTGCCCCAGTATGGACGAATCCGGCAACTTGCTCGAAATGAAAATAAGCTACGTCCTATTCTTCCTATTTTTTGTCGAAACAAGCGTTTGCAGTCAACATGGCATCCAAATAGAAGTCGTAGAAATGGCTTTCTTTGCGGAAAAATCACCTTGATGAAGGCATACTTTTCCTTACTGCTTTTTCCGGTTTGTTTGCTTGCGCAAAACCCAAACCCTGCCCTGAATATCACCCATCTCACGGGCGATTTCTACATCTACACCACCTATAATGATTACAAAGGTGAACCCGTCCCTTCCAACAGCATGTACGTGTTGACCGATGCGGGCGCTGTACTGATGGATACACCGTGGGATACCAAACAATGCCAGCCCCTGCTCGACAGCATCCGAGCAAGGCATGGCAAAGAGGTTGTTTTTTGCCTTTCCACCCATTTCCACGCTGACCGCACGGCAGGTTTGGACTACTTCAAGGCACGGGGCATCCGCACCTATTCCTCTTGCCTTACGCTGGATTGGTGCCGACGGGAGGGCGAGCCGCAGGCGCAATTTTGCTTCGCAAAGGACACGACGTTCCGCATTGGCAACCTGCGCTTCGAGACCTTCTACCCAGGTGAAGGCCACGCTCCCGACAATATCGTCGCCTGGTTCCCTAAGGAGAAAATCCTGTACGGCGGCTGTTTTATAAAAAGTACCGAAACCACGGGCCTTGGCAACCTGTCCCATGCAAATCCAGTGGAATGGGCCAAGTCGGTAAAGAAGACAAAGCGCAAATACCGCAGGCCCCGACATATCATCCCCGGCCATTATGGCTGGGAAGGAGATGGCCTACGGCATACCAAGATTTTATTGAAAAAGCACCAGTCATGACGCCGACGCCGCTCACCCGCTTGCTTTATTTTGACGGCATTGCCGGCCTTGTCGTGGGTGTTTTCCTGCTGATAGTTCGGGAGCCATTGTCGGACCTGCTGGGTTTGCCCGTCTGGCTGCTCACCTTGCAGGGCATCATCAACCTTTGTTACGCAAGCTACTCGCTGCCGCTGGCTCGTCGCAGGAATCGCCCCCGTTGGATGCTTTGGGCGCTGGTGGTAGCGAATTTGGCCTACGCCCTGTTTGCTGCCGTGCTGCTGACGCAATTCTTCCCAAGCTGCACAGGGCTGGGCGTAGTCTATTTTATGCTTGAAGTAGTAATTATTGGCGGGCTGGGGATAGTGGAGTGGCTTTACATCACCCGGTAATGCACTTGCACCAGCCCCGTTTCATACGCCTTTGAACCGACCAGCTGCATTTGCCGCTCCGGTATGCCCTCTTCGAACAACCGCACCCCGCCGCCCAGCAGCACGGGGATGATGGACACAATGATTTCATCCAGAAGGCCCTCCTTGTACAGCGTGTTCGCCAGTTGCGCCCCACCATCGCAATAGATGACGCCACCGGGTTCACCCCTTTGGGGCTTGGTCTTCAGTTCCCGAACGAGTTCGGCCACATCGCCCGTGTAGAACTGCGTCTTGCCAATCGGCTCCCGTGCCGTCCGTGTGATGATGTAGGTCTCTTTCTCCGGGTGCGGCACGTTGCTGATGGCCCTGAACACCCAATCGAAGGTTTTTCTGCCCATGATGACCGTGCCCACTTGGCTGATGAAAGCGGAATAGCCGTAGTCCTCACCCTCTTTTTGGATGGCGTCGAGGAAGGAAAGGTCGTCCCCCGGCTTGGCGATGTAGCCATCGAGGCTGGCGGCGATGTAGAGGATGAGTTTGGGGTTGTTCATATTGAAAAGGTTAGGCTGTTTTTTAAAAGCGTAAAATTAAAGATTGATATTGTTTCGGTGCGATGGCGCATTATTTTCGCATGGTCAATGCCACGTTTAGTTTAGTCTTCCGCTACGGAGCAGGGCACAGCACGGCGCAACAGCCTATGGAGCAGACACCACCACCTTCTCTGCAAACCTATTTCCATTATTATCTATCAAAACCACCGTATAAAGCCCCGCTGGCAAAGCATTTCTTTGCAAAATGGCCGTCTCCTCCCGCAAGCCATTTGCCTCAAAAACAACCGCTCCAAGCGCATTGACCATCACCAACCGATACGGCTTCTCCACCCTCCCCGCATCAATAAACAGCCGCTGCGAAAACGGGTTCGGGAACATCACCAAAGGCTCTACCCCCGGTTCCTCCGCCCCTGAAGCCACGTTCGTCGCCCCCGGCGTCGGGTACATGAACCGCAGCTCCGCACTGCCATCCGGGTAGCGGCCCCATGACACATCGGGGCTTTGCTGCGCAAAAACCAGCCGCTCCCGCTCATCGTAATCTGCGCCTTCCCGTTGGAAAACCGCCACCATTTCGCCGCTGCCGCTCAACTTGAAATCAGCGTGAAGCAGCCCCTGTTCCGGTTGCCCATCTGCCCAGAGCAGTAAAAAACCGTGCGGCGGGATAGTTGTCAGCTCAGGGAAATGCAGTGGCAATTGATAACGGTACGGCTCGGTCTCATCATCGGTGAAGCACAGCCCGCCCACGTTCAGCGGTTCATCGGACGCATTGTACAGCTCAAACCAATCGTCGTACTCGCCCTGTTCGTCGGGCAGGGTGTTGGTGTTGGAAGCCAAGGCTTCATTGACAAAAAGCCCCGACACGTCGGGGGGCAGGCTGTTCGGTTTGCCCGGAGTCCCGAGTAAAACGTGGCTTTCCCGCCAGTCAGTGGGCAGGTTGCCCTCCCGGTTTTGGTCGAGTTCCACGGTAGCGCCATCCCCATCGGCGAGCGGCGGCCAAGGACGGCTGTCGGCATAGTTGACACTGTGGGCGAGCCCGCCCGATGGGTCGTACAGGGCGATTTTCCCCGAGTTATTGTTGAGGTCAAAATGGAAATTGCCAGCAAGTCTTTCAACGTCGGGGTGGTAGGTTTTGAACTGCGCCGTATCCTGACAAACTACGAGATAGCCACCCGGAGCGACCACCGTATTTTCACCAAAAACGAACTCATAAAGCCCGTGCGCCAAGCGCCAGCCCGCCAGGTCAATTGACTGGCCGGTCCGGTTGTGCAACTCCACCCAGTCGCCCGTGGGGCGGTTGAAGGGCGGGTGGTAATTGAATTCGTTGATGTGCAGCGTCAGCCCGAAAATGCCCGTGTGCGTGTAGTAGGCGCCCATGTCGGCGGTGCTGCCGTCGGGGTCGCTCGGGGAAAAAGGGTCGCCAGCGTCAATGCAGGGCGAGTTGGGCGAAAGCTCAAAATTGCCCGTCGTTGGATGGACTAGCAGAGGGTCTTCATGCAAGTTGCCCGTACCCGTCAGCGCCTCCCGGTCGGAGAGCGAAAAACTGACCTGCACCAAGGATTTTGCATCGAAAAAAATGCTCGCCTCAATGCTGGCGGCCAAAACCGTGTTTTTCACGAAGGCAGTTCCTCCCCCCCGCAGGGCACTTTTTTCGTAGCAAGCCACGGCGATGCGGTTGCCGTAAAAGGTGTTCTGGTCAAGCTGGGCGACGGCGAGGCTGTCCTTCAGCGCCACGCCGAGGTCGCAGTCGTAAATCACGTTGCGGCGCACGAGCGCATTGGACTGCGAGCCGATGGAGATGCCCTTGTCCGAACAGTCGTGGATGATGTTCCGCTCCACGAGGATGTTTTGCGAGTAAATGCCGAGGTCAATGCCGTCGCAGTTGGAGCCGAGGAAGCCATAGACCTCGTTGTGCCGCACCACCCCGTTCGTGATGCCCTTGATGTCAATGGCGTCGGTGTTGATGGCCCGATTTCCCCTGAAAACGCAATGCTCGATGAGCGGGGCGTCCATGTCGTAGAGGCTGACGAAGCCATTAACGCTGGAGAAAGTATGGAATTCCGAGTGCCCGATATAAGCGCTGCCGCCCCTTGAGATGAGGGGTGCTTTGCCTTCGGCAATGGTCGAGTGCTCCACCCGCAGGTCGGTATTATAAGTTGAAATGCTGGAGAAATGGCGGCGCCTGTCCCGCCCGAAACTGCCGCCCCGCAGATCGGCATATCGGAGGATGAGGCTGTCCGTAGGGTCGTCGGCAAGGATGCTGCCCCAATGGCCTGACTGCCCGTAAAATGAGCGCCTCGCCGACGGCGACGGGTCGGGTTTGATGGTGATGCGCTGGTCGGTTGAACCGTCCAATTTCAGACCACCTTTCACGTCAAGGCAGACGCCGTCGGTGAGCAGGAGCGTCGCCCCGGCTTCCACGGTCAGGCGGGCGCCGGGCTGCACGGTCACGTCCTCGAAGCCGTACCACGGCGAGGCATCGGCGGCCAAGGTGGTGTCCGCCGAGATGACGGGCGGGATGATGCTGATGCCGTTTTGCGGCGCAAAAACCGCCACGAAGGCAGTGTCGCCTACGGGCATCAGGCTGGCGTTTTCGTTGGTGCTGTTCAGCCCCTGCCATTCCACGAAGCGATGGCCGGGGGCTGGCACGGCTTGCAGCGTAATATTGGTATTTTTGAAAAAAGGACCGTTCATGTCCTCGGTAAACGCCACGCCGCTCACCAGCACCTTGCCCTGCCCGATGATTTCCATAGAAACCAATGCGCTGTCGGGTTTCCCAAAAAGGTTGGTCAAATGCAGGCGGTAGTGGCCCGGCCTGTTTTGCAGGAAAACCTTGATTTGGTTGGTGTTCGCCTGCCAAGTTGCGATGCTCGGCGGCGAGTTCCAGCGACCGATGTGCCGGGGCATTTGAGGTTGCAGCAGGTTTTTCAGGCTGTCCACTGTGGCGATAGTGATGGTTGGATGAAAAACGGTGTTCAGGTACGCCGCCGAGCGCTGGATGAAGCCGTCCCGGAAGCCGGGGTTTTGCAGCAGGCGGTGAAAGAGCAGCGTCGCCCATTCGGGCAAATCACCGGAGAGGCCCGCCAACTTGGCGATCGTGTTTTCCGATACGGGGTCGCCGCCAAGTTGCCCGAAGCCGTGCTCCAGGTCGGTGGCAATCCAGCGCCATTTTCCGTTGGTGTCTTTGTTGTGCCAGTAGCGGTTGTTGAGGTCGGCGATTTGGTAGCCGATGAAAGCCCTGAGAATCAGGTAGTTGGTGTACTCGTTGAGGTCTATTTTCAAAGCGATTTTATCAAACACGGCGGGGTCGCTCACGTCATTGTTTTTCACAAAATCCATCAACGCCAGAAAGTCGTGTTGGTCGCCCGCCACCACTTGGAGGCTGTCTTCGAGGTAGTCGAGGTTGTCGGGATTGATTTCGTGGTTGCTGCCGATGTACTGCTCATCGAGGCGCTCCCGCAGCTCGTAGATGCCGTTGTACTGGCCGTTGACGAAGACGACGCAGGGCTTGTAATCCTGAAAATCAATGTCCATTTTGCCCTTCACGAGGTTGACGCCCAGCCCGTCCCGGAAGTAGGCGGTGTTGTAGTCGTTGCCGCCATTGCGCAGCAAAAAAGCCGAGTAACGGGGGATAGGCTTGTCCTCGAACAGCGGGTATTTCAGGATTTCGTCGCCGTATTTTTCCCTAAAACGAACGGAAAGCGGGCGCTGGGGCAGGTTGTAAATCGAAGTGCCAAAGACCCGAATCCCCACGCCAGCAAGGAACGCCCGTTCGCCCGTGCCCGGCTCGAAATATTCAATGGTAGCGGGCACTTCCCGGTCCTTGATGGCATTTTGCAGGATACCAAAATCGAAGCCGTAGAGGTTGGCGGCATTGGCGCTGATGGACAGCACGGGCAACTGGTAGTTTTCGTTGATGAAATAGGTTTTCGTGACCACCCGCCCCGGCATTTTGCCCGGCACGTAGAGCCTCGCCTTGATGGTCAGGTTGAGGTTCAGCTCAAAATCATTGGGGAAAACGGGCGAACTGCCGTTGGGCGTCGTGCCGTCGAAGGTGAAACGGATGACGGCTCCCGGCTCCTGCGTGGTTAGTTGCAGCAGTTGTGGAGTCGGATAAAAGCCTTCCGGCAATGAAAAAACAGGCTCGCCGGGCGTCTCCATCAGGGCCGAGCCGTAGGGGGAATTGACAGCGCCGGGCGTCGGTTCGCCGAAGTAGAGCCATTGCGAAGCATCCACCGTGCTGCGCCCGTAAGACACGTCGCTGGTTTGTGTGCAATAGGTGATTTCATCCACCAAACTGCCCTGCGGGCTGAACAGACCGATGTACTCGCCGTCCCCGCTCAGGCGGAAATTGGTGTGGAGGGCGGTCATGGTTTGCACGGCATTTTTAAAGAAAACGAAAGCCGTGTCGCCGGGCCGCTTGTCCAGTCCGTCCGTCCAGATGACGAGGTGCTGGCCGGGGGCGAGGGTCAGTTCCGGCAAGGCCCATTTGCCCTCGTCGGTGGGGTCGTCGGTGAGGGTGTAGCCAGCGAGGTTCACGGGGGCATCGGAGACGTTGTGCAGCTCCACGAAATCGGAAAACTCACCGAAGTCGGGGTCGTAGGCCACGGTGGTGTTGATGGCGAGGAGTTCGTTGATTTGGATTTGGGCGTGGGTGGTTTGGATGGTGCAAATTGCTATTGAGAGGGCAATTGTTATATGCTTTATTTGGTTGCTAAACATTTGGTAATCAATTTTTTAAATGAGACATGAGATGTTTGATGGTCACGTTGTTTATGGTTTTATGGTTTCATGGTTTCACATTCATAGGGCGTTGCCCTATGCTAGTATATTGCGCCCTTTCAGGGCTATCATTGCATCAAGCCCTGAAAGGGCGCAATATGTTAGCGTTGGGCAACGCCCTACGAACCCCCAATCGTAATATGGCGGTCAATTAGTTTTTCACAATTTTCCCCACAAACACCCCTTCTCCGGACCGCAAGGTCACGAAATACAACCCCGGCGGCAACCCCGTCAAATCCTCTATCAGTTCAATAGTTGGGTCATTGTAGGTTGTTTTGCGGAGCAACCGCCCATCCGCAGCATGAAGCTGAAAAGTCAGCGGCGAATCGGTTGGCGTTTTCAGCCGAACCGTGATTTGCCCGGTGGCAGGGTTCGGGAAAATGGCCACCTCCCCAAAGGCGGGTTCCGGCTTGGTGCTGCTTACGTTTTTATCGAAGACCGTTAGGAATCCCATCGTCTTGCGCCCGTAGCGGGCGGGTCGCAGGTGGACGTAGATGGAATCCAAGTTGCCCGTGTTGTGTAGTTTGTGCGCACCAAAGGTCGCTGGGTCGGATTCGAAATTGCCGCCGAGGTAGAACTTATCGTCACCGAAGGCATGGATGCTGGTGGCTTCGTCCAAGTGGATGCCGCCGAGGGATTTGCCCCAAAGCTCATTGCCGGAGGGCGAATATTTGAGAACAAAGATTTGTGGGTAGTAATATTCCAAATTGAAGGTGTTGCGCAGGGAATCACCAGCAAATCCAATGGCAGGGCTGAAAAAATAGCCTGTGACATAGACGTTCCCACCGTCGTCAACGCTGAGGTTTTTGGCGATGTCGTAGCTCTGGCAAAAGCTATCGCCACCGGCAGCTTTGTTCCAAACGGGGTTCAGGTTGTCGTCGAATTTAAGCACATGAATCTTGGACTGCGCCAGCGGCCAGCCCCAGCCGATGCAGAACTGGCTATTCCTTTCAGCACAGGCGTAGAGATTGTTGCCAGCGGCCTGTAATCCATTGATTTTCTCAAGGCTGGTATTTACGTAGGTATCGAGTAATGCCCCTGCTGAACTGTATTTTACGATAAATGCTGCATAGGTAGTATCGCTGCTGGACAAGCTGGTGTTGCCAAAAGTTACAACTCCGTAAACAGAACCACTGAAGTAAACATTCTGGTCGTCGTCGAGGGCCATCGTGGTCTGTGGATAGCCGCTCGTCGGTTCGCCCTTCCGTTCCCAAACCTGGTTGCCAGCGGCATCCAATTTTCGGACGAAATAATGCTTGATTGAATTGGTGAATTTATCCAAAACAAGCCCTGAAACATAGGCGTTGCCATCGGCATCCATGGCCACATTGCCGACTTCGTCAATATCGGCGCTGCCGATTTTCTTGACCCAGGCGAGGGTCCTGTCGGTTTTGTACTTGGCAACGAAGGCGTCGGTCTCGCCGCTGTTGCTCAGGTTTGTGCCACCGATGGTCATTGTGATGCTCTTGAAATTGCCCGCCACCACGAAATCGCCGTTGGATGCGGCGGCGGCGTCCACGACAAAGTCTTGGCCCGAACCACCGAATTTGGCGGCCCAGGTGTATTGCCCCCAATCGTCCACGATGGCCACGAAGCCGTCGTCTTGGCCGGCGTTGGTGAGGGTTTGGCTGCCGAGGGTGAGGGTGCTTGCGGCAAAATTTCCGCTGACCAGCACATCCGTACCCGTGTAGGGCCGGATGTTCTTGACGGTGGTGATGTTATTGGCTTGGCCAAGGCTTTTGGCCCATTTCCAGGCTTGTGCATGGCCGGTAATGGCGTAAAACAGTAGTAAAACCGGAATGAAAAATTTTATTTTTTGCATGATGGGTGATTTTTGCCCGTAGCTAAAACCTTGGTTGATAAGGGATTATGAGTTGGGCAATCAACTTTTTACAACTTAATAAACCCATATCAACCGCTAAAAGATTAATGGCTTATGGCATAATTTAAACAGTCACCCCCCAAGACAGCAGGCAGAGCGTTGTGCGTTGGTGTGCATTTGTCAGATTTTTGTCAATGACAGGATAGCAATACGTTTAGGACGTGATTATTTTAAAACTTGGCCAATAAAACAAAGGCTTTTTACCATAGTTTCTTTTTTTTGCATAAAGCCGAAATGCAATGCCTCATCCTGACATCCAACTACGCCCAGCCACTATCGCCGATTTGCCCACCCTGCTCCACTGGGACGAACAGCCCCACGTCATCGCCGCCGACCTTGACGGCAACTGGGAATGGGAAAACGAGCTGCTCCACGAACCCACGTGGCGGGAGCAACTGATGGCAGAACTGGACGGGCGGCCACTCGGTTTTGTCCAGATAATTGACCCAGCGGAAGAGGATACGCACTACTGGGGCGATGTGCCAAAGGGCATGCGGGCAATTGATATTTGGATTGGTGAAGCGGATGAGTTGGGCAAGGGCTATGGTACCATCATGATGCAATTAGCCATCAATCGCTGTTTTAGCGATGTTGCTGTCCAAGCCATTTTGATTGACCCCTTGGCGACCAACGTCCGAGCGCATCGGTTTTATGAGCGGCTTGGCTTCCGTTTCGTTGAGCAGAAGCGGTTGGGCGAGGATGACAGCGACTGCTTTGTTTTTGAATTGAGGAGGGAAGATTGGCAAAAGACGATGCAGCAGTTTGGTATGCCCTAAAACTTTATTTTCTCACAACTTCGATCCCAGTTGTACCCTCGCCATAAAGCGTCCCTCACCTTGCCTTCCACGAATTGCTGCGCAAGCAAAGGCACGGCGGAAAGGCAGAGCAAGGGTATTGCAAAGGCTTTTAGCATTTGTACCAAATAATGCGGGGAGAAAAAAGGATAGCCCAGAAAAGGGCATTTTATAAGAATCGAGCGGGGGAAGGTGCGACTAACGTTACAAAAGCCGCTAAACTTGATTCATCTCCAATGGTTGATGGGTAAAATACTTCTCCGTGATTTCCTCCAGCATCAAAGCGGTGAGCGGCTTGCTCCGGTAGTCCTTCACGCAAGGGTTTTGCGCTGCCCGTGCCAGGTCATCGGGGTTGCAGGAGGTCGAGAGCATGACGACAACGTTGTCGGCCTGTTGCTCTACCGGGAGTTCTTTGTAATATTCCAGAAACTCCCAGCCGTTCATTCTTGGCATGTTGATGTCCAAGAATATCAAGTCCGGCTTCGGGCAGTCTTCGCTGAAAGGCGATTTCAGGTATTCGAGGGCTTGCTCCCCGTTATTTTTGATTACAACTTGGACGGCGCATCCGCTTTCCTCTATCACAATCTTGTGGTAGAGGTTCGTGGCGAAATCATCGTCAATTAGCATGATACAGTTTAGCCTCTTTCTCATTGTAGTTTTTGCTTAATGCGTTTGATATATTAAAACAAAAGGCAGTGCCACCTGATGGGCAAGGTTCCAGCCAAATCCTTCCGCCGTGCAGTTCCACTATTTTTTTGCTTTGTGTCAGGCCGATGCCGGTGCCTTCGTATTCATCCTTGTTGTGCAGCCGTGAGAACAGTTGGAAAATCTTGTCGGCGTATTTTGGGTCAATGCCGATGCCGTTGTCCTTTACGCAAAAAAGATACCCATCTGCATTGACGCTTCCTTTTATCTCCACGATTGGCGCCACATCTGCCCGACTGAATTTCAAGGCATTGCTGATAAGGTTCTGGAACAGGCTCGTCAATTCGGATTTATAAGCGTAGATGACGGGGAGCTTGCCGACCTTTATAGTGCCTTCGGATTGCTTTATGGAATAGTCAAGGTCCACTATAACTTCTTTCAGCATCTGGTTACAGTCAATCCGCTCCAATTGCTTGTTGCGACCGATGCGGGAATATTCCAGCAGCCCGTGAATAAGGTTCTTCATCCGGTCGGTGGAATTGAGCACCAAGCTCATGTAAAGGCGCTGCTCCTCTGCCATTTGCACGTTGAGCTGGTTGTTGAGGATTTGTACAAAATTGGAAATAGTGCGCAGCGGCTCTTGTAGGTCGTGGGAAGAGGCATAGGCAAACTGCTCCAAGTCTTGGTTCTTGGATTTCAGTTCCAATGCTTGTTGAAGGATGTCACGGTTGGCTTCCTCCAATTTGGCGATGGCATTGAAGTTGGCAATCATTGCTTGTTCCAATTTGGATGTACTGACCATCACAGGCACCCAAACCAAGGTGATGAGCGCTGTATCGTAAATGGCATATTCCGGCTCCAACCTTTCGTCGACGGCCAACAACACCCATACTGACAATACCATAAAGATAGTTAGGAAGAACCCCGTGCGGAATGTAAGGCCGTAAAGCAAAGGGGCGAACAAAATCAAAACTAGGACCTCGTAGGTATAATCATCTGCTGTATAGTGAGGTTGAAACAAGAAGGACCCCCAAAGCCCGACAATCGAAAGCGATAAGACCCCGATGGCAATGCCCTCAAACCTTTTTTTAGAATTGTTCCAATTGGACATTGCTAAAAATACCGCCGCTAAGTTGGCAAAAGGGACAAACACAAGGCGAAAGATATTGTCGAACGAAAAACTCCTTTCTGCCGTGTTGCCCAACTCCCGGTAATAGATTTCAGCGTAGTAGAAATGGTCAACGTAAGACAGTGCCGTCATTGTGACTAAGGTCAATAGCGTTCCTCTGGCCAAAGCCCGCTTGTTCTGGGGCTGGAGCCAATTCAAGTAAGCTTTACTGGGCTTTTTGAATGATTTTATTAATTTCCAGAGGCGCATTAGGATGGTGCGTTGAAACTCATTGTTTGGATTTTGAAAGGTGGGTGATGGGAGGCTTGCAATTTTTGTTCCAGCATTGCCATTTTACCCGCCATACCTCTTTCTTACGGAACAAGAACTGCCACACTACATCCCTTTTTTAGTGCCTAGCTGTGCCAATTTTTAGGGGTGTGCTAAGGAATGGGGTGGAAGTAGCCTTACCTTCCCTATTCTTTAGCCTAAAATTGGAGCTGAACAATAATCCGCAAATTCAATAGCGCTAAATGGCTCTTGCAGCGCAACCTACAGGCCTGTCAAGTGTTTCAACTTAAACCTCTACCACAAAACTTTGTAACCAAACCCCAAGTCGTGCTGCTATTATGTCATCCCCCGCGTGTATGGCATGTGCTGGAAGTAAGCATAGCTGCCATCTTTTTGTTTTACCAAGCTTTTTGCCAAACAATAAACTTAGACAGTCTTGGCATTCTTAACAAAAGGTACCACATCCAAGCCATTCCTTTGAAATTACCCAAATCCTACTTAATTCCTATTTCAATAAACGGGAGAAGGCTCGAAAAAGGCCTTTTAACAGGAAGCTCAGAGCCATTTTATCTCCAGCATCACGAGAATACCCTTACGTTCGAGTTCCCAGTAAGCGCTTTTGGGGAGCCATACCCAATCCGCTACCGCTATTTGCTAAAGGGTTTTGATGATGCTTGGGCAGAGACTTCCCAGCCTTCCATTCGGTACACCCACCTGCCGCCGGGGAGTTACTGCTTTAAACTGCTGGCATATAGCAGTACTATCAACCACGCCGCACAACCCCTGGAATGGCATTTCCGCATCCTGCCACCTTGGTGGGCTACGAGGTGGGCCTACTTCGTTTACTTGTTCATTGCAGTGGCCCTGACCTATTTATTTTTCTCCCAAAGAAGAAAACAGGGGCGAATGGACGTAGCAATGCTGACCTTTAAAAAGTCAGTACATGTTCCATTTACCAAAGCGACCGAATGGAATAGGAAGGGCACCCGCCAATTACTTGAGGATGATGAAGTCATGAAAAACCTAATGGGGATTCTAGAAAAGAACTACGCAGACGAAGATTTCGATATCTCCAAGCTTTGCCATGATATAGGAATGAGCCGTGCCCAATGTTACCGTAAAATAACAGCTGTCACCGGCGAGCCTTTGGCATTGTTGCTGCGCAAATACCGGCTGCAAAAAGCCAAAGACCTTTTAGCTACCTCCTCCCTTAGCATTTCCCAAATCGCACTTGAAGTGGGCTTCAAGGACTTGGCCCATTTCAGCCATTGTTTCCACAAATATTTTGGCATAAATCCGAAGGAATACAGAAAAAGAGACGGAGCGACAAAAATTTGAGACACATGGACAATTTCTCCCACATTAAACAATATAAATTATTGCCGATTTTAGATTTCAAGATGGAGTTCGCCCAACGGTGAAAGTCATCTTTAACCTAAAACCTGATTTCTTAACCAAATATTGATTTTATCATGAAAACAAAAAAATTGTTGCTAAAAATCGGGTTTTTCTTCCTATTACTGACGGCCATGTTGTTGGTAAATTGTACGAAAGACGAAATTACAATGGATGATCTTACCAAGGAAAATGTAGTTATACCGGATGAAATTGCCATGTACTTGACAGCCGAAGAGGAAGCTGAGTTTTATGCCAGCAAACCAACTGTTTCACCTACCTCCAACGGTGTGCAAGCACGTGAAGGCGCTTGGCATGCATTCTTCGTATCAGGCAATGTAGAAGGCAAAAAACTGCCACTGCTTACCAATTGCGACCTGCCTCCAGCAGCACTTATTATTCCAAGCGAAAACGATCCATTGAACAACCCAGATGAATATGTCGGCTACGCTGGATTGTGGGCTGGCAAGGCTAATATGGTTGGATTCGGCCCAGTTAAGCAGTTTTACGATGACTTTATCTGCGGCATGGAAACAGCGGTTCAGAATGGCTGGCACAATGGTTCATTCAAAAGGGGCAATGGCGAATTGTACTGGGGTCCTTTTGGCACTCCCTACACTGTTAAGCTCAACGAAAACGGAACCATGTCCATAGAGTCTAAAATCAGCATCTGCAATGCTGCCAACCCGACCGAAACATGCTGGGCTTATAGCACTGGCGTATTTGAAAAAATGGAAGGCGACGGCACCATTAACTGGCGCTGGACGGGTGATCCAGTCAACTTTACCACACCGCTTTTTGAACCGTTTAGGACATCACACATCATGTCGTGGGGTTGGATGTTCTATTAAGCACATATAGAAGTTTTGTGCACGAAAAGCAAATAACATCGAACTACTTTGAGTGTATTTTTAATTGGGTGCTTTTCAAAATAAATCAATAATTGATTTATTCCCGATATGGTTATTTAGCTTTATGCTGTTTAACCATATCGGGTTTTTAGTTTGGCTCATGTTGCCTTACAGTGAAGTCAGGGCTTTCCTATAAAAACTACGCTTGGTAATTTGTCGCTTATGTCATCGCCGAAGGCGACCTGCGACATCACGAGGGCAGTCCCAGCATGACGTCGCAGGTCGCCTTCGGCGATGACATAAGCGACTTAACAGGACAAAGTATGGATTTACAATTTTTAAAAGAAAACCCTTTAATTCAAATAATACGGCTAGGAGAATAACCCAATTCAAGCCGCAGCGCCGTTCAGGTTGGCCTCTTCCATCATCTGCGACACGGCATTGGCCAGCGAGTTGTGCTGCAATGGCTCACCGACGGCTGGGAACGAGGAAGCCGCTTTGGTTTCCACGGGTGCAAGTACCATAGGTGCAGGCTGCATGTCAACGTTCAGGCGCCTACCCTTGCCAGCTTTCACCTTGAAATTGCTGATGACAAGTGGTTCCATGCCCTCCGAGGTGACCAACACCTTATAATTGCCAGCGGCAATGCTGATTTCGTACTTGCCACGGTTATCGGTGATGGCAAACTTGCCCTCCTCCCCCTCGATTTGCACCAATGCGCCCATCTGGGGTCTGCCTTCCACGTTCACAAACCCGGAAATGGAAGCTGGGTGCTTGCTGCGCACATCGTTCACCACGTCCTCGATGGTGAACAGCTTGCGCAAGGCAGCGTCAAATTTAAAATGGTTGCGGCCAATGATCATCATCGGGTTGAGCTGCTCAAGGATGGAGAGCAAGCCCTCCTTCATGGTATTGGTGCCCAATTGCGCCGCCGTGACCTTGTTGCGGTACGCCGACCAAGCGGCCTCGAATGCTTCCCCGGCAACCTTGAGCTTTTCGGGAAAATCGGACTTGATGGCCCTGGCATCCAGGAGTGTAGCGCCTTTCACGCTCAGGTAGCCGTTGGCCTGTGTGATGAAATTGCTGGTAGTGCCCCAGTCCGTCGGGCTGGTATTGGCAAAGGGTGCGGCTGCCATTTGATGTAAAATTATAGCCCATTTTTGTCAATATAGTTCCAGAATTGCCCCCACCTGCCCTCGGTCAATACGAGCCCTCTTAAAAGGAACATATCCTCGGTGTTGGGGATGACCCAGTTCTGACAAGTATATCCCCCACCAGCCTTTCAAAAATGAAGTTCTGCGAAGTTTGCAACTTCGCAGGCTGTGCATGAGCGGCTTAACAGGTCTTTTTCCAGTCAAGCCCCGCATTGCCATACACCCGTCAGGTTCTGCAAGCAATAGTTAGGAGGTAACTTTGAGTTACCTCCTAACTGCAAGCACGCTCCCCGATTGGCCAAAATGAAATAAATGCGTTTTAAAAAGAAACTTCAATTGAAACCTGACAGGACTTCATAAAATCATAAGCCATAAAACGAAGTTGGAGGTACTTTCCCCATGAAGGATGGCCCTTAAGCCATCCTAGGAGGCAGTTTTGTCGCTGTCGGCCAGCCTATTTGACAGTGGGGGTGGCCTTTTGCCTGCGACGGAGGCAGTTTTGTCGTTGTAGCAGGCAGTTTTCCCGTCCGCACCAAGCTTTTAGGGATGGGGCAAGGCAGTATTGTCGTCGTCGGGTGGTCTTTTGTTCGCAAGGGCGTGGGTTTCCCGGCCAAGGCCTGCCTTTGCTCAACCGCCCCACCCCTCCATCGGCTCCGTCCCATAGCGTTTCCCCTGCGCCGTCATTTTTAGCAAATGGTTTAGCCGCTTCTGCATTTCCTCCATGCGCAATTGGCCAGCTTCTGTGATCCAGTTGACCTTCAGCCGTTTGTAAAAATGCGGGAACGCCTCGAAGTTCAGCCAGACCTGTTGATCCCGCTGCAAAGCTTCGAGAATCCATTCGGGGATGTTCAGCGGTTCGTCCGGCGAGCCTATCTGCGACTCGATGGGGGCGATGCCCGCTGGGGTCATCAGCCCGATGCGTTGCAGCTTCCAGATGCGCTGGCGGTTGAGTTCGCTTAGGTAGCTCTTCTTGCGGCGGGGGGTGATGCGCTGCACGGCACTTTCTTCGTCGTACTTCTTCACGATGCCGTCAATCCAGCCGAAGCAGAGGCATTCTTCCACCATATCGTCGTAGGGCAAGGAGGGTTTGCCAGTGGCCTTCCGAAAGGTGCGCAGCCAGATTTCGGGCTTGGTGGTGTGGTGCTCGGCGAGCCAGTTGCGCCAGTCCTGGCGGGTGAGGGGGTAGAAGACTTCGGTGATTTCCATAGCGAAGGTTTTGAGTTTCGAGCCACGAGTTTCGAGTTTCGAGTCACGAATATCAGCGATTTTGGCGATTTTCAAGGATGATGACCAGCAGAATGCCCGCCGAATAGGCCAGAAAATCCTCCCATGCGAACGAAGTGCCAATGACGATTCTGGCCAATTTGGAATGACCCAAGCCAAGTATTTCCACCATATTGAAGTATTGCAATATTTCAATGGCAAAGGAAAAGACCAGCACCCCCAATGCGAGCTTAATAGCGGGCAAGTTAAGGAATGCCTTTGCGAAGCAATAAATCAGTACCACCACTAGTACATCGCCCAAGTAGGGGCGGATGAAGCGGTCGTTGATAAACAAGGCAATCAGCACCTCCACGATAAAAATCAGGAAGGCGATGAACAGGTATTTTAGGTTGAATTTGAACATGAAACGATTTGGTGCAAACTTGGGCTATTTTCGCCAAAAATTTCTAAAATGAAGTTCGAAAACAACCAACAGCCCCTTGCCTACCCAGCGATTCTCGCTATTAGAATAAATTGTATTCGATTGAAATTTTGGCGTGTTCTACCTTTGGGGGCCAAAAGAGACCACATTATGGTAGACACCCTGATACGAAGCATCAAATCAGC
>JALHQW010000001.1:15165-248055 GCA_022841745.1 Saprospiraceae bacterium | reverse complement strand
AGTCCGAGTACAAGTCCAAAATCTTTGGGTTCTTCATATGCCGCTACTTTTAGCGGCAAGTTAATGTTGATTAGAACCCTTTTTCAAATAACCTAATCTTCGACCTGCAATAGGTCAGTCAGTAATTCTATTTCCTCCATAATTCCATTGAAATTCTATCACTGCATGAAACGAATAATTCTTCTCTCATTTTCTTTCTGTTTATTTCAATATCAATCCAAGGCCCAAGTTGACACGCTGGAAGTGAGCCTTGAGGAAGTGGTTGCACTGGCGCAGAGTGATGCACCCGATGCACTTGCTGCGGCCATGCAGTTGAAAAACCGATACTGGTCCTTCCAAACCTTTTTAGCTGATTATAAACCAAGCCTCTCTTTTTCAGGGCAATTGCCCAGCTTGAACCGCTCCATTGGCCCCATCACCTTGCCGGATGGCACCAATAAATTCGTTCGCCAATCCAACCTGTTCAATTCTGCGAGGATTGCATTGGCACAAGGCATCACCAAAACTGGGGGCACCATCTTTGCCGGCACTGGGCTAAGCCGGCTTGACCAATTGAACCAAGGTACCGACAATATCACCTCTTATGTGTCCACCCCTTTTTATGTCGGTATTGACCAACCAATTTTTGGGTACAACCAATTGAAATGGGACAAGAAAATTCGGCCTTTGCAATACCAGGAAGCGACCCGAGCCTATGCAGAACGCATGGAAAGCGTGGCTGCTGATGCTTCCTCTTTGTTCTTCGACGTGCTCATCGCACAGCTCAACTTGCGCTCGGCCATCCGGGACAAAGCCAACGCCGATACCTTATATAATATATCAAAAGGCCGTTTCGAGGTAGGCAGGATTGCAGAGACGGAATTGCTGCAAATTGAACTCTCCTCCATGAATGCCGATGCAGCCGTGCAAAGGGCCTTGCTCGATTTGCAAACAGGCACCGAGCGGCTCCGCAATTTTTTGGGCCTAAAAAAAGCCGTATTCTTCAAAATGGATACACCAGAGACCATTCCCAATTTCATGGTAAATGGCGATGATGCTCTAAAATATGCGAACCTTTATCGAAGCGATGTAATACGATTTGAAAGGACGCTCACTGAGGCCGATGCAGGAGTCGAAGAGGCAAAAGCACAGCGTGGTTTCCAAATGAACCTATCAGGGCAAGTAGGTTTCACTCAAAGCGGCACTACGGTTGGCGAAGCCTACAATTCACTAGAAAGCAACCAAGTAGTGGGGTTGAGTATTAATGTCCCTATCCTAAATTGGGGCCGTGGTGAGGCCCGTCTTGAAACTGCTTACACGCAAAGGGAACTCGACCGCCTGAACGTAGGCCAGGAAAAAGTGCAGTTTGAACAGGAAATCCTATTGAAGGTGAAGCAGTTCGATTTGCTCCGCAACCAAGTCGCATTGTCGAAGCGTGCTTACGATGTTTCTTTGAAAAGGGAACAGATGACCCGCAACCGTTATTATATCGGCAAAATAGACGTACTCGACCTTGGCGTAGCCGTGACTGAGAAGGAAAACGCAAGGGTAAGTTATGTGAGTGCATTAAGGGCGTTTTGGCTCGCACATTACGACCTTCGCAGGAGCACGATGTTTGATTTTGAAAGGAACGTTTCTTTGGTCAAAAAGCTGGAAGGCTATTGAAAACTCATTTTTTCAACAATTCCAAATTCTAACGCTCATTTAATGGCGCATGCGCTATATTTGCCGTTGATTTTGAAAAGCTGTTGTTCAAAACCAGTTTAAGTGGCTATCAATAAAAACAGGCACCAGCATACTTCCTTCAATTCACGGCCTATTCCAGCCGCATTCCTTTCCATTTTCATTACCAAATTCTTTAAAAAACTATACGCATGACGCAAGTTCCAGCGGTACTACTCCTTGAAGATGGCACCATCTTCTACGGCAAATCGGCCGGTAGAATTGGCACCACATCGGGCGAACTTTGTTTCAATACCGGTATGACAGGTTACCAGGAAGTGTTTACCGACCCATCCTATTTCGGGCAACTCCTAGTTACGACCAATGCCCATATTGGCAATTATGGAACCCGCATTTCGGAAACCGAATCAGCATCTATCAAGATAGCGGGCTTGGTCTGCAAGAACTTCACTTGGCAGTACAGTCGGCTATTGGCCACTTCTTCCATTCAAGACTATTTCGAGCAAGAGAACTTGGTTGGCATCTCAGACGTGGATACAAGGGCTATCGTTCGGCATATCCGCAGCAAAGGGGCTATGAACGCCATCCTTTCTTCTGAAATTACCGATATTCCTAGCTTGAAAGCTCAACTTGCCAAGGTGCCGAGCATGGATGGTTTGGAACTCGCCTCGAAGGTCAGCACCACCAGTCCTTATTTCTTGGGCAATGCAGACGCCAAGTTCAAGGTAGCGGTCATGGACTATGGCGTGAAGCGCAATATCCTGAACTGTATGGTGGAAAGGGGATGCCAAGTGCAGGTTTTCCCTGCCAAAACCCCAATTGCCGAAGTTAGGAAGTGGAATCCCGATGGTTACTTCCTCTCCAACGGCCCTGGCGACCCTGCCCCAATGGGCTACGCGGTCGAAACGGCTAAAAGCATTTTGGCAGAAGACAAACCGCTGTTCGGCATTTGCTTGGGCCACCAAATCTTGGCGTTGGCGATGGGCATATCTACTTATAAAATGCACAACGGCCACCGAGGCATCAACCACCCCGTGAAAAACCTCGTGACTGGCCATGCCGAAATCACCAGCCAGAATCACGGTTTTGGCGTTCGGGCCGACCAACTGCTCGACCGCTCTGACATTGAGATTACACATATCAACCTCAACGACGATACTATTGAGGGGATTCGGGTGAAGCACAAACAGGCTTTCTCGGTTCAGTACCACCCCGAAGCCTCACCTGGCCCACATGATGCCCGCTATTTGTTCGATAATTTCGTAGAAATGATAGCTGTGTCGAAAGGCGAGGCTGTACCACAATTTGCTTAACAAACTGGTTGATATGGGTTGATAAAGGTTGATAAAAGTTGATGGACTTGCGTATTGTTTTCAAGCCCTCAGCCATTATCAACCCCTATCAACCTCATCAACCGTCATCAACTAAAGACATGAGTGCAATTTCAGACATTATTGCGAGGGAAATCCTCGATTCCCGTGGTAACCCGACGATAGAAGTAGAAGTATTGACCGAAGAGGGTTATTTCGGAAGGGCCGCTGTTCCATCAGGTGCGTCCACTGGCAAATACGAAGCCGTTGAGCTTCGTGACGGCGAGAAAGAACGCTACCTAGGCAAGGGCGTGCAAAAAGCCGTCGAAAATGTGGAGGAAATCATCGCCGACCACCTTGTTGGTGAGGAAGTGACCGACCAGCGTTACCTCGACCAACTGATGATTGATTTGGACGGAACGGCCAACAAAAGTAAGCTCGGAGCCAATGCCATCCTTGGGGTTTCCTTGGCCATTGCCAAAGCCGCTGCGGAGGAATGCGGCATGCCGCTTTACCGCTATATCGGCGGTTCCAATGCCCATATCCTGCCTGTACCGATGATGAACATCCTCAATGGTGGCGCACATGCCGACAACGGGATTGATTTTCAGGAGTTCATGATTTTGCCTGTCGGTGCCGACCGCTTTTCAGAGGCACTGCGTATGGGCGTGGAGGTATTCCACCACCTGAAAACTGTGCTGAAGGACAAAGGCTACTCCACCAATGTAGGTGATGAGGGCGGCTTTGCCCCGAACATGAAATCGAATGTGGAAGCCATTGAAACCGTATTGCAAGCCATTGAAAAAGCGGGGTTTGTACCGGGCGAAGACATCATGATTGCAATGGATGCTGCCTCTTCAGAGTATTTTGATGAAGAAACAGGCGTTTATCATTTCAAGAAATCAACAGGTGAGAAGTTCACACCTGCCCAAATGGTAGATTTTTGGACGGATTGGAGCAAAAAATACCCCATCTTCTCCATTGAGGACGGCATGGCCGAAGACGATTGGGACGGTTGGTTGGCTTTAACCAAATCAATTGGCAAACGAATCCAACTTGTGGGCGACGATTTGTTCGTGACCAATACGATTAAGCTGCAGCAAGGCATAGACAAAGGCGTTGCCAATTCTATCCTAATTAAAGTGAACCAAATCGGCTCCTTAACGGAAACCATCAACGCTGTGAACCTCGCCACTCGCAACAGCTATACCAGCGTGATGAGCCACCGCTCAGGCGAAACGGAGGACACCACGATTGCCGACCTCGCCGTGGCATTGAACACTGGCCAAATCAAGACTGGCTCTGCTTCCCGTTCCGACCGGGTCGCCAAGTACAACCAATTGCTCCGTATTGAGGATGAGCTGGGTGAAATGGCCTATTATCCTGGGAAAGCGCTGCTGACCCGATAATTGGAAGGTTTGTTTCTAAGGATAACTGCCTATTTATAAAAAGAAAGCCCGACCAATGGTCGGGCTTTCTTTTTTTGTCCAATTCAAAACATCCTACCAAAATGCACGTAGAACCAATTAAAATAAATTATTTTTTAGCATAAATGATTTTTTGGTATAATGTTTGAAAAAGTAGTAGTCATGCAGATATTTAACATTCAGCTTTTTACAAAATCATTTTTTTATAAATTTTTGTAAAAAACTGAAACCCAAGACACCACCCATCACGTAAGAGGAAATCGAAAACGCCCAGATGGGATTTTGACCGACACCATCACCGCAGCAGGAGAACACTGAAAAAAGGCTTAAACAACATTGCTGAAAAGGCTTTATTCTCTGTTTTCATGGCTGCCCAAAACCGGGTCCCATGAACAGCATGACGAAAAAATTACCCATAATAATTACAGCTTCGGCTGTCCTTGCAATTGGCCTCGCCGTCATTCTTTACCAAGGCGGGTACATTTCGGAACTAAAGCAAACCATTAAGAACAAAGAAGCGAAAATCGTTCTTGTCAGTCAAGAACGGGATGAAGCTGTACTCAAGCTGGAAGAAGTTCAGCAAGAATTGCAGCTTTTTAAGGATAGTGTTACGGTGTTGCATTTTCAAAACCAGCAACTGCACGCCAAAATAGCAGAACTGAAAGGCACTATCGCAAAACTCAACAAGACCATTCAGAAGCACGACGACAAAGTCGCTTCGTTAACGGAACAAATAAACCGTTTAAAAGAAAGCGGTTCGAAATACCAAGCTCAGATAAAGTCATTGGAGCTACAGCGTGATGAGCAACTCCAGAAAATGGAGGAAATTGATCGGGAACGCATTTCATTGAAAGATAAGCAGCGCAAGCAGGAAGAGTCCCAGTTGCGCAACGATGTTGCACTCAATGAACTCAACAGAAAGATTAAGCAGACGGAACAGGAACTGCCTGAACCTGCACCTCAACCAACACCCGAACCAATCATCAACCAACCGCCAAGCCAATCACCAAGCCCTGAGTCAACCAATGTTCCCGCGGAATTGCATGCGGCCATCAAGCTCAAACAGCAGGAGCGTTTGAACAATATTGTTCAAAACACTTCGGTTAGTTTCAAGGGCATCAGCCTGCGGAATCGGGACGGTGACAACGAACTCAAGCGAATCAAGTCCGACGAATGGCGCTATACTTTCGTGGATTTTGACTTGAGCAATGCCGACCAAGAGGCCATCATGGATGAGAAGTTCATCCTACAACTGTACGACCTCGATAACAAGGCGGTGGTTCCATTCAACGAAAAGAACCCAGCCTTCCCCAACAGCGAGATGGGGGCGATGGGCTACAAATTCAAGTACGAAGGAAAACCGGTCTCAGTCCGGTACATCAATACGCAGCCGAAAGAAGGCAGCAATTACGAGCTTCGGCTCGTGTATCCCAAAAACGGGGTAGTATTCACGTTGGTTAATGGCACGAAAAGAATCGTGGAAGATGGAAAAGTCGCCGGAAACTGACCAATAAATTCGGAAAGCCTTTATCTCAATAGAAGTTGTTTTTGGGCAGTGGTCTTTAGGGCTACTGCCTTTTTTTATTTCCCACAGGCACGTACCTTGCTGCAAAAAGCAACGAATGTTCCCACGGCCCGTCCTCCTTTGCATCCTTTATTGTTTGGTAGCTGCTGGTTGCGCTTCGCAAAAATGGCTGACCGTTCAACAATCAGCCCACCAAGCCAAGCTCCCTCCTGGTGCCCCCCGCTACAGCGATGTCTGCTTCTCCAGCCGATGGGAGCGACCACGAGATGCCAATGACACGCTTGAGACCTTTGCTGCTGCAAAAAGCTTCCATGCTACCTATTTAAATTGGGTCTATACCACCAACCCCAACTTCATTCGAAAGGCTGATTCTTTGGGCTATAAGTTGCAAGTAGCGCTCACTCCTACCCTACCCGATTTGCCATTAGGTAGCACCTCCAACCGGCAAGGCCGAGTAATTAACAAGCAGGGTGAAAAAGTCACAGCGCCTTGGATGAAAGGATGGAGCAATTGGTGGGGTTGTGTCAACCATCCAGCTTTTCAGGCGAGCTATTTTGCACATATCGAGGCAGCGCTGAACGCTGGGGCGCATGGCTTCCAAGTGGACGACCCCGCTATGGGCTTTTTATTGCTCCGCAACAAATGGGAAGACATTTGCTATTGTGAGTTTTGTCAAAAAAAGGCTGATAGCCTTGGCGTACTACCTACTGAAATTCAAGAAGTATCTGTAAAGGAGTTTCATCAAAAAATGAAAAAAAGGGCGACAGCCTTGGCGGACAGGGAAGTACCTTTTTCCAGTAATAATTTCGAAGGGGACTGGGAGCTTTTCCCTTTTGCTGAATTTGATTTTGGTATTGCCGAAATTCCAGAACGCAGGGCCAACCCTGAATTCATCTACTCGACCATCAGGGAGGCAAGGCGGCTTGGGAAGGCACAGGTTTTTACGTTCTCCAACGACCGCCGGGATTGGTTGGTGCAGAAAATGATTGCCGCCACTTACGCAGCTGGTGGCAATATGCTGGTGCCTTGGGATGTATGGCAAGGCGGCGGCAAAGACCGCTACTTCGGTACGCCGAAACAATATGCTCCGATTTACGGCTTCGTCAGGGCCATTGCGCCTTGGCTCGATGGGTATGAAGATGCATTTTATGCCAATTCGCAGGATGAAAACCGCTATGTGGACGGCAATTCGTTGCCCATCAGTTTTGATAATTACAGAAGACAATTCCACGCTTTTGCAAGGGCAAAACCCAACACAACTAACGCCCCAGTCGTCGTGCACCTATTGGACTGGCACGTGCTGATGGAACCTTTCGGTTTGAAGTTGAACGAAAGGCGTTTTTTTGAAAATGGAATCGCCTCCATAGAATTGCTGACACCAGTTGAATACAATGAATCCGTCCATGAACAAGCTGCGCAAGATGGCGATTTTTCGAAATTAGCTGCTTCGCAAATAATTGATTTTCAAAGGAATGGGGAAATACTCCATCTAAAGCTGCCGAAATTGGAATTGCACTGGGGCGTATTGATTCTAAGGCCAAAACAGTGAACAAAAACCTATCTTTGCCTCATGCACCTTCAGCAAATCAAGCTTACCAATTTCAGGAATTACGAATTCGAAAACGTGGAGTTTTCAGAGCGGCTGAACCTAATAACGGGGTTCAACGGCATGGGTAAGACCAACCTGCTTGACGCCATTTACTACCTATGCATGAGCAAAAGCCATTTCCAAAGCACCGACAAGAATGTGGTACGGAAAGGGGAAGGGTTCTTCCGCTTGGAGGGTCAATTTTTCATCGAAAAAATAGAGAAAATCGTAGCTAAAGTGGTGCCTGCCAAAAGCAAGGTCTTTGAACGGAACGATGCCCCCTACCCTCGCCTATCCGACCATGTGGGCCTACTCCCCATCGTGTTCCTGGCACCCGACGACACGGCATTGGCTTTGGAGGGGAGCGAGGAACGCCGCCGCTTCATGGACAACACGCTATGTCAACTCGACCCGCAATACCTTGACGCATTGGTAAACTACAACCGGATATTGGACAAAAGGAACGCAGCCTTGAAAAAATTTGGGGACGAAGGTGGTTTCAATCCGCTGCTATTGGAAACCTATAACCACCAGTTGGAAGCCCCAGCCGAGTATATTTTCCAAAAAAGGAAATGGTTCATTGAACAGTTCCAGCCT
Source organism: Saprospiraceae bacterium (assembly GCA_022841745.1). Taxonomy (GTDB): domain Bacteria; phylum Bacteroidota; class Bacteroidia; order Chitinophagales; family Saprospiraceae; genus UBA6168. The sequence goes on along the minus strand of JALHQW010000001.1, from coordinate 239,946 downwards.
GCTTTTAACCAGTATTATGCAAGCATCAGCGAGGAAGCCGAGCCAGTTGAATGTGAGTACCACTCCCAATTGTCAGAAGGGAATTTCATGGAGCGCTTGGAAAAAGGCATGGAGAAAGACCGGATTTTAGAGCGCACCACGGTCGGTATCCACAAGGACGACTTGGTATTTTCGATGAAAAGCCTACCCCTCAAGCGGTTTGCTTCACAAGGGCAGCTGAAATCGTTCGTGCTGGCCATGAAACTTGCCCAATATGAATTGTTGCGCCAGCAAAAACAGAAAAAACCCTTGCTCCTACTCGATGACCTTTTCGATAAATTGGACGATAAACGAGTGGGGCAGCTCATTGAGCTGTTGGTGAAAGGCGACTTCGGTCAAGTTTTCATCACCGATACCCATCCAGAACGGGCAGAAGAAATGGCCAAACAATACGGCGGTGACTATAAAAAGCTGGTGATTGATAATGGAGAATTGGTCAAAGTTTCATAGCTTTTAAGGTGATAGTGCCCTGTTCGGTGATGATTTGGAGATAGTAAAGCCCTGCGGTAACATCCTGCGTATTTATGGTCACCACTGTTGGTTTTCCTTTTATTTTTTGCTGTACCAATTCCCTGCCTGCCCCATCCAACAACCTGGTTTCCAATACATTGGCTTGCAACGCCTGTTCATTGAAAACTACCGCCAATTCTTTATTGAATGGGTTGGGAATTATTGAAATTACTCCATCCAACGAATTGGAATCAGAAGACCCAGACAAGCTGTATCCAAAAGGGCCTTCCACGAACTGCTCTGGAAGGGAATCAATTTGAGGGCCTGGAGTTGGGTCATTGTCGCTTACCTTGCTCTCGCCTTCTATCACTTCCAATAGTTGATTTGCTGCCACATTTTCAAAACTGTCAATGATGCCACTCGGCCAGCGAATCGTCAACAGGTCAACTGAATTGACAGTTCCCAGCCCAAAATGCAGCACCAAGCTGCTTTGGGAAGCCCAACTGTTGCCGCCGTTCACCTCGTCCATCAAGCTGCGACTTCCTATTTTCAAAACAGCCCTTGCCCCTATTCCCGACTTATTACTCTGTACCCCTACCGCCTTGATTTTCAACCAATTATTCGTGTTGTTCATGGTGTTTTTGAACAATTGATTGCCCACGTCCCCGCCATAGTTTGCCAAATAAATATCAAGCAGCCCATCGTTGTCCATGTCAAAACAGCCGAAGCCATAGCCGCCTTCCATGCTGTGAAGCACCGTACCTTGGCTTGCAACCGAAAAGGTTACCCCGCTTGGAGAGGGATTAGCGTTGTTGCGATAAAGCAGGTTGGGAAAAGGTGAAAAATAGCTGTCATTAGCCACATATAAATCTTGCCATCCATCGTTGTCGTAATCGAAAAAACTGCATCCCCAGCCCATCCCAGGGTCGGCCACACCCGCCAGTTCTGCTATGCTCCAGAAATAATGACCAAAGCCGCCTGGATTGCCATTGTTTAACAAAAGCGTATTGGCACCGAGGTTGGTGATGTAAATGTCCAACCAACCATCGTTGTTGATGTCGGCAACGTCCACTCCCATGCCCATGGCAGCGATATTGGCGCCCGTTGGGTTCGAGACATTGGTAAAAGTCACACCCGTACCATTTGGGTTACCGTTGTTCCTATAAAGGATATTGGGCACATTGGCGTCGTGTGTAAGGTAAAGGTCGGGGTCGCCATCGTTGTCGTAATCAAAGAAAATAGCTCCCATTGAAATGGAAGCATCAGTTACACCCGCTTGGATGGTAATATCGGTAAAGGTTCCATCTTGGTTGTTGCGATAGAGGATATTTTCCCATCCGAGCCGAGCTACATAGATGTCCAACCAACCATCCATGTCCACGTCAGCGAAGAGGGCCGACTTGACCCTACCGCCCGTTGCAACTCCAGCTGATGTGGTCACATCAGTAAAGGTGCCATCTTGGTTGTTGCGGTAGAGTGAATTTTCTTCGTCACGTGCGCCTAAGAAAAGGTCGAGCCAACCATCGTTGTCCACATCACCCCAAATAGCAAACTGGGCAGTTGGAGCTGGGTTGATGCCGGCAGCTTGCGTTACGTTTTGAAAACTTGGTATGCCGCCATTCTCATTTCCATTGTTCTTGAAAAGGGTTCCGCCATTTACCATACGTGTGGCAAAAATGTCTTCCAGCCCATCGTTATTGTAGTCTCCAATAGCAATGCCGTAATTCATGCCTGTTTGGTTGACGCCAGCCTGTGAAGAAATGTCCGAAAAACTGGCTTGGGAAAGCAAGTCGGTTCTTTCACAAAATACTAAAGCAGCTACGATTAATGTTTTCCGCATGTGGCTGATTTTTCACTGGTGGCAAAATTAAAAGTATATTCAACATAGTTTCCAAAGCTGCAAGCCAAACATTTTATAAAAAAACAGTTTTAGTCTATGCGTTTCATCTATCAAAAAAGCCTACCTTTGCGCCGCTGTAACTGATTTCCGTAATCACTAACGGCTAAAAGCAGGCTCACAGGACGAGTTGTTTCATCATAAATAATTGATAAGCAATGAGTTACAGCCCTGTGCGTGTTGTTTTTTGCGCATTTTTTTTATAATGGCAGTTTATCTTTCCGCAGAGAAGAAACAAGAAATCTTCCAAAATTATGGTGGCGATGCCAATAACACAGGCTCCATCGAAGGTCAAGTCGCTCTCTTCACTTTCCGAATCAAAAGCCTTTCCGAGCACCTTAACAAATTCAAGAAAGACCATGCTACCCGCAGGAGCCTCCTTATGATGGTAGGCAAGCGCAAAAGCCTTCTTGAGTACTTGAAGCGCAAGGACATCGCCAAGTACCGTTCATTGATACAGGCACTTGGTATCCGTGGCTAAAAGAAGATAAGGCTGGAAGGTGTTCGGGTCATGCCGGGCATCTTCCGGCCTACTCCTTTTCCATGCTTTTTGGGGTAACGGCTGATTACAGCTTACGCAAAGGCGTTTTAGTTTGCGCATGGTGACTATTTGGAGGAGTCGTTTATTTGGGTAGCTATTATCTTCCCAAATGAAATCCAAGATTGGAAAGCGGAAAAATCACATTTCCCCTTTCTCTGATGTTTCCCTTGATTAGTAACCACGCACTTAACTACCCCACCCCGGTTTCGTGGCTATTTCCACTACAGGCCGGGAACCAACAAGGTTACAACAGTATCTTAAATAATCCGGCTTGGTAAACGGCCAGGCCACAATCACTCAATTAAAATGGGTAAACAAATTCCAACTACCACCTCCTTTAATTTGCCAGATGGCAAGGAGGTGACCCTCGAAACGGGCAAACTTGCAGCCCAAGCCGATGGGTCAGTCGTCGTAAGGGTCGGCGACACCATGTTGCTTGCGACGGTTGTTGCAGCAAAGCAAGCAAAGGAAGGCCAGGCATTCTTTCCGCTTTCCGTGGACTACATGGAAAAATTTGCGAGCGCAGGCCGCATTCCCGGCAATTTTTTCCGCAGGGAGGCTAAGCTTTCCGATTACGAAGTGCTCATTTCCCGCTTGGTTGACCGGGCCATCCGTCCATTGTTCCCCGATGGGTTCATGGTTGAAACCCAAGTTATCATCCAACTGATTTCAGGAGAGAAAAATACCTTGCCGGATGCCTATGCCGCACTTGCAGCTTCCACTGCTTTGATGCTTTCCGACATACCATGGCAAGGCCCCATTTCTGAGGCCCGTGTTGCTCGAATAAACGGCGAGTTCGTCGTTAACCCAAGCAAATCAGATTGCGCAACATCGGATATCAACATTATAGTAGCAGCTGACTTGAACAATATTATGATGGTGGAGGGCGAATCGAAGGAGTGTTCCGAGAGCGACCTCGTCCAAGCCATTAAAATAGCGCACGAAGCCATAAAAGTCCAATGCAACGCTCAATTGGCGCTTGTCCAAAAAGTAGGCGGCAAAGCACTCACCAAGCGTGAAGTTCCTGCCATCGAAGAAAACGAGGAAATCAAGAACAAGGTCATTGAATTGGCAAAAGACAAAATCTATGAAGCAGCCAAGGGTGGCCTTGAGAAGCAAGACCGCAAAGCCAAATTTGATGAAATTAAAGATAGCCTTATAGAGCATTTCACCACTGAAAAAGGTGAAGAGTTCATGGAAGAGAACACTGCCTATATAAAAGAATGTCTTGAAGATTTGAAGAAAAAAGTCATTCGGAACATGGTGCTCACCGATGGTGTGCGCCTCGATGGTCGCAAGTCTGATGAAATCCGCCCGATTTGGTGCGAAGTTGACTATTTGCCTTCTCCGCACGGTTCTGCTATCTTCACTAGAGGTGAAACGCAATCATTGACAACAGTCACGCTTGGCACCAAGTTGGATGAGTCCATGATTGACACGGCAATGGAGATTTATTTCGAAAAATTCATCCTCCATTACAACTTCCCTCCCTTTTCTACCGGCGAGACCAAGCCGCTCCGTGCCCCTGGTCGTCGTGAGATTGGCCACGCTAACCTCGCCAGCCGTTCGTTGAAAATGGCCATGCCAGACGCCTTTCCTTATACTGTAAGGATTGTGTCGGACATCTTGGAAAGCAATGGCTCCTCCTCCATGGCCACGGTTTGCGCAGGCTCATTGGCTTTGATGGATGCAGGCGTTCCAGTGAAGAAAGCCGTTTCCGGTATTGCCATGGGCATGATTGCCGAAGGCAGCAAATACGCCATTCTCAGCGATATCCTCGGCGACGAGGACGCTCTTGGTGATATGGACTTCAAAGTTACAGGTACGGTTGATGGCATTTGTGGCTGCCAAATGGACATCAAAATTGATGGCCTTAGCTACGAGGCATTGGAAGAGGCACTGAACCAAGCCAAAGAAGGCCGCCTTCACATTCTTTCCAAAATGGCGGAAGCTATGGCCGTGCCAAGGGAAGACCTCAAGCCACATGCACCTCGCATTGCCGAAATGTTCATTGATAAGAGCTTCATTGGAGCAGTCATCGGGCCTGGTGGCAAAATCATCCAAGAAATCCAGAGCACAACTGGCACCATCATCAATATCGAGGAGATTGGCGACCAAGGCCGTGTCACCATTGCAAGCCCGAACAAGGCGAATATTGATGCTGCTTTAGCTCGTGTACGCCAAATCACCTTTACCCCATCGGTTGGTGATGTGTACGAGGCAATTGTGAAAACTGTGATGCCTTACGGTGTTTTTGTTGACTTCAGTGGCAAGAGCGGACTGCTCCACGTCACAGAAATGTCGCACAGCCGTATTGAGAATGTAGAAGAAGTATTCCAGGAAGGCGACCCTGTAAAGGTGAAACTTATCGGAATTGACAAGACCACTGGCAAATTCCGGCTTTCGAGGAAGGCGCTGATGGTGAAACCAGATGGCACCATGCCTACTGACGATGAATACCTCGACAATGGCGACGGTGGCGGCGGCCCTCGTGGCGGCGGAGGTGGACACCGTGGCGGCGGCGGCGGAGGTGGACACCGTGGCGGTGGCGGCGGTGGTGGTTACCGTGGCGGTGGCGGCGGTGGAAGGCGTTGATGCCTTCTACGACCATTGATTTTCAAAAACCAAAACGGTCAGGCATATTTTTGCTTGGCCGTTTTGGTTTAATAGACTTGGCCCTTATGGATTAAATTATTTTGCCCAATTCAAACTTGGGACTACCTTTGAACTCGACACTAATTTACATTTCTCACGATTGATTCACTTAATTCCGAACCTTGCTATAATGAGAAACCGTGCAATTATCACCAATGTAAAGCCGCTACTTTCAGATGGGAATCACTATATAAAGAGGATTTCAGGAGAAGAAGTGAAGGTCACTGCCGATATTTTCTGTGATGGCGATGACGTACTTCGAGCCTCAATTATCTATAAATCTGAAAGTGAAGACACATGGCATGAAGTGCCTATGAAACCCGTTGAAAATGAACAATGGGAGGGAGCTTTCATCGTAGAAACATTAGGCTTCTATTTATACAGGATTGAAGCATGGGTTGACCACTTGGCAACTTGGCACCATGGCTTACAATGGAAAAGCAATGCAGGCCAAAACTTAGCAAATCATTTACTACAAGGAACTGTTTGGCTTAGGAAAGCAGCTGACCAAGCGGAAAAATCGGTAGCAAAGCAACTTAAGGAATGGCTTAAATTGATGGAAAATCCATCAAAGTACGCAGAAGTCTGCAAGGTACTGCTCAGTGAAGAGGCTATCCAATTGTTTGGAGAATGCCGCTTAAAGCAATTTCCTACCATTTTTGATAAAAACATGCTCGTCAGAGTTGGGCGACCCAAGGAATTGTTCAGTACTTGGTATTTGATGTTTCCCCGATCGGCAAGTCAAATTCCAGGGAAGCATGGCAGTTTTAAGGATTGCCAAGCACTCTTGCCCCGCATTGCCGATATGGGATTCGATGTGCTGTTCTTACCACCTATTTTCCCAATTGGAAAGACAAATAGAAAAGGAAAAAACAATAGTGTTGTTGCTGAGCCAGGTGATGTTGGATCCCCTTGGTCGGTTGGAAGTGAGGGTGGGGGGCACATGGCTGTCAACCCTTTACTCGGAACAATGAAGGATTTCGAAAACCTTGTGAAAGCGGCCAAGCAATCGGGTATCGAAATGGCCCTTGATATTAGCTTGCGCTGCTCGGCTGACCACCCCTACACCAAAGACCATCCTGATTGGTTCTTTCAACTTCCTGACGGCAGGTTGGCTGTTGAAGAAGTTCCTCCATTGAATTATCAAGATATCGTTGACCTTAATTTTGAATGCGAGGATTGGCGTAATCTCTGGGATGAGATGAAACGGATTTTCTTGTTCTGGGCAGAAAAGGGTGTCCGAATTTTCTATGCAAGTACACCTCACCATCAGCCATTTGGCTTTTGGAATTGGTTGATTGTTGAAGTTCAATCTGCCTATCCGGATGTGATTTTCCTCTCGGGCGCCTTTACCAGGGCAGTCATTCAGGAAGAGCTTGCAAAAGTCGGCTTCAACCAATCCTTCACCTACTTCATTTGGAGGAACTCCAACAAAAATGACCTTCAACAATATATATCTGAACTTATAAAAGGGGATACAAGCGAATTTGTACATCCAAACTTTTTCACCAATACACCCGATATCTTGCCAAGCTATCTTGCAGATAAAGGCGAAAATGCCTTTATGCTTCAGTATGCCTTGGCATCTATGTTAGGGTCCAACTGCGGCGTTTATGGCCCGGCCTTTGAACTCATGTACAACCAGCGTTTCCCCGGGAGCAAGGAACGGTACAATCATTCTGAGAAATACGAAATTGTCCAGCACGACTGGGCAAAACAGAATAGGGTGACTGATTTTATAACAAAAATGAATAAAATCAGGAAGGATAATCCTGCTATGCACAATATGTTCAACCTAACTTTTACTGGTACTGACAATGACCATATTGTAAGTTTCGTAAGGGCAACCAAAGATTTGAAGAACATAATCTGGTGCATCATCAACCTTGACCCTCTACATAACCGAACCGGGCATGTGGAAGTGCCGAAGGACTTACTTGGCCTACGGGGTAAATGGTTCAATCTGGAAGTTACCGATTTGCTGACTAAAGAAACTTACCATTGGTTCAACGATTGGAACTTCGTAGAGCTTCGCCCTGACCAGTATCCCCTGCACATCTTGAAATTAGAAGTATAGCAGCAATTCCTAATTTCGGGTACACGAGTAATCCTGGTTTTTTAGGACACGTGAAAAGGTGGGTCATTTTCCCTTGCTCTTCAACAGGGGTTGGGTTGATGCACCAAAAAAAACGGAGGCGGCACTTGAACATGCCGCCTCCGTTTTTTTAGTCGTATTTCGTACAATTTTTTGAGCAATGCCTACGAAACCCAACTTAGTGTGCTCGCCACTTTGGGTATTTAGTCTTTAGCCTTGGAGTTTGAAAATATTGGTATTCGTTGTAAAGCCAGTAAAAGTACCTACCCCATTATTGGTGTTGTTAAAAAACACATCTCCTTTAACAGGATCATCATCGATGTTGGTTTGGATTAGCTTTGATTTTTCGGACAAGTAATAATCTTCAGATACAGTTCGTAGCACAACGAAAAACTGGCCTGGCATTTTTTTCGATTTGTCATACTCAAAGCTTCCTTTAAAGGCCAACCTTAGCAACTGCCCATTGAAGCGCTCATCATTGAAAAGGTAATCATTACTGCGAAATTTTTCAGCTGGCCCTGATTCATCTAGTGTTTTAATATCAATTTTCGCATATTCCAAGGTGTTTTCCTGGGCCACAGGATTGCCTTGTTCATCCAAAACGTAGCTGTATAGCTGTTGGTAGAAAGACAAGTGGTAATAGTTGGATGTTGCGGCAGGGTCAGTGATGTTGAAAGAAACATCGAAATTAACTTTGGTAATCTCTGAACCAACATCAGAACTGGAGGTATTTTCAAAAAAAGGCTCTTCGATGCTTACTGGTTTGGGGACGATGGTTTTTGCGGTAACGGTTTTAAAATTTTCAACTTCAACCACCAAAGTATATTCAACATCGTATTCCGGCACCCAATTATTTGTTTTGTAGCAAGGCAATTCATTTTCATCTATTTCGAGCGTTAATTGCTGAAGGAAACTATTTTTCTTAAAAACCTTCACCGTTGCATTGTCAATGTACTGGGTTGGCGTGTTGTCCGTAGCCGATTTTGCCAAAAATACTTGGGCATCCAAACCACTTTCAGAAAGTCTGCTTCTAATCTCAATGATTGGATCAATATCGAATGGTAGTTCGACAATCTCTTCGCAGGAGAAAAGCGAAAAAAAAGCTGTAACAATTAGCAATGACTTGATGTTGAATGTGGGCATAGTGGATTAAGAATTGCAGTTTACACGCCAAAGTTCGTTATTTAATTTTGAAAGTTAAAAATTATTGTGATTTAATTTCGAGATTCTTGACCAAATAAAACTATTCAAAACTGTTGTGATTTTTTTTAGGTTTGTCAAGAATTTTCTTTTGCAATCATTTCGTTTTTTTTGACGAAAAGTTTGCCAGCACAAAATAACTTTGCATTCAAATTGCCGCAGTTTGCGGTTGAAAAACAATCAAATTTAGCAATGGCAAGAGAACTTCAATTAAGGGAAGCCCTTCGGGAGGGCATGTCGGAGGAAATGAGACGTGATGATAACGTGTTCATCATGGGCGAAGAAGTGGCAGAATACAACGGTGCCTACAAGGTCACGAAGGGCATGTTGGAGGAATTTGGCCCACGCAGGGTCATTGACACGCCGATTGCAGAGCTTGGCTTTGCGGGTATTGGTGTCGGTGCTGCCATGAATGGCCTCCGCCCCATAATTGAGTTCATGACCTGGAATTTCGCTGTTTTGGCATTTGATCAAATCGTGAACAATGCTGCCAAAACACTGTCTCAATCCGCTGGCGATTTTACATGCCCTATTTTGTTCAGGGGGCCCTCAGGTGCAGCTGGCCAATTGGCACAGCAGCACTCTCAAACCTTTGAAAGCTGGATGGGTAATGTGCCTGGCTTGAAAGTCATATCTTGTATTGACCCAGCCGATGCCAAGGGACTTATCAAATCGGCCATTCGGGACAATGACCCGGTCTGCATGATGGAATCGGAAGTGCTGTATGGCCATAAAGGAATTGTACCAGAGGGAGAATATTTAGTGCCAATTGGCGTGGCAGTTGTTCGCAGACAAGGCTCTGATGTTACCATTGTTTCTTTCAATAAAATGGTGCTCGAAGCACTGAAGGCCGCCGAAGTATTGGAAGGCATGGGCATTTCTGCCGAAGTAATTGACCTTCGAACCATCCGTCCGTTGGATATTGACACCGTTGTTGCATCCGTCAAAAAAACGAACCGTTTGGTCGTTGTGGATGAGTCTTGGCCATTGTTCGGGGTTTCCTCTGAAATCGCTTACCAAGTTCAAAAATACGCTTTCGACCACTTGGATGCACCTGTAACAAGGGTCAATGCAGCCGATACCTCCTTGGGCTATGCCCCAACTTTGGTGGAAGAATACATGCCCAATCCAACCAAGATCGTCAAGGCGGTAAAAGAAGTGATGTACGTGGTGGCTTAATCGCCACTGCGACGGAATCCGATGCCTTTTTTATTGAAGATAAAGGAGCTATTGTCCAATTTGAAGTCAATCACATCTTCCAGAATCAGGATATTGGAGGAAATGTTCTCTCGCTCATCAGGCGACAAAGCTGCCAATCTCAAATTCTGGTTTTTGATGGCTTCCGTCACGACCTGCCGTACTGTGCGTGCATTTCCAAAATACTTGTCTCTGTAATTGTATATGAATTTCATATAGGCCGTCATATGCTCTTCTGCCTCCGGGGCAGGCAAAATGCCTTTTTCCTCCAGCATTTGGAGTGCAATTTTCAACAGGTCTTCTGCCGAATAATCCTCGAATTTCAACACCTTGTCAAAGCGGCTACTAAGGCCGGGGTTGGCCTTCAGGAACGCTTCCATATTATCGGGATAGCCAGCCACGAAGACGAAAAACTGCCCTCGTCGGTCTTCCATCCTTTTCAGGATTGTTTGAATGGCCTCGTCGCCGAAGTCATTTCCGGTGTTGCTCTTCTGCGACAATGAATAGGCTTCGTCAATAAACAAGACCCCTCCCATCGCTTCATCAATCTTCTCGGCGGTTTTGTTGGCTGTTTGACCCACAAAGCCAGCCACAAGCCCCTGCCGATCGGTTTCCACCATATGGCCCCTTTCCAATATGCCAAGTGCCTTGTAAATCTTTGTCAAAATACGGGCTACTGTCGTCTTGCCCGTCCCAGGATTGCCAATCAGGACGGTATGCAAAAAGAAACTATTCAGCACATCACGATTGGTTTCCCGATAATATCGCACTAGTCGTACATGTTCCAGAATTTGTGAGCGCACTTTTTCGAGGCCAATCAACTTGTTAAGTTCCCCAATGGACTCCCTTAAAAGCTCCTCGTCAATTGGTATCAACGGCAACTCTCGGCTTTGCTTGAAAGCAATGTTCGATACATCTTCGAAAAGTATTGTTTCGAGCGTCGCCCTTTCCAAGCTGGCTGGGCTGTCATTTGCCATGATGCGAAGGCCAAGGTTCATCTTCGCTTTTTCTATTAAATCATAGACAAAACGGGCGTTACCAAAGCTTCTATCACGGTCACGGTAGGCGTTCACGATGATTTCGTCCAAGCGGGTCTTGGCCTCTGTGGTGAGCTTGACCTCTTTTTCTTGGCATGCATAAAATGCAATCTGGGATAACTCTTGTGGCAAGTAGTCCGTGAACTCAAAATGGTGTCGGAAACGAGACTTAAGGCCGGGGTTGCTGTCGAGGAACTTGGCCATTTCCTTTGGGTAGCCTGCGGCAATGACGGCAATATCCCCCTTCCCATCGCTCATTTCCTTCATCAGAATTTCAATGACCTCCCGGCCAAAATCCTTGGAATCGTCGGCGGTTCGGGCAAGGGCATAGGCTTCGTCAATGAAAAGCACGCCGCCACGGGCTTTTTCAATGGCATCCTTCACCTTGGGAGCCGTTTGGCCGATGTATTCGCCTACCAAATCCACTCGGTCAACGACGTGAACGTGGCCGTTGGACAGCAAGCCCATTTTGCGATAAAGCCGCCCCATCATCTTGGCAACGGTCGTCTTGCCAGTGCCAGGGTTCCCAATGAAAACCGAATGGACATTGATGGTCTCTTTCTCTTCAAAACCTGCGTTTTTACGAAGTTGCAAAAACTGAATATAGCGGGCGTGCTCTTGCACTTTTTGCTTGATTTCCTTCAACCCCACCAAGGCATCCAGCTTTGCCATCAGTTCCTCGAATGACTCGTTCAACTCCTCTGTAGGTGTGAAGATGATAGGCGCCAAGTGGTTTGGCATGTAAACTTGTGGCAAACCTTCCTCGAATGTGTCGCCAACTTCAAAAGATATGGCCGCCATCATCTTGTCCATGAAAACCAGTTCGCAGGTATATTTATCCTTGCGCCACGAGCCTTTCACGTTGCTCCCCCACCCCGCACTTATCTTCAAGTATTCGTCCTTGCTTTCGATTTTTTGAAGTCTGATGACCTGGCCTTTCAACTCCCTTGCTTCGTTGTAGTATTTTACGAACAGTTCGCATTGCCAAAGCTTGTCGAAATGAGCGTTCTTGAGTAAAATCTCCGCATAGATATATCGGGTGTCGTTTGCATCCAACTTCCGGTAATACTTTCGGTCTTCCTCCATTACATCGTCATAAGGCCCTTCGTAAAGCTTGAACGAATGCACTTGGATATAGCCGTTGTTGCCATTTTTCAATGCATGTTCACCAGCATCCTCGATGTAGAAATATTTTGATGCCACTTTTTCGCCCTCAATGAATGCCTCCCAGGCATAGGTTCCCTTCTTCCAAAAAGTCCCATCCGACTTGTTGCCCCAGCCCTCCCGAATGTAAACGATATTGTCGTATTTGCTGACCTTCCGCTTGAATGGCAAGGCACACAGTTCTTTTCGAGTCTTCTTAATATGGTAGCAGCGAAGCTCTACCTCCACATCCCAATCGTCTATGTCGAAATACTTGTTGTAGAACGAAAGCTCAGCATAGACATAGGAAGTATCCCAGCGGTCGAACACTTGCCGGTACTTTTTTTTGTTGTCAGCCAGCCATTCCGTGGAGGAATAGAATTTCAGTTCACGGAACTTGAATTTCTTGAAATCAGGATATCGAACCGAAGTCATAAGCAGCGGATGGATTGGAATTCAGAATGCCCCAACCGTACAAAAGTAAATAAAAGCAGGTTTAGATGCTATTTTTCATTCAAATCAGTGCCAAACAACTTTACAGTTGCGCTTTTGAATTCCATCGAAACAAAGGTTTGGATAAATAATCGAAGAACTTTCTCATCTTTCGCCCGACATTCGTTCAAAGTAACTACTTAGGAGGTTTTTTTGTGGAAATTGAAAATTTTTCCCCAATAACACCTATCGCTATTCAGTTACCATTCAAAGCAACAAAATGGACCATAAACCTTCCGGCGAGCAAAAACCTGAACTTGTCAAATACTTCGGCCTTGGCACGGGCATCATCCTCATCATCAGTTCCATCATTGGCTCTGGCGTTTACAAAAAAGTGGCACCCATGTCACTTGCCTGCGAATCACCGGAGCTGCTCATCATAGCCTGGATATTGGCGGGCCTCGTCACCCTTTTCGGTGTACTTACCCTTGCCGAAATCGCCATGTTGCTGCCGGAATCCGGCGGATCCTTTGTTTACCTTCGGGAGATTTATGGGGAGAAATACGGCTATTTCTATGGATGGGCCAGTTTCGCTTGTATCCAGTCGGCAAGCACGGCGGCCATTGCCTACGTATTTGCGCAGTCTTTGAATGCAGTCTATCCGTTACCAATTTTGGGGGGAGAATGGGAAACCATGAAAGTCCTTTGGATTTTCACCCCTTTCGCCAACTTGGGTGTAAAACTGGCTGCAGTAGGACTTATCGTTTTACTTACAGCGATTAACTACCGGGGCGTCAGGGAAGGAGGCACCGTCAGCAATATCATCACCATCATTGTGGTCGTCAGCTTATTGGCAATCATCGTAATGGCCTTTACCATGAGTGGCGGCAGTTTCGCCAACCTCACCACCGATGCCAGCACCTACCCGCCCGACAAAATGGGGGAAAGTTTCGGATTCCTTAAAGTGTTGTTCATCACCATGTTGGCCTCTTTTTGGGCCTATGAGGGCTGGATCAACATCGGCTTTGTTGGTGATGAAATCAAGGACCCACATCGGAACATCCCAAAAATCCTGATTTTCGGCGTGCTCATCGTCATGGCCATTTATGTGCTGGTCAACATGGCCTATCTCTATGTGATGCCCATTGACGAGATGATGGCCGTTGCCAATTCCGAAAACGGCGTTGCCGCCGTGGAGGTCATCCGCAAGTTCATGGGCGATGGTGGTGCTTTTGCCATATCCGTGCTCATTGTATTGACCACGGCAGGCTGCACCAATTCAACGATTCTAACCTCTGCCCGTATTTATTATGCAATGGCGAAGAAAGGCCAGTTCTTCAAATCAGCGGCCTTCGTTCACCCCAAGTTCAAGGTGCCTACCAATTCCCTCATCATTTTTGCTATTTGGTCCTGTGTCCTTGTCTTCTCTGGTACTTTCGACCAATTGACGGATATGCTGGTATTCGCCCAGTTCATTTTCTATGCCTTGGTGGTGGCAGGTGTGTTCGTGCTTCGCAAAAGAATGCCCAATGCCGTGCGCACTTACAAGGTAATCGGCTACCCAGTCGTACCCATTCTGTTCTTGGTGTTCTGTGCCGGCTTGCTCATCAATACCTTGATACAGCAGCCAAGAGAGGCGGGAATCGGGTTGTTTTTGATTGCTTTGGGGACGCCGTTTTATTATTATTTTAAAAAGCAGCACGAGGGAGCCTGAACAATGGTTCGGATTCGCTGAATTTATCGCTTGGTGGCAACCACATATTATTTGTGATTGCCGCCATTCTATTTTAGTCGAATTAGAAATCCTCTAACATTCATTTTATTCATGCTGGCGACCTGGTAGGTTCTGATAAGCAAGAATGGGGACTTAGTTTCCACTAAATCTTTTTCAATTATACACTAAATTGTCATGAAGACCATCGTCATTTCCGTCAGTTTACTCCTATTATCAACCATATTGGTTGGCCAATTCACCTTTGCCCCATTGGGCGCTAAATGGTATTTTATTGAAGAATCCTGCGACCCAAGCAATAATACGTTTTTCACTTATGAGTATGAGGTCAAAGAAGATTCCACCATCCTTGGCAAATATTGCACAAAGGTAAGGAGTGGAGTATGCACAGGGTTCCCATCATGTGAAAATGAATATTTTTCTTACCAAGAAGGAGACAAGGTTTACCTCTATGACAACCTATTAAATGATTTTCAAATGCTGTATGATTTTTCATTGCAGGCGGGGGAATCCTACCAATTAGCAGTATGCGAACAGGCATGGGGTGTAGATTCTGTCACCGTGATGGTAAATGCTGTTGTACCCGATTTAGTGGAGTACCAAGTGGTCACAATCACTTCGAATGTACCAATTTGGTGGAGCCCAATTGATGCAATAATTTTCAAAGGAATTGGAACAGCAGGTGAAAACCCACTTCTATTCCCACTTGAATGCATTACTGTAGGCGAACCTTGCTTCATCACCAATATTACCTGCTATGAAACTCCAGATGCCGGTGTTTTCCAAGTTTATGGAGATGCATGCGCACCATCCTCAACAGACGAGAGTTATAAGCAACCAACTATAAACGTCTTTCCAAATCCCACAAACGGCATCGTTAACTTACTGATGCCTGATGACAGTTTTCCTTCAAGCGAATGGTCTTTGTTCGACCTTACTGGCAGTTAATCAGGCAGGAGAACATAGATATAGGGCAAGACATGGCCAGTTTCCATATAGGAAACGTGACTGATGGCATGTATTTTTGGATGCTTCGCCATTTGGACAAGGCAAGAAATGGGGAAATTATCAGCAGTGGTAAAATTGTGGTTGCCAAATAAACAACTCACCATTTACGTCGCTCCAACGAAGTCACCGTCATCGCAACAAACACCCCAATAACCGACAAGAAATAAATCACATCCCGTGTATCAATCACACCACGGCTGATGGAGGCGTAATGGTAGTCAATGCCGAGCATCTGCACCACGTCGTCCACTCGGCCCACGAAAATGGGGAGCTTACTGAGGAACATGAAGCCCCAATGCACCAAAAAGCATAGGAACACGGCCATGACAAAGCTTGCTATCTGGTGGTTGGTGATGGAGGAAGCAAACACACCGATGGCCACGAAAGCCGCTGCCAATGCTATCAATCCGATATAGGAACCAAGTATGGCACCACTGTCGAGGTTGCCTTTCGGGCTTCCCAACTGATAGACAGCTATATAATAAAGGAGGGTGGGCAACAGAGCAATCACCGCCAAGGCGAGGCAAGCCAGAAACTTACCCAACACAATCTGGAGGTCGCTCAAGGGCCGGGTGGCCAACAACTCAATGGTGCCAGTTTGGGTTTCCTCGGCAAAAGAACGCATAGTCACCGCTGGAATGAGGAAGACGAAAACCATAGGAGCGATATCGAATAACTGGTCGAGCGTGGCGTAATTATAGTTCAGCAGGCTGGTGTCAGGGAACACGAACATGATGAGCCCCAAAATGGTCAGGAACACCCCAATGACAATATAGCCAATGAGCGAGCTGAAAAATGTATTGATTTCCTTGAAAAATATGGTCAGCATGGATTTTCTTAAGTAAAAAGGAAAAAGGTTAAAGGAAAAAGGAGAGAGTCTCTTCATTCATCATTCATCATTATATAAGCTGGGTTCCTGTCCACATAAATCAGCAAGCATTTGAAAAGTTTCTCCTGTTGTTCTTCCTTGGGCAACTCTGTCAGGGTTTCCACCAACAACGGGTCGTCCTGAATCCATGTCAGAAGACTTTCCACGGTAAAATCCTTCACCTCACCATTTTGAAAATGAAGGATTTTTTCAATAAAAACCTCCTGTTCACGCTCCACATAACCTTGCCGGAAGGGTCTCCCCGTCAATGGATTATAGGCTGCTACTCTCACTTTCTTGGTCCTGTAATCGGGGTAGGTGTAATAGCAGATTTTACCCCGCAACTTCAAGGCCGCAAAATTGGGCAATTCCTTGTTTATCTCGCCACTTGGCACCCGAATGGCCGGAACACCGTCCACGCAAATCGCCCAAATCGAATCAAGCGGGATAGTTTGCTTGGTACCTTTCAGAAAAATCGAGTCAATCTGTGTCAGGGAAGTCTGTGGATTTGTAAACGAATGAACAACCAACTTGGACATCGGAAATGCTGGCTGGTCGGCCTTCAGTTGTTCGAGGTTGAAGTAAACGCCATTAGTAAAGCGGTAATTCTTGGTGAGCAGACTGGTGTCTTGGCCAAACAACTGCCCAACACTCAGCAACAACAAGGCTATGGTTTTAACTTTCTGCATGAATATCATCCAAAGAATTTTTGGGCTGTTTTGCCCGAATCATTTTGTCAGTTCCGTAAACACATCCTCCACACTGACCACCTCTTTGTGCATTTCGAGCAAGGTCAGGTTATTTTCAACCGAAAACCGGAAAATATCGCCCCGAATGTCTTTGGTGCCATCGGCAACGATGTGCCAACGGTTGCCCCCCAACGATTCGGTGCGCTTTACGTGCTTGATTTGCTGGAATTTATTGACGTTTACCGCTTGCTGAAACTCCACCGTGACCACCAATTCACCACTGACACGGTTCTGCAACTGGCCAATGGCATCGTTAGCCACGATTTTACCCTTGTTGATGATCAGCACCCGGTCGCAAAGGGCTTGCACCTCTTGCATGATATGGGTGCTGAAAATCACGGTTTTCTCCTTGCCCAACTGTTTGATGACACTTCGGATTTCCACCAATTGGTTGGGGTCGAGGCCACTGGTAGGCTCGTCGAGTATAAGCACTTCGGGGTCGTGCAGCATGGCCTGGGCAAGGCCCACCCGCTGCCGATATCCTTTTGACAATGAACTGATTAGCTTGTGCTGCTCACGTCCAAGCCCCGTCAGTTCCACCATTTCCCCTACCCTCTTGGCTACATTGGGCACTTTGTGCAGCTTGGCCACGAACTGAAGGTACTCCCGAACATACATTTCCTTGTACAGGGGGTTGTGCTCCGGCAAATAGCCGATGCGCCTGCGCACCTCCAACGGGTCGCTCTCCACATCAAAGCCACAGACTTCGGCCTTGCCCGCCGTTTGGGGGATAAAGCAGGTGAGGATTTTCATGGTCGTGCTCTTGCCTGCCCCGTTGGGGCCAAGGAAGCCGAGCACTTCGCCCTTGCGGGCCTCGAAGCTCACGTCGTTGACGGCCTTCTGGGGGCCGTACTCCTTCGTTAGATGTTGAACTTTTACAGACACAGTGGTTGGATTTCGGATTTGGTTCCTTACGGGAATGACTAATGCGGATTGCGGATTAAAAGGCCAGTTCTTGAACGCCATCTAATCCAAAATCCATATTTTGTCATTCCCGTAGGGAACCTAATCCGTATTCGAATGGCAAAGTTACTTAACTGACTTCATGGGGCAAAACTTGTGAAATTGCTTTCCTTTTTTCCAAAAGTAAGTTCAGACAAGGTTTAAGTTGGTTGAGAAACGAGAAAGGTCGCATAACTGCACAAATTTGGACAATGTTTCACCAGAAATAGAATTTGAGCAGCTACCTTTGACCTTGTTCAATCCAGAATTGGGACGTGACGCTTCAACAATTTTTCCAAAAAGCGATTTAGTTAGCATCAAAAATTTATTCACCGCACTATAGCCCTCAGGCCATACAATCCTGTTATGAAAAGAAATTTTTACACCCTGTTTTTCACCTTGACTTTCTTGCCAGTTTTTGTAGCTGCGCAATCCTTCAATACGGAGAAGGTCTCCAAGAAGTTGTTGGAAAAAATAGACAAATTTCCTGACGATTATCACCACGTTCATATCGTCCTTGCTGACCAAGTTGACCTTGAGTCACTCGACCAACAGCTTTCAGCGCAAAGGGCCAAGTCGGATGAAAGGGCCAAGGCCGTCATTTCTGCCTTAAAGGAAAAAGCAGCCGCTACCCAGTCAAGGTTGCTTGATTTGATTTCCACCTCACCCTATACCCTTGCCAATTCCGTCCGTAATTTTTGGTTGGCAAACGCCATTTTTGCGAAGCAGCAAAAAGAACTGATAGCCGAACTGAGCCAAAGGCCCGATATAGCCTGGATCGGGCTGAACGGCCCTTTGAAAATGGAATCCATGACCTTGGCACCCGCCCCACCTGTTGAGCCAAACAATCGGGAAATTGGGCTTTCGGTCATAGGTGCACCAGCTCTTTGGGCCATGGGCTATACTGGTTATGGTCAGTTGGCCTTTACAAGCGATACTGGCGTGGATCCTGATGTGCCTGCCATTGCCACGCATTTCAGGGGTTTTCACACGACAGCCAATGCGAGTTTTTTTGATTACAACATTAACAACCAAAGCCAGTTTCCAGGTGTGGCACCTTTCGATTGTGGCTATCATGGCACGCACGTCAACGGCACTATTCTAGGGCTGGAGCGCAGGACGAACGATACGATTGGCGTGGCCTTCAATGCCCAGTGGATTGGCGCTGCCATCCTTTGCGGAATCAGCACAGAAGACAACGTCGCAGCTTTTGAATGGTCGCTTGACCCCGACGGCGACCCCAATACCTTTGACGATATTCCCGATGTCATCAACAACTCGTGGTATGACCCCAACCTTGATACCCTAGACTGTTACAGTGTCTATATCCCCATCGTGCTTGCAATGGAAGCAGCAGGTATCGCAGTTGTGTTTTCGGCAGGTAACGAAGGCCCTGGCATTGGCACCATTACCCAACCCCATAACATCAACCTGAATTTGGTTAATTCATTTACCATTGGTGCCCTCAACGGCAATTCAACGAGCCTCAACATAGCCAATTTCTCAAGCCGTGGTCCATCGCATTGCCCTAACCCAGATAGTTCACTGGTTATAAAACCAGAGGTCTCGGCTCCGGGCGTTGACGTTCGTTCCTGCATCCCTGACGGTTACGGGTTCCTTAGCGGCACCTCAATGGCTGCGCCACACGTATCAGGTGCCATCCTTTTGCTAAAAGAGGCTTTCCCTTATCTGACTGGAAGGGACTTCAAATTAGCCTTGTATTATACGGCCAGGGATCTTGGTTTCCCGGGGGAGGACAATACGTTTGGCATGGGCGTCATCAATGTTTTGGATGCATACAACTACCTCGTAGCACAAGGCAACGTTCCCGTTTCTCCCTACGTCTCAAAGGATGTGCTGGTAGTGGATGCGGAAGTTCCCCAGATAGCCTGCGAAGAAGAAGTATCGCCTATCCTTTATTTTGAGAATGCAGGCAAGGATACACTTACAGCGATGGAAATCCAGTATGAAATAGCCGGCGTATCCAATACGGTTCAGTGGACAGGGACTTTGGCACAAACCCAACGGGTAAAAATCAACCTGCCAACCTTGAACGTCCCAGTGGGGACGCATCGCCTAAGAATTACCTTATTGTCTCCCAATGGTGATGCAGACGAGCGCCCATTGAACAATATTATCGAAAAAACGGTGAATGTGATTGATAAGGCAAGGCTGTCAGCTACGATGGAAGGCGCAACTAATCTTTGCGAGGGTGGCCAATCCTTACTTCGAGCAGCATACGATGGGCCAGGCACGGCAGAAGTTACCTGGTACGACGAACCGTTTACAGGCAATCTATTAGGGCAAGGAATGGTTTTCGCCACACCAAGCATTGTGCAAGCCGACACGTTCTATGCTCAAGCCAAATACCTTGTACCAGCTGGCTTATCAAATAAAAATGTTGCATCAAATAGTGTTTATGACGAGGACGAAGGCCTGCGTTTCAATGTGTCGCAGCCCTTTAAACTGCGTTCTGTGAAGGTTTATGCAGAGGAAACCGGACTTCGGCAAATCAAGCTGCTCAATAACCTTTCAGATGTGCTTGAACAAAAAATCGTGAATGTAAATCAGGTAGGTGAGGTAGAAGTCGAACTGGAATGGGATATTTCCCCAGGCTTGGACTACAGCATCATCAAGACGGGTGGCAAACCACTATATATCAATACTGCTGACATTGACTTCCCCATCGTGCAGCCGGGCATGGTCTCCATCACTGGCCCAACAGACAATACGACTGATACCTATTATTATTTCTATGACTGGGTTTTGGAGATGGATGAGGTCTGCGAGCGGACAATGGTGGTAGTGACTGCCAACGGCATTGGAGATGCCCCCGATGCAGGCTTTGAAGTTTCAGCCGATAGCATTGACATTGCCTCGCCTGTTTCTATTGCTTTTACGAATACAAGTTCTGGCGACGCTACTGCTTTTGCTTGGAATTTCGGGGATGGGACGGTTAGCACTGATGAAAACCCGACCCACCAATACACACAGTCAGGAGAATACGTCGTGAGTTTGGTCGTGACGAACCCAACCGGATGTTCCTCCTTTGCTTTAGATACGGTTCAGGTGACCAAAAACGGGGTAAGCGGCACTAACCCTGGCATACCTACCCCAGTCGAAAATATCATTGTTTACCCGAATCCTGCAGTGGATGAGTTGAACATCCAGCTCGAAATGAATGGTGCCAAAATGGTGGACTACCAAATGATGGATTTGACTGGAAAATCAGTGAAATCTGGTACTTTCCTCGCTTCCCAAAAGGATTTGTTGAAAGTTGACATAAGCCAGCTTGGCACAGGTGTTTACTTCGTCCATGCCCGAACCACTGATTTAAGTGTAGTATGGAAAGTGGTTAAGCTGTAGGGATTCAATTCCAAGTGAGACGCAAAATGAAACGGAAATTCCATTTGTGGTGGCTCATCGCCATGTTGTTGCCTTTCTTGGCAAAGGCAACAGGGCCTCAAAAGGTCTATACAGGTATTTACCTAATGAACCTCTACGACCTTAATTTGGACGAGCACAGTTTCTATGCGGATTTCTATGTCTGGTTCAAATGGAAGGGCGATATTGACCCCACTGGCATTGAGTTCGTGAACATGGTAGAAAAATGGGGAATGTCACAGGAGACTTTCGAGGATACCATCATCACCCTTGAAGGCGGCTGGAACTACCAAGGCTATAGGGTCGAAGGACGCTTTTTCCATCCTTTTGAATTGGAGCGGTTCCCATTGGACAAGCACCAGCTCGAAATCCACTTGGAGCATCCCGACTACCCGGCCAATGCGCTCGTTTTTGTCAAAGACAGCACTTCGGCACCCATTTTTTTCAGGCCAGAAATGAAATTAGCCGGATGGGACATAATAGGTTCGGGACTGGTTTCCCAATTGCACAATTATGGAACAGACTTCGGTAACCCCGATTATCCTGCCACCAATTTCTCCGATTTCATTTTTAGGTTTACCATCACCCGACCTTACAGTTATTTTTTCCTAAAACTGCTGCTGCCGCTTACGATTGTCATTATGGCTGCATTGGGAGCGATGCTTTTTTTCCCAAGCTATGTGGATGCACGTATTAGTTTACCAGTTGGCAGCTTGCTTACTGCTGTATTTCTCCAGCAAAGCTATTCCGATGCGCTGCCTGATGTGGGCTATATGGTGCTTATGGACAAAATCTATTTGCTCGCCTACGCCCTGATTGCTGCCGTCATGTTCCAGTTGATTTTGACAGGCAATAAACTTAGGCTTTTCAAGAAAAAAGAAATGGATTTAAACCGAGTCAAGAAAAAGGAGCATAAAATGGCGGCCATTTTTTTAGGATTGTACTTTCTGGGGATTTTAGCCTTGGTAATCTTGCATTGATGTTTGAGAAAAATGCACCTAAAAACCCCAAGAGTCACCATTTTGTCATCCACTCCTCATGTTAGGATTCCATTAATTCATCCCATAAAACAATATTATTTCAAAACGATTGTTCAACCTTTGCAGCGCCTAACCACACCTGACGATATTAAAAAGTGACGGTCTTTCCATTCTACCGTCATTAATCCATTCCTATCGAGTCAATTAAAATAAATGGCAATGCTTCTAAAAATTGCCTATACTTCATTTGTATCACAATTTAATTCACCAACATCTACTATGGCAAACATTCTCGATGACTTGAAAGGCATGGTTACTAACCAAATCATTTCAGGAGCAGCAAGCCAACTTGGCGAAAGCGAAGGTGGCATCAGCAAGGCAATCGGTGTCCTGCTTCCGACCATACTCAGCGGCTTGGTCAACAAATCCACTGACTCCAGCGCATTCAGTGGTATCTTCAACCTGCTCAGCGACAACCGCAACGCTGGTTTCCTCGACAACCTTTCTGGCCTGATAGGCGGCGGCAACCTCGCACATGGCGACCCAAAGGACATAGCGGGCGGCCTGATGGGCAACCTGTTTGGCAACAAGGTAGGTGGCATCCTCGACCTTGTCAGTAGCTTTTCTGGGGTTAGGAAAAGCTCCACTTCTTCCCTGCTTGGCCTCGCTGGGCCACTCATCATGGGTTTTCTAAGTCGCAAAATCAAAAATGAAGGCTTGAGTGCCGCAGGGCTTGCCTCCTTCCTTGGTGGCCAAAAAAGCAATATCATGAGCGCACTGCCAGCAGGCATGGGCAACTTGCTAGGTTTCGCATCGGGCTTTGATTCAACAAAGCTTAATGTTTCTAATGAAACAAAGGTAAGCGGCATGAACTGGTGGCCGTGGCTATTGGCCTTGTTGGCCTTTACTGCATTTGTATATTTCTGGAAGGGCTGCGACAAATCCAATGATTCCGATCCAGTTGAGGCCGTAACAGAATCCGGGGAGAACGCCGCTGACAACACTGCAGAAGTGGTTGACAATGCTACAGAGGCTGTTACTGACGCTGCCTCCGACCTAGGCGCCTTCTTCAAACGTAAATTGGCTTGTGGTGTGGAGCTATACATCCCGGAAAAGGCATGGAAAGTAAATTGGTAGCCTTTATCGAGGACGAATCCAAGCCTATTGACGAGAAAACCTGGTTCTCTTTCGACCGCTTGACCTTTGAAACGGGCAGCTCGAAATTGAACATGGCCAAATCGGCTGAGCAAATTGGCAACATCTTCGAAATTATGAAGTGCTACCCTACCGTTAAGCTTAAAATTGGCGGCTATACCGACAACGTTGGCAACAAGGACACCAATTTGAAACTCTCAGCGGATAGAGCCAATACTGTTAGAGCCACCTTGGTAGGATTAGGCGTTGACCCAAACAGAATGGAAGCTGAGGGCTACGGCGACCAACATCCGGTTGCACCGAACGACACAGAAGAAAACAAAGCTAAGAACCGCAGGATTGATGTGCGGGTGATGGCGAAGTAATTTTCAATACAACTTCTATATAGGGCGGGGCAGGCTGAAAATGCTTGTCCCGTTTTTTTATGCATAGCCATGAATGGACATTTTACCTTTACGGCGCAATGCTGGAACGTTTTCTTCAAAATATCAAGTCAAAGCAGATGGTTGCAGATGGTTCTTCCACGCTGGTAGCCACCAGTGGCGGTGTTGACTCGGTCGTGCTTTGCCATTTGTTCAGATTGGCCGGATTGCCGTTTGCCATAGCGCACTGCAATTTCAAACTGAGGGGCGAGGTATCCGATTTGGATGAAGAATTTGTCAAGGATTTAGCCACAAAACTTCAAGTTGCGTTTTTTTCTATACAATTCGACACAGCGGGCTTTGCGAAGCAAAACAAGCTTTCCATTCAGGTGGCAGCCCGGGAACTGCGGTACGGCTGGCTGGAAACAACACGTCAAATTGCAAGTTGCCAGCAAATCGCAACAGCACACCATTTGGATGACAGCGTCGAGACCATGCTTTACAATTTTGCAAAAGGCTGCGGATTAAGAGGCTTGCATGGGATTCAGGAAAAAAACGGTCACCTTATTCGCCCCCTTTTGTTCGCCACCAAAACGGAGGTTGTCAATTTTGCGTTAGCCCAAGACATCCAATTCAGGGAAGATGCATCCAACGCATCGGACAAATACAATCGCAACCTCATCCGCCATCATATCACCCCTGTCTTTGAAAAATTAAATCCACAGTTCCAACTGACAGCGGGGGAAAACCTTGCGAGGATTCGTGAGGCAGAAGCCCTCTATGATTTTGCCATTGATCAAATCAAGGAAGCGGTTTTTGAACAAAACGAAGATGGATTTAAGATCGACCATATAAAACTTCGCTCCTACCCTGCCCCGGCAACCTTGTTATTTGAAATGTTGAAACCATACCATTTCAACAATGACCAAGTTGCACAAATACTGCAAAGTCTTGAAAATCAGCCCGGTAGTTGGTTTGAAAGCGACGCTGGGCGGTTATTGGCAGACCGTTCTCATTTGATTTTTACTTCGGGGGAAAACTTTGGAGGAGTATTTATTATTGACAATTTACCCGATTTCCCCATCAGCCTTCCCGATGGTCAACAGGTAGTATTCAATAAGTTGAACGGCACTGTTGAGGAGCTTAGCCAGAATCCAAATACTGCATTTTTGGATGAAAGCTGCCTTCACTTTCCACTGACCTTCAGGCACTGGCAACCAGGCGACTGGTTTTGCCCATTGGGCATGGGTGGCAAGCGTCAGAAGCTGCAAGACTTTTTTTCCAATAACAAACTTTCAAGGATTGAGAAAGAAAAGGTTTGGCTTTTGGAAAGTAACGGTCATATCGCTTGGGTCGTTGGCTGGCGGTTGGATGAACGGTTCAAAGTCACATCCACGACAAACCAAATTATTCAGGCAGTGTTTTTGTAAGGATTCCAAAACTTGAGCGACAAACCACCCTGATCATCGTACCTTTATCATTCACAACGAGCGGTTACTGTCCACTGCTTTCAAAAATCCCTCATGAAAAAACAAAGTTTTACACTACTCTTAGCAGTATTGTTCCTAGTAAAAGGCATCGCCCAACAGGTCGAACAACAACAACGGAGCCTCGTCACAAAGCGCACCGCTGCTTGGTGCGTCAACTGTGGAACCTGGGGCTGGTCTTTTTTCAAAAATGCCCTTGAAGATAATGGTGACAAAGCCATTTTCCTTGCTGCCCACTACGATGGAACGCTTAAAGTCCAAGCAGCAACTGATATTACGAACAATTTCGGTGGGGTATCCCAACCAAGGTTTTATTTGGGCGAAATAGACCAGAGTGTGTCTTCTGGGAACGCAAACGCAAAACTTACGGCGCTCAAGGAACAGATTGACGCCAATTTCGACCAAACACCAGTGGCCAATAGCGGCTTTCAACCCATTTTCGCCGATGGGGAAATCAAGGTTGATGCCAAGGTAAAATTCTTTCAGGCAGCCCAAGGTGAGTATCATTTAGGCATTTACTTGGTTGAAGACAATGTGACCGCCAATCAAACAGGTATAGGTGCAAACGCCGTGCATCAAAAATTGCTTCGAGCCTCTTTTACAACCAACTCATTTGGTCAATTGGTCTCGAATACGGACGTAACAGCAGGCCAAGAATTCAACCTGAACTATTCCCTTTCTTTGGATGAAATTGTCGGCCACGAATACGAGGTCATTGGCATTATTTGGAAGAAAGAAGGTACGAAGTACATCCCAGTCAATGTTTGGGGCACGAATGAAATTTCAACGGAACCATTGTCAGATTTCAAAGAGAAGCAACCAGAAAACATAATGATTGTTGCGCCCAATATCATTCTCAATTCAGCGGTCATTTCCATTGAACTCGCCCTTGACCAGCAGGATGCTACGGTGGAAATGCTTGATTTGAACGGTCGCCTTGTCGCCACTTTGCACAAAGGGGCAATGAAAAAAGGCCAGCAATTGGTTCGGTTTGACAAAGGACTAGTTGGAGGGTCAGGCACCTATTTCATCAAGTTAAAGTCAAGAGGTGTTGAACTGCTTGAAAAAGTGGTCATCTTATAAGAAATACGGAGTTCGATAATACAAAAAACCCTGTTGGTCAATGAAGGCCAACAGGGTTTTTGTTTAGCAGCGATGCCAATTCAGCGAATCATCAAAGCTGCATATTGTTGTAAACATCAATCACCGATTTCACGGCAATGGCTGAGTTTTTCAGCAATTCCTGCTCGTCGGCATTGAGCTTCACCTCGATGATTTTCTCGATGCCTTTTTTGCCCAGAACGACTGGCACACCGAGGAAGATGTCGTTCAAGCCGTACTGACCATCCAATTTGGCACAGACCGGGAAAATGCGCTTCTCGTCCCGAACGATGGACTCCACCATTTGCGCAGCAGCAGCACCGGGTGCGTACCAAGCGGAGGTGCCCATCAATTGAACCAGTTCGCCGCCTCCAACAGCCGTGCGCTGCACGATAGCATCTAGTTCTTCTTTGCCAATCAACTCGGTGACAGGGATACCAGCAACCGTGGTGTAACGGGGCAGTGGCACCATCGTGTCGCCGTGGCCACCCATGAGGAGAGCTTGGATGTCTTTTGGTGAGCAGCCGATGGCCGTAGCCAAAAAGGCACGGTAGCGGGCCGTGTCGAGTATGCCAGCCATGCCAAACACCTTGGAAGAGTCAAGGCCTGAAGAACGCCAGCAAGCAAGGGTCATCACGTCGAGTGGGTTGGAAACCACAATGATGATAGGGTCTTTGCTATGCTTCATGATGTTCTCCGTCACCGTGTTTACGATGCGGGCATTGGTGGAAATGAGGTCGTCACGGCTCATCCCGGGTTTGCGGGGCACACCTGCGGTGATGACCACGATTTCGCTGCCTTCCGTAGCAGCATAGTCGTCGCCGCCACTGAGATAGGTGCTGTAGTTGTCAATGGGTGCCTGCTGCCAGGTGTCAAGTGCTTTGCCCTTGGCGAGGTTCCCAACGATGTCAATAAGGACTACTTCATTGACGATGTCTTTGTGGGCAATGACGTTGGCGCAGGTTGCTCCTACGTTGCCAGCCCCGATTACGGTTACTTTGCTCATATTGAAATGGTTAGGTTGATGAGGGTTGATGGGGTTGAAAAAACGTTTGGGGTGAACCTAGGTTATCGGGTTTTAGGGTTTTCAGGTTATGGTGGTTGCTCGAATTCCTGAAAACCTTAGAACCCGATAACCCGAAAACCAGCGAACCCTAGCCCCTTAGAACCCTAAATCTTGATCCACCATTGTTGCCATTTTTTTCAACTCCCATCAAACTTCATCAACCGAAGGTTGTTATTTAGTGGCTTAAAAATGTCTTTTCTCAAAAGCGGCGCAAAGGTAGGATTTTTCCAACTCCACAAACCGTATTTGACGGGGCAAAGACAAGTATTGGGCATGTTTTTTTCTACCTTTGTGGCCATTAACGCAAATTTCAAAAATCATAAAATGAATAAAATCATCAGTGCCTGTGGCACCTTAGCATTCACAGCCTTGATTGCCCTCGCCACTGCCCATGCACAGCACCACAAATGTGGGGTCACCATTGAGGAAGGGAAAAAAATCATGGAACAAATGCATTTCAACCGCAATGAAATGCGGGACTTTGCATTTGAGCGGGGTGCTGTAACTTACGTACCTGTTCGGTTCTATTTAGTAGCCGAAGGCGACGGCACCGGACGGACCTCGGAAAAAGCAGCACTTGGTGCACTTTGCCTCTTGAACGAGAACTATGCGGACCAAGAAATCCAATTCTACATTAAGGAGTTCAAGTACATCAACAACGACGATATATACAGTGATGCCATTAATTCTGGCTTCAATGACATTGCCAACCAAATGATTTACAATGCCATAAACATCTTCCTTACGGATGGGACAGGTGAAGAGGGCGTGCTTGGTTTTTATCAGCCTGGCGCCGGGCCACAAGGCAATGATTGGGTCGTGCTGGACGAAAACTCCGCCACTGAAAAGCTCGTGGCAACTCACGAGGTAGGCCATTTCTTTAGCCTTAACCACACATTTTATGGATGGGAATGCACTGGTGGGTGGAATGGAGACCTGAATGGCAGCCCAGTTGGATTCACGAACCCATGTGGGTCTATCACTGAACTTGTAAACATGACCAATTGCGATGGTGCCAACTGTGGCGGAGATTGCCTATGCGATACACCTGCCGACTATATGTTCGGTCCTTCTAATACTTGCTCTTACACGGCTGATGCATTAGACCCCAATGGTCAACCACTCTCTCCTGACATCAAAAATTTTATGAATTATATTTATGGCTGCTCCGATTACCACTTCACGGATGACCAGAAACAAGCCATGAAGAACAGCCTTTTCAGCAGCAGCCGCAACTATATTCGTCCGAACTACACGCCAAATTTGGAACAGGTAACTGGCACTCCTACACTCGTCAGCCCGCAAGGGGGAGAACTCATTCCTACCTTTAATGCCGTGCCTCTCGAATGGACCGCCGTTCCCGGTGCTGACAAATACCTCGTTGAAATGACGACTTCTGGTCAGCCTGTAAGACGATTTGTCGTCAACTCCAACACCACGGTCGTCAATGGCCTGTTGCCCAACAAGAGCTATCTGTGGAAAGTATTGGGCTTCAACGAGTATTCAACTTGCGCTGGATTTTCCAGCCAAAAAATTCTAAAAACAGGGGAAGACCAAGTCAATGATACCTCCGAACTGACACGGAAGGAAAAATGGACCCTTGGCCCGAATCCTGTTAAGCTGGGTGAATCTTTCTTCCTTACCCTGAGCACAAATGCCAAGGTAACAGCCGAAATTTCCATCTTTACTGCCAATGGCCAGTCTGTCCAGCAGCGCAAGTCAGTTGACTTCGCCCAAGGCGATACCTCCTACGAAATCGAAACAAATAGCCTGAATGCAGGGCTTTACTTCGTCAATATCAAAACAGAGAACGCCACAAGGACACTTAAACTGTCCATTGTCGAATAAGCTGCTTTTGGCAGTACGCTGGTTAAAAAAGGCTGCGGCATCTTCCATGCCACAGCCTTTTTTCATTTCCGTTAGGTTACAACGGATTTTAAAAAAGCATGAACCCAATCCCTTCTTACCTTTGCAGCCAACTATACTTGATAACCCAAGTTGCGGGTAATCCAACTTAATTCAGCTTTTTAAAAAGAAAGTGAGGTGCTCCGCAACTTGAATTTGATATTTCATGAAGGCCCGAAGTCACAAGCAAGACAAAATCAACGTCATCACCCTCGGCTGCTCCAAGAATTTGGTGGACAGCGAGAACCTCATTACCCAACTGAGGGCCAACGACTATGAGGTGGTACACGACAGCGAGGAGGAAGATGCCAATATCGTCATCGTGAATACCTGTGGGTTCATTGATGTTGCGAAGCAGGAAAGCATTGACACCATACTGGCCTACGCTGGCGTGAAATCGGAGGGCGGCCTAGAGAAACTGTACGTAACAGGCTGTCTGTCACAGCGTTACAAGGAAGATTTGGAAAAGGAAATACCAGAAGTGGACGCATGGTTTGGCACCTTGGAACTGCCCGGACTGCTCGCCCGACTGAACGCCAACTACCAGCACGAACTCATCGGGGAGCGGCTCATCACGACCCCACCCCATTATGCCTACCTCAAAATCTCGGAGGGCTGCAACCGTACCTGTAGTTTTTGCGCCATCCCCTTGATGCGGGGCAAGCATGTCTCTCGAACCATTGAATCGCTCGTTGGGGAAGCAAAAAGCCTTGCAAAAAGGGGCGTGAAGGAACTGATGCTCATCGCCCAGGAACTCACCTACTACGGGCTGGATATTTATAAAAAACGGGAACTGCCTGCACTGCTCGACACCCTTTGCGAAGTGGAGGGCATCGAATGGATTCGGCTGCATTACGCCTATCCGAGCAAATTCCCCTTGGAAATATTCGATGCCATGGCCCGCCAACCCAAGGTCTGCAACTACCTCGACATTCCCCTCCAACACGGGGCAGATGGCGTGTTGGAGCGTATGAGGCGACAAATCACGAGGGCCGAGACCACCGAACTCATCAAAACCGCAAGGCAAATGGTGCCAGGGATCGCCATCCGAACCACGATGCTCGTCGGCTTCCCTGGCGAGACGGAGGAAGAATTCGAGGAACTTTGCGATTTTGTGCGGGAAATGGAATTCGAGCGCCTCGGTGTCTTCCAGTACAGCCACGAAGAAAATACCAGTGCCTACGAACTTGAAGACGATGTGAGCGAGGAAGTAAAGGCAGACCGGGCCGCCCGACTGATGGAGATCCAACAAGAAATCAGCCACCGAAAAAACCTCGAAAAGGTGAACCAAACCTACCGGGTGCTGTTCGACAGAAAAGAAGGAGGCTATTTCGTTGGCCGCACCGAGCTCGACAGCCCTGAAGTGGACAATGAGGTGCTGGTGGACGCCAAATCAAATTTTGTTAGAATTGGCGATTTCGCCAACGTAAAAGTGACCAGTGCCGCCGAGTTCGATTTGTTTGGTCAGGTAGTCGAATGATTCATGGCCTCATTGTTACATGGATTCATTGCTACATTGTTTCATTGATACATGGTTTCATTGTTTCATTGATTATCTGCCCAACCCTTTATCCAAATAGCCATGAAACCATGAAACTATGTTACTATGCAACCATGAAGCCATGCAACCATGAAACCATGCAACAATGAACAACGAAGCCATGAGTAATACATCTCACCCAGTTATTGCAAAGCTGCAAAACCCTATTTATCAAGCAATTATGCTTTTGATTGCCGTGGTGGTATTCAACCTGGGTGCCTTAGCTTTTAGGGCTGGCGGCATGAAAATTGAACAGCGTTTTCCATGGACCATAGCCGCTTCCTTCCTACTGTTTTTTGCTGCTTTGAACGCCATTATGAGCCTCTTTGCCAAGAACACAGAAAGCTATTGGACTCGTTCCATCCTCAGTTTCGTGGGATTGGCGGCGGTTTCCGCCCTGCTTGCCCAACTGTTCAGCCAACTCTCCATGAACGAAGCTGGGTCCTACAAATGGGTCTATATCGTGCTAACCCTTAGCTATCTCGTATTCTTGCTCATGCTTACTGCTATGCGAAAGATTGTTGACTTTGCACAAAGGGAAGAGTGGAACCAGCCGAGGTTGCGGCAGAAGCGGCGGAGGTAGTTGTTTATGCAAACCAAGCGTTAGAAAACATTTTGAGCCTATTAACGAACCAACAATATTTCGTCCTTCAAGAACACTTCTTGTTCTTTTCCGCCACAGTCCGTTGCAGTCATGTTGAGCCAATACACGTAAATCATGGAGTCCAATGGCTTCCCACGGTAGCTGCCATCCCAGCAGGTTTCTTTTTCGCATCCATTAAATACCAAAGATCCCCAACGGTCGAACACAAGCAGTTCAAAGGAAGTGATGTCAATATCTGGAGCGAAATACCCCTTGAAGCAGTCGTTGACCCCATCGCCGTTTGGGGAGAATGCACCCGGCAAATAGACCAAATTTTCTGATTGACTCAACGCCAGGTCCACCTTCACCTGACCAATCACTGTGTCGCAGTCATTGGTGACCCTATACCCATAAATACCGGGGGCATTGATAGTCAAGTGCGATTCTGATGACAAGAGGCTGTCATTTTCCCACCATTGCCAATCTACTGGCAGGTCACTCATCACATTGGGCTGGAGCAGTACATCGCCATCGCAAGGAATGGTTCTGTCCTCGATTTCTACCGTCAGGGGTGGATATGCAGCAAGTTCGATATTCTCCTTGAACACACAGTCGTTGGCATCCTGCAAGCTGACTTGGTACGCACCTGGCTTCAGGCCTCCAAAAACTGGCTCAGCCTGAAAACTGCCATTGCCCAGTGCAAAATAATAGGGCGGGGTGCTGCCTTCTATTTGCTCCACGGCGATTTCGCCATCGTTTCCATCCAAGCAAATCCTTTCAGCCGAAAGCCCAAAAGTCACGATTGGGTAGGCTGTCACGTTGACGACCACCACGGAATCACAATTGAACTGGTCAGTGCCGACCCACCACGATTGCTCGCCTGCGCCAAGCATTTGCCCATGAAAATCAAAAGTCCCACCTTGGCAAACCGAAACCGCTTGAAAAACTGTGTCGCTTGGCAAGGCAACCACTGTCACCGTCACCACCGAGTCGCAGCCATTGGCCATGCTGAAAGGAAAATCCTTCACCTGGCCCGGCGCAAGCAGCTCGCCCGCATAGGGCACCAGCGTGCCGGGGCAGGCCACCAGCGTTTCCTGTCCCGTAGCCGTCGGCAATGCCGCTACGTTCACGAAGAAGGTATCCATGCAGCCCCATTGGTTGGGAACCGGGAAAACGGCCTGGGTGCCCGGTGCCACCATTTGTCCATTGAAATTGAAAAAATCATTGGAACAGACCGCTGTGTCCAAGACGTGGAGGTTGACCGGAAGGGCGGCCACCGACACCGTCACCACCGAGTCGCAGTTGAGCCAATTGGAGAAGGTAAAATCTTCGTTTTCGCCCGCTGGTACTTGTTGGCCATTATAGATAGCAAAACTGCCCGAACAGGCCGTCAGCTGTACCGTGTCCGAGCTGGTGGGAAGTTCCGCCACGGCCACCACCACCAAAGAGTCGCAGCCTTGGGCAGTTGGGTAAAGGAATGGCGTCGTGCTGCCTGCCGCTAATAATTGCCCAAAATAGTCGGCGAAGCCACCTGTGCAGGCCGAGAGCGCCAAGCTGCTGGTCGGTGCAGGCAGTGCGGCCACCGTTACCGTCACCAAGCTGTCGCAACCTTGCCAGTTGTCGAGCGGGACGACCTGCGAGGTGCCAGCCATGACCATGACCCCGTAGAAGTCAACTGCCGTGCCGGGGCAGGCCGAAAAATTGGCCGTGCCGGCACTGGTGGGCAGTTCGGCTACGGTCACTGTCACGGTGCTGTCGCAACCTTGCCAGTTGTTGAAAATGAAAGCTTGAGCCGAACCAGCCGGAACAAGGATGCCAGCGTACAGGGCCGAGTCGCCGGGACAGGCAGCGAGCGTCAGGTTTGAAAAACTATGGGGCAGTTCGAGCACCGAGACCGTCACCAGGGAATCGCAGCCTTGGAAGCTGGGCAAGGTGAACAATTGCGAAGCACCTGCTGGCACCAAGGCGCCAGCGTACAGGGCCGAATCGCCCGTACAGGCCGATAGCTGGACGGTGGCGCTTGGGATATTGAACGGCATGGCCATGACGGTCACGAGGCTGTCGCAACCCGACAGGGTCGTGTAGGAAGCAGTGGCTGACTGCCCTGTTTCGAGCCATTGGCCGAGCACGAATACCGAATCGCCGGGGCAGGCGTTTACCACCGATTGCGAGGCGATGCTCTGCAAGACGGACAGTTCGAGCTGTACCAAGCTGTCGCAGCCGTGCTGGTTGGTGGCGGTGTGGTAGTAGGTGCCCGTGGTTTTCAGGTGGCTCCCATGAAAAAGGAGCGAATCACCCGTGCAGATGCTAGATAGCAAACTGGTGGTATCTTTTGGATGGACGCTCAGGCTCAGCAGCAAGGTGCTGTCGCATTGGTTGAGCGGTATGGCGTACTGCCCGGCCAATGTATAATCCACGCCTAAGTAGGTAAGGCTTTCGCCTTCGCAAATCGCTTCCGCTTGTGGTGTCTCCACCCTTGGCCTTGTGCTCACCTCAACGGTGTCGGCACTAAAGCAACTGGCCTTGCCCACCACCACCGTCAACGAATAGGAACTGTCGGCAGCCAAGGCCAAGCTGGTGCAATCGGTGCAGGGAAGCGCCCCTGTCGAAAGCCATTGTACCATGTCGTAGCCGCTGCCCACGGCAAACTGGAGGGTGTCATTGGGGCAGGCCACGAGGTCGGGGCCGAGGTCAACGTCGAGGCTGTGGTCGAAGCTAATGACCATCGTGTCCCGGTAGGCACGTTGGCACTGGTCGAGGGCTTCCACGAAATGCAACCCCTCGAAACTGGAGGAATAGGCCTGTTCCGTGCTGCCATCGCTCCATGCGTAGCTTGCGAAGCCCGGCCCGGCATCCAAGGTGACGACCTCGCTCTCGCATTTGACGATATCGGGGCCGAGGCTTAGTGAAAGCGGGGCAAGCTGCACCTGAACAGCGGCCATATTATTGGTATAATCGCATTCGATGATGCCCGTGGTGGCATGGTTGGCGGCATTGGCTCCGGTGCCAGGGTCGTTCACCACGAAGAATACCTCGCTCGTGCCCAGCGGCAATTCCAACCCGATGCGGACGGTGTCCTCGCCCATGGAGCTCCCCTCGAAGGGAACGCAGACCGTGCCCAGTGGCGCCGCATTGCCAAGGCTTGGGTTGGCCGTATAATAGGAGACCCGCACACAGCCCGAATCCATGCCCGAATCGCTGAGGTTGCCGATGACGAGGTCAACAAACTGGCTGTCGGGCGAACAGGCATAACCCAATGCTCGCACGGTAAGGTCAACTGCCGGGAACTGCACGCAACCCTGCTGGGTGCGGTAAGTGGCCTGCGCCAAAAAAGCATTGTAGGGCGCAGGGCAGGTCGGCTGTAGGCAGTTCTCGTGGCCCACCAAGGGTTGCGCTTGATTCTGCTGCTGGCGGGGGATGGTGAGGTCGTCGTTCACGTTGGTGACGTGGTAGCCGTACTGGTTCCAGACGGAGCGGGCGGGCGCCCAGGGGGCGTCGGCGGATTCGAAGCAGTAGATGCGTTCTTTAATATTGTTTGAATCTTCAAAGCCGTTAATAAGAATTTCAGCCTGACCGTCGTTGTCAATATCAGCAACAACGGGGTATTCCAATGATGTAGCACTCAACAAGGGATAAGAGGCTAAAGTCGTCCCTGTTGCACCCTCAAATATCCTGAGTTGAGTTTCATCCCTATACACCAATTCTTGTTTGCCATCTTGGTTGAAGTCAAACATGGTGATGCCTGTTACACCTGATTCATCAGTAGTAGGGAGGCTGTACATCAATTG
Source organism: Saprospiraceae bacterium (assembly GCA_022841745.1). Taxonomy (GTDB): domain Bacteria; phylum Bacteroidota; class Bacteroidia; order Chitinophagales; family Saprospiraceae; genus UBA6168. The sequence continues at coordinate 204,610 of JALHQW010000001.1, read as the reverse complement.
AAGCTGTTGGGTACCATTGTATCGGTACATCCTCAACTCATATTTAAAAGCAACCCCAATTTCAGGCAAACAGTCACCTGTCACATCGCCAATGAAGGCAAGTCCACCACGATAACCCGCTTGCCCAGCTGCGATTAGGGTCGAATTACGAGGATCCCAGACAAATACCCCCCCATTATCTGGCCAGTAGGCCCTGTCCCTGACAACTATTACATCCAACTCGCCATCTCCATTGATATCCCCAACGGAAGTAAAGCCATCTTTGACTTGCGATGGGGCCATAATGGGTGTCATGGTATTGCCCGTTAGTCCATTTTCATTGATGATGTTTACATCATAAACCACATTCCCTGCTGCCAATTCCAAACCAGGTGACGGCAGCAGATCAGCTGCAATGGTGTGTTTAATAAGACAAGGTGAAAAAGTGCTAAGAAACCCTGTACATCCTTCACTCAAATTCCCCCTTGCAATGATTTTACCACTGCTGGAAGTTAGAATTTCTTTGCCAACATACATTTCAGGGCTACCGTCACCCTCAAAATCTGCTAAATTAACAGCCTGTCCTATGTAGTCTATCAATTTTTCGGATTTATACCGAATGCTACCATTAAGCTCATGACGAACAATTGTATCCTCAACTGTTTTGAAGATTTCAACTTTACCATCCAAATCGGTGTCCGCAATGCTAAGAATGGTACCTGATTGAGCATCTAATTCTGATATCATATTTCCACTCGCCCCATCTAGGATTCTTATACTACTTGCGTATGTTGCAAAAGGAAATGTTCCAGACTCAACAGCAGCTAGCGTCAAGATTTCAACTTTTCCATCTTTATCCATGTCACCTACAACAATATTTGAGCTATTGCCAAAAAAATTAGCAACTGGAGCAGATTTCCATTTCAACTTCATCTGGAAACTTGCGAACTGCGCTGGAACATATTCACAATCAGTGGGGCAATATGCCTGAAAAGCTGTATTATCACAAGGGCAATCCTGGTCGTAATCATCAATGAAGCTATCCCCATCATCGTCAATGGAATTATTGCAAACCTCGATGCCATTCCCCAACAAATTAATGTACTCACAAACGGAATTGGTACAAAAGCCATTGGAAACTTCAAGGCATAGCTGAATATATTCCAATCCGTTGGTTGGTATGGAATCCTTATGAAAATTAGAACTAAATAGCTGTACGCCCGTGGCGTCTTTAATGGTCCAAGCAACTTCATGGTTGCTCATTGGCATTTCTTCAAAAACCAACCAACCATTGGACAGGTGATGGGAGAAATTGGCCGTCACCGGGCAAACGACCACGATATTAGCTGTTTGGTGCTCGTTATCGCATTCGACAAACGGGCTATGGGCCACAAGCCGCAACTCATGCTCCCCCACTTGGCTGATTTGAAGAAGCGGGTTCACCGCATTGGAAACCAAACTGTCATTCAAGTACCAACTATAATTAGAGGCATTCGAGCTAAGATTGGTCAACAGAAGTGTTTCCCCAGCGTTAATGGTATCTGCATCAATATAGAAATCTGCAACCACCAAGGAAGGACAAGGCGGTAGGCAGGCTTTCGATGTCAATAGGCTGGAACGGGCCGATTCCAAGAAAAAAAACATCCTTTCTTTTTGACCTTCGGTAAACTGCCGCCTGCAATCCTTGAATATATAATCCATGAAATTATTGCCAAGGTCGTCCTGTTCGCCAAGGCCACCGAGACTTTGGCTACGGAAGGGGTTGTTGTTCGAGGTGTCATCTTCATCGGTCTCACAACTGTTTGAAATCACACTACAAGGTTTGCTCGCCGTCTGGTTGTCAGGTGGGGTATCGCAAACTCGATCGCCATCCAACAGGCAATCGCCATTGACGCACCCACCAGCAAACGTATGCCATAGCCCAAGGTAATGTCCTATTTCATGGATGGCAACGGTGGAATAGGCTACCATTGAACCAAAATAGCTGGCTTCCATCACAATGCCGTCTGCCTGATTGCCGTGCGATGATGGGCCATAAGCAAACCCTGCTACATTCGCACAATTGTTACTGCCAAAACATGCTTCTTTTACCAATCTTATATTGATATACTCCTTGGAATTCCAACTGGCAAGGCTAATGACCGTGCCTTGATTTGATGGGATTGACATGTCCGTCAGTGGTGATTGATACCGTATGATGCCATTGGTCGGGTTGCCATTGGGGTCACGCTGTGCCAAGCAGAACTCAAGCCCTACTGACACCCCATTGTCCAAGTGATATGGCCCAAGGTTTTGAAAAGCTTGGTTGAGGTGTGCCAAGCCTTGCATCACTTGCGCATCACTGATATTCTCTGGGCCGTTGTTGTGGATGAGGTGGACGACGACGGGAAGGGTGTATTGGGCAAGTCCTTTTTTGACTGTGGGAGAAACGGCGAATTGCCTGTATTTGCTTTCAAGGTATTCTTCCTGTTTGGCGTAGGCAGGGTCGCCTTTCTTCAAATCTTCATAAAGCAAATCAGTTGCGCAATCATGCAAAGGCGCAGATGGCTGCCCGAAGAGTTTTATGAAGAGAATACAAAAAGCAAACAGTGAAATTGCGCCTTTCATGGGTGTTAATTGGGTGTGTCTGGGTAAAATCAGTTTCTCGCAAAAAACTGGTCGAAGGAATTGAATTCCATTTATTGGCATTCAAATCCTTCAACCAATTCCATAATTTTCTTAATATTCAAAAATCAGACCCCTTCCATCATTCCATCACGATTATTTTCTCCGTCTTGACTGGAAGGCCATCTTGTAAAACAGTGATGAAATAAATTCCTCCAACAAATTTGGTTAACGAAATCTCTAACCTATCGGATGCCAATGGGAAAAGACTGACCACCCTACCAAAATGGTCTTGGATTTTGACTTCAATTTCGCTCCCTTCTTTGTATTCAGGCGTTACTATATTGAGTTTGTCATAGGCTGGGTTTGGGAAAATGACAAATCCGTTATCGTAACGAGCGTTTGGCTTGACAATAAGTCCACCGCCACCGCCTTCACCGCCACCACCTGTGCCTAAGCAAGTTAACAGCCAAGGAATCCGATAACACACGATATTACCTTCTCCGTCGCATAAGAACAGCCTTACATGATAGACTTGGCCGGACACGAAACTGGTTTGGGGGATTGACAGTGAAATGTCGAACCATAAATTGGCTCCTTGTACACTGGCAGAGGTAACCGTCACTGTCCCCCCTTCCTCGATGCTGCCATAAAGGCCGCTGGGTTGGCAAAGGGAATAGTTGCTGTTCGGGCCGGTCACATACATATTCGGAAAATCAAAGATAACCTGTCCATTTGCAACCGTGCAAGCAGGCCCAGGCTTGGTACTCCATTCCGCAATGCAGGTTTCAGGTTCATCAATGCAAGTGGCATTGACAGTTATGTTTATTGGAACGCAGTGTTTTATAGTAGTATTCACTGTGAATGAAATCAACGCAGTGGTTTGGTTAAAATTCGGGTTCTCAGTGGTAATGGTATAGTTAATAGACCAATTACTACCATTCCTTACCATGTTTGTGATTTCAAAACCCGGTTCAGGTGAAGAATAACCATCAAATATTGCTGTGTTAGACAACAGACCAATTAGAGTCAAGTTGATTACCCCAGAATAGATGAAAACATTGTCGGTTGAAATTGGGTCGGTGCATGTGGCCAGAGATGATACCAGGGAATAACAAACATCACATTCGTCCACTAACACTTGGAAAACAAAGCAAACGGGATTGCCCTCGTCAACGCACATGGTGATGAAGCTATGCACTTCATGGGTTGGGAAAGTCTCTCCTGCTGCAACTGTTACAGCAAGGGAAACGGTCACTACGTCAAATTGTGGGTCTGTGTCATTTATTTGGTAGTCCAAAATTGTCATGTCCACTTGGGGTGAATGCAGCAACAGTTCATCTGCTGGACAGGGATGTGTGCCTTTCGGCACGTCGAAGCTGAAAGTGGCATTGTAGGTGTTCGGCCCTGTTTCCGATTCCAAGCAAATATTCGCTACAACAGGTTTACGTAGTTCAATACAGCCTTCACAGCTACTTGGGATGGTGATGGAATTACAAACTTGCTCGGATGTTTCTGGATCTTCATCGCAGGTTACAGTCAAGCAAACTTCATATTCTCCTCCTATCAAATACTTATGCGTGGATGTTTGCCCTTCGCCGGAGAAGCCATCCCCGAAATCCCAATGGTAGGTGCCAGGTGAGCCTGTGTTCAGGCCAGTGAAGGTCACCGTGCAGGAATCTTGGGAATAAGTGGAGGTGAAGGAGGGGACGAGGGTGCAGGGTTGATTGCAGCGTCTTATAGAGACATCATCAATAAAAATAGTATGCCTTGCTTGAATAAAAGAATTATTAAAAGGTAATGACTGATTAAAACCAGAAATGTTCAAGTATTTCCGTCCATCACCTGTATATATAAAACTACCGTTAAAAGTGTGAAATTCCATCCCAGTTGGGTAACAACTATGATCAAGATTTGCAAAACCATCCAATCCAGATTGCATAGCTGAATTAACTAAGTACGTTGTATTCAATGGAGTAGAAATCACTGGGCTTTGAGTTAAACCTATTCGTATTTCTGGCCAAGGAATGAGGGGAATTGGAGGGACATTGGGCTGGCTAGCGAATACCAGATACTTAAAAGAGAATTCATATTCTGTATTGACCATTAAATCCAATGGGTAGGTAGTTGACAACTGGTCTGATGCAGAAATATTGTTTATGGTATTAATGAAAATACCAATAGCTGTGTTCCCATCTTGATTGTTACAAAAAAAACCTCCAGGAACTGTCGGCTCCCAATAGCACAATTCACCTACAGGGTTACCTTGAAAATCAAAATCAAAAGCCCCAATTCCTCCTGAATTCTGTTCAAAATCAGCATTTTTGATTTTTTCGCAAGGGTCTGAAGGAGGAAAGCAAACGAGCTGGCCGCTAGTATGGTACGAAATTGCAAGTAGCATGGGCATCAAAATGAGGCCTTTGACAAAACAGGTCTTTAATTTGACGAGATTTGTTCCTATGTTAAAACAGGAATTGTTCTTCATGAATTAAATTTTTATTGGTTTATGCTCACGCACACCACTCCCACCCCCAAAGGCGTAAGTGCCATGCGGTGAATCCAAGAAAATCGAGGCAATACAACGACATTCTTTGCGCAAGCAAAGAAGAAGACAAAGCATCGTATCACCGAACAAAAACTATTTCATACAGGGTGTTTAGCGGCGCTGGGTAAAAACTATTTGAATGTGGTTTGGCCGCTGGGAGGCTAATTTGCCTCCATTGTGGTAATGAACAATTTTCAAAAAAACAGTTGTCTTTCTGCAACATTGAGGCAAACTTAGAAAAAGGTTTGATTCATGTAAATATATTGCAAAAAAAAAACAAGAAATTCACGTAAACTTTAACATTTCCCACTCGGAAAGCTATCGCAAAGAAAAATTGCAGCTGATGCAGGTTCCCTTTGCCACCCCATGACATGCCCTCGCTGTCCCTTCCTTTCTGCATGCGGTTTTCAAAGCGAAGCATCCGAAGTTCCCTTTCTGCGTTTTTTCCCCATTTTCAAAAAATCTTCACCAACTTTGCCGAAAACAAATACGGCAATGAAATTCCTTTCCAAGCTTTTTTTCCTCCTGTTAGTGACGCTCCATTTTTCTTGCGGCTCCGAGCCGACCACAAGCGGCGGGGAGAACCCACAACCTGAAGGCACCGATACCACCACCACGGCAGAGGCCCCTACCCCAATAGCGCCAAGCCGACCGACCTGCAAGTTGGTGGGCAGCACGCTCGAAGGCAATATGTTCTGGGCGGGCAGCGACGACCGTTTTGTGGTCATCTCCGCCGAGGAGGAAACAAAGGACAAAGACCTTGGCGAGAGCCACCGGATTCTTTCCGTGTATGATGGCCAGTGCAAGCAGCTTTTCCGGGAGGTGTTGCCCGTGAATTTCAGCCCGGATTATCCTTATTACCTGACGGACATCACTTATAACAAGGTGAGCAAACAGGTGGGCATACGGGGTTGGTACAATTTCTACCTGCTCGACTTGGCCACCCTTAAACTCTCCGCACCGCTTACGCCCAAATACCTCAACGAGCGCTATGCGGAGGACGCCCAAAGCGGCTCCATCAAGCGGTTGGAGCTTTGGGAGAACTATATCGTGGGATACGCAGCGAGCAAGGGGCCTTTTGTGTTCGACATATCCAACTCCGCAAAACCCGCTGCGGTGCTTCCAGCAGCAGAGTTCCCCATCGTGCAGGGCGAGAACTATAGCAGCATGTTTCTGCTGAAATCAACGAACGGGGAGGACACTTACCAGGCCCTTGCTCCCGACTACGACTACGAAAAGGAGGAGTTCTCGTTGAACGTGCTTTTCGACAACCCAAAGCGATTTAGCACGGTCATCAATAAATCGTTCAGGAACAACCGTTTCATTATCCTGATGGAAAAGGGGGACGGCGAAAAGGGCACTAACTATGCCGTGGACATGAAAAACCGGAAATCGGTTGACCTGCCTCCCGACGTGGCGGCGAAAAAGGACACGGAGATTATTGGTTGGTTGAAGGGACGGCAGTAAAGTTGGCAGTTTGACAGTTGGCAGTTGGCAGTATGCAGCTGGCAGTCCGCAATTGGCAGGCGAATTTGTTCTCAAAACAAACCCATCATTGCCTTTTATCCAAAATAGGCCGTAGTTGATAGAATTATTTAAGCGGAAGGAGGAATAGCTTCTAACATTGCCAGACATTTTCATAACAACTAAAAACATGAAGTTGAGGACTTCCAACACAGCATTCCTAGCGTTCGTTTTCGCTTTCCTTTTGGCCAACTTATTTTTTGTAAAAAATGTTTCTGCCCAGGAAATTTGGTCATTGCAGCAATGCATAGAATACGCCCGCACTAATAGCATTGCCTTAAAACAAGCTGAAAATGGCATCCAATTGGCTGCCCTAAACGATAAGGCAAACCAACTATCAAGGCTGCCTAGCCTAAGTGCCAGCACCAATCTTGGCTATCAGTTTGGCCGCACGATTGACCCAGTTTCCAACGAATTCAGGAGCCAGACCATTGCCTTCAACAGTATGGGGTTGAGTGCAGGCGTAACGGTTTATAGCGGGGGCCGCATCAGCAATACCATCAAACAAGGCCAAATTGACCTTAAAGCTGCTGAGCAGGATGCATCATCCAGCTTTAACAATATTGCCTTGAGCATTGCAACGGCCTATTTGAATGTGCTGCTCTCCGAGGAGCAATTGGAAAATGCGAACAGGCGCCGGGCACTTTCCCAGCAACAACTCGACCAGACTGACAAACGCATTGCCGCAGGCACCCTGCCTGCCAATGATCGCTTGGATGTACTAGCACAAATCGCCAACGACGAGCAGGCCATTGTACAGGCCAGGAACGCAATTGACATCAATTACCTGACCTTGAAAAACTTTATGCAACTTGACCCAGCCACAAGCATAAAAGTGGAGCGGCCAGACTTTACCATTCCCGCTGATGCCAACCCCGATGCCATGGATTTCTTTTCGCTCTATGCACAGGCCCTGAATACGCAGCCTCAAGTGGCGGCAGCTGAACTTCGGGTGCGGAGTTCTGAAGTCGGGATAAATCTTGCAAAAGCGGGTTATTTCCCAACACTCAGTCTTTTTGGTAGCCTAAACTCTTCGTGGTCGGATGCAGCTAAACAGTTTGAATTGTTGAACCTGGGGACTGTACGGGAATCACAAATATTCTATGTTGACCTCGGACAGGGCGAAACTGAACTAAATGTTGAATACGATGCCCCTAATTTTAAGGAGAATTTTCTGAATTATCCCTATTTTGACCAGCTAAGAGACAACTTTGGCCAGAGCTTTGGGGTCGGCTTGAACATTCCCATTTACTCCAACGGCCAAAATGACATCAATGTGCAACGGGCTGAGGTGAACATCCTGAACGCCAAATTACAAAGCGACCAGACCAAGCAACAATTGAAAAACGATGTGCAACAGGCGATTGCAAGCGCCAAGAATGCCAAGCAGACCTTGGATGCTTCGCAAAAATCCATTGATGCGACGAAGGTGGCTTATGAGAACGCCGAGAAGCGTTTCCAATTGGGCGCCATCAACAACCTCCAATTGCTGACGGCGAGGAACAACTACGACATCGCACAGACCAACCTGACGGTGGCCAAATACGACTACCTGTTCAGATTGAAAATCCTGGACTTCTACCTCGGCAAAACCATCAAATTAGATTGATGAAAAAAACGAGGTCGGGACCATGCGGCCGTTTCATTCATCATTCCTCATCTATCATTCATCATTCTTAAGATATGGCAACGTCAAAAAAGAAACGTAATTGGTTGATTTTCGGCATCGTCGGCCTAATTGTACTGCTGGTGGTGGCAGCCGTCATCAAAGGAAAGAACAGCAAGACAGGGGAAACCGTGGAAACTGAAAAAGCGGCCCTGCGCACCATCAAGGAAACCGTGGAGGCAAGTGGCAAAGTGTTCCCCAAAACAGAGGTCAAAATCAGTTCGGACGTATCGGGCGAGATTGTGGAACTCTACGTACAAGAGGGCGACAGCGTCACGGTGGGCCAAGTCTTGGCAAGGGTTGACCCTGAGGCTTACAACTCCCAGGTGGAGCGGGCTGCTGCTGGCGTGAACAGTTCCAAATCGGGTCTTGCCAATGCGAAGTCCCAAATTGAAGCCGCAAGGGCCTCAAAAGAGCAGTTGGAAGCGCAGTTGGTGAATGCCCGTGAAATCCACAGACGCAACGAAAAACTGTTCAAGGACGGCGTGGTCTCGCAGCAGGATTTCGACGCTTCTTTGACGAACGTCAAGCAATTGGAATCGAATATCCGGGCAGCAGAGGCCAATATCCGTTCTGCGCAACAGACGGCGCAGTCCAACGAGTTTCAAATCAAGAGTGCCGAGGCATCCTTAAAGGAAATCAACACGACCCTCAAGCGTACCACGATTTATGCAACCATGAGCGGTATTCTTTCCAAGCTGAACGTGGAAAAAGGTGAGCGGGTGGTGGGTACTTCCATGATGGCGGGTACGGAAATCATGCGCATCGCCGACCTGAAACTGATGGAGGTGCAGGTGGAAGTAACCGAGAACGACCTTCCCCGCATTGCCTTGGGCCAGACTGCCGTGATTGAAATTGACGCTTACCTCGACCGCAAGTTCACAGGAAAAGTGGTGGAAATCGCCCACACAGCCAACAATCTTGTTAGCTCAGCCACAGGCTCTGTGAACCTCACCACCGACCAAGTGACCAATTTCATCGTCACGATTGATATTGACCAATCCTCTTATAAAGACCTGATAAAGCCGGGCAAGCCCTACCCTTTCCGCCCTGGTATGTCAGCATCTGTGGAGATTTTGACGAATACCGTCAAGGACGTGGTAAGTGTGTCCATCCAAGCGGTGGGCACAAGGGACAAGGAAGAAGAGAAAGCTGCCTCCAAAAAAGAGGAGAAAGTGAACGAAGAAGAAGCCTCGACAGCATCAGTTGCCGGATTCGACGACCTGCTCGAAGTGGTCTTTGTGGCCATGCCCGGTGACACCGTTGCGCAGCGAACCGTTAAAACTGGTATTCAGGACGATGACTATATCCAGATTTTGGAAGGCTTGAAGGAAGGTGAGGAAATAGTTATCGGCCCGTATGCGGCGGTCTCCCGCAAATTGGAATCAGGGTCGAAAATCAACAAGGAAACAAAAGAGGATAAAGACAAAAAGAAGAAAAAAGAGAAAGAAGCCGAAGCGAAAGTAGAAGTGGAGGTTGATTGATGCAAGAAGGGCTGGTCGGTTTGCCGACCAGCCCTTCTTGCTTTTTTCATTCCCAAATAGACATCATCTTCGTGGAATAATTGATGGAAAACTTCCCTGATTTGAAAAAAGGGAAACCGAGCAACCCATCCACGCCATTCGTCACCAAGTTTTGCAGGTGCGAAATATCGGAAAAAACGAAGCGCATGTTCCAGAAATTCAGGCCGCCAATGGTCGTTTCCACCACGTCGCCCGCATAGGTTCTATTGGAGCCACCTGACATGCCCAGCACCCCGGCGTTGTTTACCGGCGTGACTAATTCCTGTTCCAATTCAAATGATTTTTGCAGGTCAAGCATATTGGTATTGGCCCCCGTATCGAGGCCGAAGCGCAGTACCTTATCACCGATTTTAGCCTCAATGACGGGCAAGTGGCCTGCCATCGTAAAAGGTATTTGTGTTTTTAACATCCAACCTTTCATCACCGCAGGTTTTCCATGCGGCACCAGCGTAATCAGCAGGTTTTCAAAATCAATCAACAGGTCAAAATCCTCCATAAACTTGTAGCCGATAAGCCCAGCGATGGGGCGGTTTGTGACCATTTCCAATGCACCAATATCGGTGGTGAGCGCAGGTAACTCGAATTTGCGGACGCCCGCCCAGGAGAAAGATTCGATGGTCTTCCAATCGCCAGCCATGCCACCATGGAGGGTGCTTGCCTGTATGGCCTTCGCATTGTCATCCTGTTCGTTTAGGATCATCATGGGCGAACCAGTGTCCAGGATGAATTTGGCACGTTTCCCGTCCAATTCCGCTTGAACGACCACCATGCCCCGAACCAATTCAAACTGGCTTACGGTTGGAAAATCATGGTTTTTATTGGCGAAAATCGTGTTGCCACAAAACACCAACAACAGCAGGTTTGTGATATTAAAAGCCTTTTTTCTCATGTTGTTCATTTTTAACAGTGTTGTGGGGGTAAGTATTTTTTATCTCATTCTTGACATTAAGTTATCAGCTTGAGCCAGGGCATGGGTTGGCAGCCATTGGTCATGATTTGTTCAAAACAGGGATTTATAGTTGGGAAAAAGTTTAGTGCCATTGCGCTGATAGCGCATCACAACAACATGGAATAGCCTATGAAATTTAGTGGGAAAGTAGTGTGGTGGGGAGTTATAACCTCCGATGGTTATCTAACAGCAGATGGCCTGTGAAAATTGTGCCGAATTTGATTCAGTGGAGAATCGGCAATTCCCCATTGAAGGTAACAATTGACATTATGCAGAAATAATTCGAAATGAGCCGCTGTTCAGGAGGCTGCGACAAATGTCCGGCTCGCACTGTAGTCGCCAAATTTATTTGGCTGACTCGCTTGATTTCATGCCTGATTCTCTGTTTGAACCCTTCAAGTCCATAGGTCAGCCCAATAAATTTGGCGACCACAATCAATAGCAGCATAGAAGCTTTTGGCAGCAGTTGGAGTACATGTATTGGAGTTTAAAACTTGTTGCGATTTATGGTTGGGGCTGAAATGACAGGGTTCTGCCATCTTGTACAAGCAGGGTAAAAACCATTGGTTTGTTCGTAGATTGTGCAGGTTTTATTGCACAAAACACTTGACAATGGACAACAAATGGCACGAACGGACACCAAGACATGGAATAGGACTTCGGCGAATACGGCATTGGTGGGATGCTGGGAAGATGTGATGGTAAACCCGCACTGCTTGTTTAAAAGAGCCAAAAGCCTTGAAATACAAAGACTTAGGTGCGGGGCCACCAAATGGAGGCCCCGTACTTGTCAGCCTCTACCAACGGAGTTGTCATCAATGATGATGATGGCAGTAAGGTTGCCTCCGTCGCCGCCCTTGACGGCTTCGGGTTGCTTGACCTCCGTTTGCTGGAAGTCTTTGAGTCGCTTTTTCATGAAAACTTATTTGGTGATTGAAATAATTCAAGCACTTGCTATAAAAAAATATGCCCAAAATTGAATTGGGCAAACATTTATACCCTAAAATAGGGCATTGGACGAAAAAAAAACTTTACCTCAATCAATTGATAATCAAGCAAAAACACAATTCCAAATATGCACTCACTACTGGAACTCCTGGAAGTGTCGGCCTACGTACCGACTGCTGGCTATTCGCTCGATTTAGCGAAGATGGCCAAAGCGGGGTTGAGCCGCTCAGAGGCATTGGCCCGTTGGGTAGCTAAAGGGCGCACCGAGCCCAGTTTCTACAAAGCCTACAAGGTGCTGAAAGACGACCTGTTGAGGTCTGCATTCAAGAAAACCACCGACCTGTCCGACAAGCGGATTGCCATTAGGGAAAAATATGCCGTGGTGAACCAATCGCTCATCGCAGGCAAAAAAAAAGCGGCTGTGAGCCTGGCCATTGAATTGGTGGAGGCGGCAAAAAAAGCAGGCTTCACGGATATGGTGGTCAACCTGGCAATGCTGCTGGAAGGGCATTTTGGCGCAATAGAAACGGATACCCGCCGCTACCTGCGATATCGGAAAATCAGAAAGGAATATTGGAAGCTATTGGAAGATGAAATGGACGTAAAGGCACTGGAGGCGGAACTTGTCTTTAGCCTGAACAAAGGGAAGGGAATTTCAGAGCTGGAGGAAAAACTGACAAGACTTGTCGGCAAAAACAAAGGCTCCTTAAATTTCATGCGGTATCGGTTCACCGTGCTGGCAGTATGGTTTGAGCAAAAAAAGGACTGGGTTGGGCTGATTGACTTGGCGAAGGAGACTTTGAAATTCTATGGAAGCTGCGGGGCGGATGTTCCTGGTGTAGCTGTGGCGATTGTCTATAGGCAGCTTGTGCCACTACTGTCGGCTGAGGGTCGGTTTGCGGAGGCTGAAGCAGAAATATCTCGGGGATTACAGGTGAACTTAGCAGGAAGCCAGAACTGGCATTTGCTAATGCTGCAAAAAGCATGCGTGGGCCTACAGAGCGGTAAATTGCCGATTGCGCAAGCGGCGCTTAAGTTGGCAAAGGAAGCGCCAAGGGAACACGATAATCCAGATATAGACAGGCGATGGGGCATCGTGGAAGCCATCCTGCAAGGAAAGGGAGTAAAAGATATTTAGAAGGAGGTCATGGGCTAGGCGATGGTTTCCATTTACTACTAAGCAGTTATAACAAAGCACAAAAAATATGAACAACAATCCCCAATCAACGTCCAGTGACAACGAGGTACCCGCCCGAAAAGCAATCCTTTCCCAAAACTGGCAAGCCATTCAGCACAAAACTGCCATGGATAAAACGAGGCAAGGCAGCCTTATACAAGCCTTCATTGGTCTGCTTGAAGAAAACTTCCGAGCGCAACATTCTCCTGTTTTTTACGCCGAAAGCCTGAACATCACGAAAAGCTACCTTCGAAAAACCTGCAATCTAGTGGTTGGGGTTTCGACAGCGGAATGCATCTCCATCAGGCTAAGTCTGGAGGCTTGCAAGCTGCTGGAAGACCCAACATTCACCATTGCGGAAATAGGCCACCAACTGGGGTTTGACAACCCCAACTATTTCTACCGCTTTTTCAAGAAAAGGCTTGGCATGACCGCCAAGGCGCACCGAAATGGTTTGACTTAGGGCATTGATTCCCAAAATTTGAACATCCTGTCCCGAAAATTGAACATTTTCTCCCGAATTGTGCATTGCGGGGCTTATTGGACGGCCCCAATTTTGTCGCATGACTTTTCTTTCACATCTTAAATCACAAAAATGAAAAAGGTTCTGATTTTCTTCTTACTAACCATCCTTGTTTTTTCTTGCAAAAAAGACCAATCCTTACTTGAGGAATCCACTCGGAAACAGAGAGATTCTTCAAATCTTTCTTCTGGTTCGATTACACCATGAGAATATACCTATTCTAACCTTAGGCAGAATGTCCCTAACTATGACAAGTTAGTCAAAGCAACTTCCAAATGGGTAGGAACAACTGGTGCAAAAAACTGGATAAGAAATCTTAAAAACGAAAAAGAACGACCATTGGATGAAATCTTGATTCTTGAAATTCTTTGCTCAGAAGAAGGAGAGAACTTTGTTTCAAATTACAATGAACTTCCTGGCAATCCAGTAACTAAGTCGTCACTGACACAAAGCATTGAATCTAGCGCTGAATTATTGTGTATAAAAATTGATAGATTTCTTGAACCAATGATAGAACGGATGGACAATTTCACACCAGTGATAGCTGATTTTGATTTAAGTAATACCTACCATCATGGTGTACCATATAATGGCGCATCAATACTGAATCAGGCAAATGGAACGTTAATCGTAAACTTTAGAATTACCGAAGCAGTAAACACAGTTCTTTATAATCCATCTCAGCATCAATTCAACATTCCGATTTTGTACCAGGACTGTGGAGAAGGTCTATTTTTTAATCGGCTTTTGGAATTGGCAGACCCAATCTGCTCAGGAGAAATTCCATTGAGCATTAGCTATGACCTACAAGACTTGTACTTTGACCTTTGCGTAAACAACAATCTTCCACCGAATTTTCTAGTGGAGATTTGCGACAATGGAATTGATGATGACGACGACGGTTTGATTGATTGTGACGACCCTCAATGTTGTGCATTTGCAGGATGTAATTGTACACAAGATGAGATATGTGATAATGACACCGATGACGACGGAGATGGCCTAATTGATGAAGCGGACAATGATTGTTGGGGAATAAATTCACCTTGCATGCGTGACCATTATCTTGAGGATAATTTCTTTTACTCGTTGGAACTCCAATTTGCTGAACAAATCACCGCATTCGGTGGCAATTTATGCCTTGGTGTAGTTCAATTAATACCTCCGCCTAGTGGTCAAAATGTTTGGAACAACTCAGCTACTCCCTTATATTCTACAGCTTTAGGTAGTACAACAGCATTAGAAGAATGGTATGATTTCAGGATAACTGTCCACTGGGGATCTGCTACGGGGAGTCAGGGTATCTTTCAAGATTTAATATACAGATTCCACTTATTCCATTTAGTAAACGAGCCTGAGTTCAGTTATTCTTATTTTTCAGCGGGCGGGTCTGGTACAGGTGGCGCGGGTGGTGTTGCAGTTTTGGTTGTGACAAAAAGTGGCATAAGTGAGACAAAACCTGTTACTTTAGGTCCCTTACTGTTTTATACTGCCTCAGATGTTTGTGGGATAAACAATTGGGATCCGGGTATTTTAGGAGATAAGGTAGGGATTTCAGTTCATGAATTTGATGGTTGCAATTTTGAAGAGACAACCGGCCAAATAAATACAACCGTTGTCGAGCGAACTTATAGTTCAGGATTTGAGGTCAAGCTCGGATTGGAATCCGACTCTTTTCCTCTTACTGGTGGAATTTTGTACAAAAATTCAACGGAAAGGGCAACTACAGAAACGAATCAAATAAGCTCCTCTTACAAAACAAGCTATGTAAATGACTATTATGCTGGCCGAATAAACTATTCTTATTGTTGGTTGGACCAAGGCACTAATGAGCAAGTACATGAGGTACCTTTTGGGAATATTTTATTCTTGAGAATGATGGCAAAAAAATGCAATTAATGCCAATTCTAAATTGTATTTCATACCTTGGTCAGCGTTACTCACTGACCAAGGTTTTAATATTTTGACATGAAAAGAACTTCATTTTATCTTGCCTGTCTATTGTTTGCCAGCTTCCTTATTGCCTGCAAGGACGACGATCACCCCTCTTTGCCTCCAATGTATTTGGACTACGAGGCGCTTACCACCAATCCTGTAGATGCAAAAAGGCTTTGTTTAGGGGAATTGGTATCCAAGCTTCTGCTGGATGCTGATTTTCGAGAATTTGTAAAATCGGCATCGGTCAATGACAGCCAGGTTTGGAACAATGAAATCGTGCTGCTGGCTTATTGGGACACAGCGCTGTACGATGGCCGAACCTTGGCAGAACTGCTCCAAGCTGCTACGGCCAAGTACGATATTCCCTGCCTAAACGCAGGTGACGACCTCAAAAGTCTTTTTATGAACGACCCAGCCTTGGTGCTGAAGTTGCCCGACCTTTTCAAGGCCCAGGATTGGGATGCCGAAAAGGTGGTACCGTTCCTTTACGTCCGCACCAACCGATTGGTCAGGAACCAAGCCGACACAGACTCGGCTTCGATGGTCGGTTTTCATGGCGCTGGCCTGATTGACCGCTATACTTTTGGGATACCTAAATATTTTCCATTGGTATTGAAGGCGAGTGAAGACCATGTATTGGTGGACAACCAACTGACCATGCACAACGATATGCCTTTTTATTACCTACACCCGTATGATTTAGCTGAAATTCCCGCTTTGGCCACAATCGGCACCTCGCTTGACATCCACGGAACGGAATATTTTATTGTTGCCATTAACGATTTGGTGAAAGAATTAAACCAACTCGGCAACAAGGTAAACACCCCTTATAACTTGACCGGGTGTACGGTCAATTGCCAATATGAATGCATTCCTATAGAAAGCCGAAAACTGCTTGTCAATGAATTACTGATTCATAGATTAAATTTAAACGCATTGGAATATGAATTCAATTATTATTATAGGTCAAACTCCCATACCATCCTGTTTGAGAATGTTTGCCCTTTGATGTTGACCCAGCATTTGAACGCAGCATTGGAAGGACCGTGGCAAAAAAACCTGATGGGTTCCTTCCGCTTGGTGGATTTGTTCGATGTAAGCACCTACACTATACTTGTCAAGGAAAAATACGAGGTTGACTGCAAAACCTACGAATTGGCAATGCCAGATACTAAGGTCACCGTAAAAGGTAGCAAGCCAATAGTTCTGAAAAACATTGAACTTGCCAAGGAAATCGAACCTGGCGATATGCTAAGGTTCTATTCGCTTCGTGTTTATTTTGACAAAGTGCTTCAAACGCTGCAATTGGGCGATGGCAGCACCATCCAAGCAACCGCCTTCTACCAAGACAATGTCACAAACTATGACCTTTTTTGTTTTGATGAGGGTGATACATTGGGATTTAACTCCTTGGGGCTGACTTGTATTTACTGAAACCAATGTAAATAACAAATTCTTGAATTAGCCATCAGTGGCTTAAAACTTACCTCACACCTCCCCATCAATTTTTCCTTCCACGATTTCCCCATTCTTTAGACCTTTACCCCATTCTTTCACAACCACTATGTCAGTATGAAATTCAACTTCATCACCTTTTTCATAATCATAGCCATAATTAGCCTTACCAGCGAAAGCTGTAACCCCGCCAAACGAACCAGCCGCCAAAAGGACTACCTGAATGAGTCGGAGGCTGACCGCAACAAGCGCATGGAATGGTGGCGGGAGGCCCGTTTTGGTATGTTCATCCACTGGGGCCTGTACGCAGTGCCCGCTGGCAAATGGGGCAGCAAGGACAGCTATGGCGAATGGATTCGCACCACCGCCGAAATTCCGCTCGATACCTATGACCAGTTCCGGGAGCAGTTCAACCCCACTAAGTTCAATGCCAAGGACTGGGTGCGCATGGCCAAAGAAGCCGGTATGAAATACATCGTCATCACCTCCAAGCACCACGATGGCTTTGCCATTTATGACAGCAAGACCAGTGATTTTGACATCATGGAAACGCCCTTCAAACGGGACATTCTCAAGGAACTGGCCGATGAATGCAAGAAAGAAGGCATCAAACTCTGCTTCTACCACTCCATCATGGACTGGCACCACCCTGACTACCTACCCCGCCGCACCTGGGAGAAAGACCGATCCACCAAGGGTGCCGACATGGACCGATATGTGGACTATATGAAAAAACAGTTGAAGGAATTGCTCACCAACTACGGCGATGCACCGCACGTACTATGGTTCGATGGGGAATGGGAGGCCACTTGGAACAGTACCAGGGGGAAAGACCTCTACAACTTCGTACGCAGCCTAAAGCCTGATATTATCATCAATAACCGGGTAGGTGCCCATCGGGATGGCATGGCTGGGTTTACCGCACCTGGACAGTTTGCAGGCGACTTCGGTACGCCAGAGCAGGAAATACCGGCCACTGGATTGCCTGGCACGGATTGGGAAAGCTGCATGACCATGAATGCCAATTGGGGCTATAACAAGGCCGACAAGAACTTCAAGTCCACCAAGGAACTGCTGCACAACCTCACCGATATCGCCAGCAAGGGCGGCAATTTCCTGCTCAATGTAGGCCCCACCGCCGAGGGCCTTTTTCCAGATGAAAGCATACAACGGCTGCGTGAAATGGGGGATTGGATGAAGAAAAACAGTGAGTCAATTTACGGCACAGAAGCCAGCCCGCTTGGCAATTTTGATTGGGGCCGCATCACCATGAAGCAAAAGGATGGGAATACCATCCTTTATCTCCATGTTTTTGAGCCACCACGTGACAACAAACTCATCCTGAACGGCGTAGTCAATACGCCGATGGGGGCCAGTTTTTTGGCATCGTCTTCCGCTAAATCGCCTAAAGTGGAAAGATTGGACGACGGCATCGTGGTGGAGCTACCGCAGGCCATGCCCGACAAAATCAACTCGGTCATCATGCTACAACTAAAGGGCAAGCCAGACATTCACCTGCTGCCCATTGCCAAAGCAGCCCGTGATATTTTTATAGATAAGATGGAGGTATCGCTCGTTGATGAAGGCGGCAATGTTGACATCCATTATACAACAGATGGTTCCGCACCGACAGCGCAATCGGCTATGTATAAGTCCCCAATTACCTTGAACGAGACGACCATTCTCACTGCTCGTTCATTCCGTAACGGTAAACCAATCAGCGGCACGTTGCAAAAGACTTTTTGGAAAAAAGAAGCCAAGCCAAGTACCAACCTCGGCGGCATGGCACCGGGGATACAGTATTTTTTCTTTGAGGGAGAATGGAGCAAAGTACCCAATTTCGACCAGCTAAAAGCCGTGAAGAAAGGGGTAGGGAAAAACTTCAACCTTGAAGTGAAAAGCGCCGACGGCGAGCGATACGGCTACGAGTTTCGTGGTTTTATCAAAGTGCCAGAGACCGCAGTCTATCAGTTTTCCACGGCTTCCGACGACGGCAGCATCCTGCTGATTGACAATGAAATGGTAGTGGACAATGATGGGTTGCACGGCACCAAAAAAATAACAGGCATGGTGCCTTTGCAAGCGGGCCTACACGAAATAATGGTTCGCTATTTTGAAAGCGTAGGCGGCGATGAGCTAAAGGTCTATTGGACTTCCGATAAAATTGCAGAGCAACAAATTCCCGATGGTGTGTTGTTTCATGTGAAGCCTAAGTGATTTATAAATGATGAATGATGAATGATGAATTTGCTATCCTAACATTATAGGTATTTGCAAGTTTATCATTCATCATTCATTTACTATTCCCTCAACTTCTCTTCCAATCCCTGCAATTCGGCATCTTCATTTGAGGCAATACCTGCTGAGTTTGAATCCAATTTGATGATCTTACTGGCCAAAAGCCTTGCCTCTACTCCGGGGTTTTTCAACCAGTTCACCGACCAAATGGGTAGGTAACCGAAGCCCGATTTTTCAATGGTCTTAACTTGGTCTTGTTCCCAAGGAGGTGAGGTAAACGCCGTAGCAGAAAAATGCCCATCGGGTACAAGCACCACTGGCCTTCCACCTTCGTGGCTCGGCTTTACGAACATTGGGAAATAGATGCTTTCAGTACCCACGTTTGTTGTAATCCTTTTAACGTCCATATAAGGCTCCAAGGCCCTCACCACTTCATTGGCAAAAATGGAAGGAAGATGCGCTACACCTTGACGTTTGCCAAGTGCTTCGCTGGAAATCATTAATTGCGGCTGGTTGCCATTTTTCATGGCCTCGGCCAATCGGATGAAATGAGCCAAGTACCAAGTGCCTTCTTCCCATTTCGTGGCTTCAATTTGTTGGAGGTAATCTTCTGGCAAAGAATGCACAATATGGAATTCATCAACCGGCTTGTTGATCAACATGCGCAGGTGCCCAACACCAGCCGGGGTGTTCAGGAATACCATTTTTTTGGTCATTTCCCCCTTCAGGTTCACCGCCCCATAGGTACACGATACGATGATGATGTCAAAATACTGCCCGAATAGTTCGTCCACATGGAACACGCCCATCCCATTGCGCTCCAATTGCTGGATTTTCTCACTGCCGAGTGCATTCTGTTGTTTCAGCTTAAGCAGGTAATTGGCTATCAAGTCTCGCTGTTCAACGGTGAAGGTCACGATACCAACCGATGGCAGTACCCGTTGGGGCGTTTGTTTGATTTGATTCAACAAACGGAGGATGTGCTGGGCCTCTGTGTCGTTTGTGCCCTCCAATTCATGGAAGCGGCCTTCCACATTGTCAACTTGGTAATTAATGCGGTGGTCGAGATAATGGGCATCGCCACCTACCAAGCCAGTGATGGGTGCAGGTGGCTCGTATCGGTTACTGATTAATGCGGACGGAACGCCATTTTCCAATGCGTACTGCAAGAGGCTGGTTTCGTTACCATAGCTGTCGTTGCTGCCCATGATGACCATTTTCTTGCCCAACGGAGCAATGGCTGTCGCCATCTCCACGGGGAATTTGTTGGCCTCGTCGAATATTACATAATCGAAGTAGTTGGGAATATTGGGCAATTCGTTTAGGGCAACATGCGGGGTCACAAAAAGCAGGGGCAGGTAAACTGTGACGGCATCGAAGCTATTTTCGAATATGGCCGACATCGGCATGTTCACAGCTGCCTTATGCCCGTTTTTATCGAAAATCAATTGCCATGCCTGCTTGTCTTTCTTTTTAAGGGCTTTTTGTCCGGCGGTTTGCCGCTCTTGCCATAGCGTAGTCAACTGGTTGAAAATCAATGGCCTGAATTGCCCCCAAGCCTCATTGTATTGGACGATCGAATTGCTGTCTTCTGGCAAAACGGGCGATTGCACCTTCGACAAAAGGCTGTTGAAGTACCAACTTTCAAAAGCGGCCACCCAATCGCCAGGCTTTACCTTGACCAAGGCCCGAACCACTTTTTGGCCTAGGCCACCCAAGCCCAACCAATTGGCCTGCCAAGCATGGAACTGCGGAAAATCACGGAGGTTCAGCTGGGTGTTCTCCAATTGCTCAATGATGCTTTCCAAGTATTTCTGTCGCTGAGGAATGGTCAGCGTCTTGTTCTCGAACGGTTTTTGGTAAAGTCCAGCCTCATTGATTTCTTCAATCAGCGTGTTCAGTTCAAATTCCAACGAAGTGATTTGTTCCTTAACATCGAGGGCCGGATGAGCGGTTTTGCTGTTTAGTCTCATGACCTCCTCTTGCACCAATCCATCTGAATTTGCATACCAAGCGGCCAGCGCCTCCCTGAATTTTTGGGCGTTCTCAAGGGTCTTCGAAATGTTTTCACCGTCTTTGCAGGGCGCAAAACCAAAGTCGAAATATGGATTGGTTTCATAGTGCTTGACGAAAGCCTTGTACGCCTTGGCCACTTCTTCTTGCGCCAGTTTGATTTTTTTCCGTTTCGATGAAAAAAAAGAAGGCCAAACAAAAGAACCAGACCCAGCCGAGGCAAAATCCCCACCGAGCAAGGCCGTGTGGTTTTGGATTTTTTCAACGAGCGACCTCGCATGAGCATCCAAGTTGTTGAAATAATCCCGGTAGTGTTCCTTTAATCTGGCAGCATAGCTATCAGTCTGGTTGATGTATTCTTTTTGAAGTTCATGGGTCTTGGCTACGTAAAGCCGCAGGTTGGTCTCTACGAACTGCTTGGCCTTTTGGGCTTCTGAGTTGACGAAAACCTGGTCGTTGAGATTTGACAGCGGGTGCGTTAGCGTCTTTATGGCTTCAAACAATGGTTCGCTTCTTAGGATTCCTTCTACCAGTTGTTGATGCTCGGCAGGGTAAAATCCAAAATCATTGGCGTTCAAGTGGCTGGCCAATCGCTCTTTGCCTTCTATGCGGTTGCTTGCCATGAAAAGCCCAACTGTATCTGTCCAATCGTGGTCCCCGAACACTTTGTCTTTCACAGCCTGGTAAGTTGCCTGCATTGCCTCCTTTGCCCGAAGGTACTTTGTCTTTTTTCCAGCAAAATCCTGGGCATTGAAAATAACCTCCCTGCCGCCTCCGCTTGCTGCTGAACGGAGGAGTTCGAGCAGGGGCATCTTGTCGAGCAGGGCATCATCCAGCAGGAAATTGTATTGGAAAATACCTGCTTTTGCCAATAATTGCTGCGCAAAGCCCAAGGATTGAGATCGTTCTGAAACGACAAGGCATTTTTTACCATTCGACAAAGCATTAATGAGCAAATTGACCAAGGTCTGAGCTTTGCCAAGGGCATCTTCTCCTTCTACAACAGTATTTTTTTGCCTCGCAATCAATTCCAGTGCAGTAGTTTGCTCCGGGTCGTCGGGCTGGTAAGCAAACATTGCCTCCTCAATTTCGGTGTCGGTGGAGGCAACAAAGATATCTTCGGGGCGGGCGTTGCCCGGCGACCAACGGGTGTTCTGTGGTGGGAACATGCCGAGTACCCCCGACCAGTGCAATGCGCCTTTTTGGGTAAAATCGCCTATTTCGTCAATGCCAGGACAAGGAAGCACCTCGTGGGGATGACCGTGTATCTCCAAGTTGAGCCTTGCTGCCAGTTCACTGCAAAAGTTCGTGACTTGTTCGAGGGAAATCTTTTTTGAAAAAGCCAATTCTTCGGCCTTTGGCCTTAAATCAAAGCCGTATTTATCTTTTAGGTGTTCGAGCAGCCGATAATTTGGCTGTATGTTCTTTTGCGCTGATTGCTTAATCACCCATGCGTCAACCTTGGTCTGGGCAGGTTCCAGTTCCATTTGCCAAATGAAAGCAGGCGAAACCACCAAGTCGCTGTTGTACGTGTCTATGAAAAGCGGGAACCCAAATGAAAAGGTTTTTGCGCCGTGGATTTTCTGGAAATTCCGGGCTTCAAAATAAAGGTGCCTTGTTTTATCGGCTGTAATGCCTTTTGTCTCCACCTGCCTTGCCAAGGTGCCGGACAGCAGTTCCTCCAAGAAAGCATCGGCAAAGCCGGGCGTTTCTTCATCCAACATGGAGATGTCCACCCTGTCCAAATAGAAGGGAAGGCAGTTATGGTAAATGGAATAAATAGATGGCGATTGATGACTCCTCATAGGTACCGATGTTTGTTATCAAGTGGCAGCGAAGATAAAAGTGTGCCTGTTTTTTATAACTTCCTAAGAATGAGCACGTAAGAACCGTATTTTTTTGATAAAACAAAAATTTAATAGCTGTAATTCGTTGGGAAGGTACGCTGCCTATTAATAAAGGTTCACCTTCCAAAACCTTTTCACCTGTTCCATGTTCTATCCGCAAAAAAATAGATGATGAAAAAACTCTTATCCTTCTTAACTTCAATCTTGGCACTTGCGTCCTGTACCAGCCAAAGTGCAAGGCAACGGCCTTCGGATGCTCCTGCGACTTCCTCAACCTCATTTTATAGTTTCAAACTGCCGGAACTTGAGTCTGGTGCCCCCGTTGATTTTTCAACCTATAAGGGAAAGAAAATCGTCCTGCTGAACGTGGCCTCCAAATGCGGCTACACACCACAATACGCTGATTGGGAGGCATTCCACAAGCAATATGGCGACAAGGTGGTGGTGCTTGGATTCCCTGCCAACAACTTCATGGGCCAAGAACCCGGCAGCAATGAAGACATTGCGACTTTTTGCTCAAAGAATTATGGCGTAACCTTTCCCATGTTCCAGAAAATCAGTGTGAAGGGCGATGATATGCACCCAATCTACCAATGGCTGTCCCAAAAAGACAAAAACGGTTGGAACGACCAAGCGCCATCTTGGAATTTCTGCAAGTACGTGGTGGATGAGAAAGGCGAATTGGTGAGCTTTTTCCCTTCGGGTGTTAAGCCGGACGATGCCGAATTCAAAAAGGCTGTTGGCCTATAAAATATTCCTTATCAACCATAGCTGGTGAGAAGAAAAGTTTGCTCACCGGGGCTTTTTTAATTCTCCTAAAAACACAAACGGCAGTGGCATTTTTGATGCCGCTGCCGTTTGTGTTTTTGGGTGTTATAGCTAGTTTCATCGCTACAAATTCAGGACGACCTCTTTTTAATCTGTCTCTTTCAGGCCAAATCTATAGCCAACATTGGCCTTAAAATATGGCAGAAATCCGATATCATCGGTAAAATCCCTCCCTCCACCAATTGCAATGTCAAAAACTATTTTTTGAACAGAAACAGCCTTGTAACCAATGAAAAAACCCAAACCAGCACCGCTAGATCCACCGCCTCCTGCCCCTCCAGCAAAAGCTCCCATATTGAATCTATCACCGCCCTTGTTAGGACTAAAAAAATGCCTACTGGATAAATAAAAGGCATAAGCATCCTCACCTGCATAAACATCACCTCCAAATCCCCAATCTTTTTTGGTGTTAAACTCCAAAGAGACTTGGACGCCAGGAATGAGTAGGAAAAAAGGATTTATAGTAAGATCAACCTGTGCATTGGAAGCAAGGCCATTCATTACAAGAAACAAGGCAAGAATTGATTTTTTCATAGAAATTGAATTTTTGGTACTAGCTGAAAAAAGATTCGTAACCGCACCTAATTTCTTGACAAACTAAACCTATTTTCTCCAAACTGCCTAAATCAAAATAAAAAGCCCAGCAAAATACATCTGCTGGGCTTTATTGTATAGGATATCTTCAGCACATCAAAGGTGAATAACTTCACCATAAGCAGCCGCTGCCGCTTCCATGACGGCTTCACTCATGGTTGGGTGCGGGTGTACTGCCCTGATGATTTCATGGCCCGTGGTCTCCAACTTGCGTGCAACCACCACCTCGGCAATCATTTCGGTAACATTTGCTCCAATCATGTGGGCACCAAGGAATTCGCCGTACTTGGCATCGAAAATCAGCTTTACAAATCCATTGGCGGAACCGCTGGCCTTTGCCTTTCCAGAAACCGTGAAAGGGAATTTTCCTACCTTGACCTCATAGCCAGCCTCTTTGGCAGCTTGCTCTGTATAACCAACCGAGGCGATTTCGGGCCAGCAATAGGTGCAAGAAGGGATATTGTTGTAGTCCAAGGGCTGTGGGTGGTGTCCTGCAATTGCTTCCACACAGATAATGCCTTCAGCACTGGCGACGTGCGCCAAAGCTGGCCCTGGCACAATGTCGCCAATGGCGTAAATACCCGGCACGTTCGTTCTGTAAAATTCATCCACCTTCACCACGCCACGGTCAGTTGTGATGCCAAGTGCCTCCAAGCCGAGGTTCTCGGTGTTTGGCGTAACGCCTGCTGCGGAAAGTACCACATCGCATTCGATGGTGGATTCCGCACCAGTCTTGCGATCCTTGGTCTTCACTTTGCAAGTCTTGCCCGATGTGTCAACGGACTCAACCGAGGTATTGGCCAATACACTGATGCCTTCTTTCTTAAAAATCTTGGTCAGTTCTTTTGACACTTCCGGGTCTTCCCTTGGTACAAGGCCTTGTTCGAGGAATTCAACAATAGTGACCTCGGTACCAATGGTATTGTAGAAATAGGCAAACTCTACCCCAATTGCGCCAGCACCCACCACGACCAAGCGTTTGGGTTGCTTCTCCAGCGACATTGCTTTTCGATACTCGATTATTTTAGTACCATCAATGGGCAAGTTCGGCAATGCCTTTGCCCTTGCACCAGTTGCCAAAATGATATGGTTGGAGGCATATTCGCTTTTCTTACCATCGGCAGCAGTTACTTCTACCATTTTGCCTCGGAGCAGTTTCGCATTTCCTTCAATCACCGTGATCTTGTTCTTGCGCATCAGAAACTGGATGCCTTTGCTCATCCCGTCGGCGACCCCACGGCTTCTTTTCACGATATTGTCAAAATCAGGTTTTGCCTTTTCAACCGTGATGCCGTAGTCGGAAGCATGTTTGATGTATTCAAACACTTGGGCACTTTTCAGGAGTGCTTTGGTCGGGATGCAGCCCCAGTTCAGGCAGATTCCGCCGAGCGATTCCCGCTCTACAATGGCCACGTTCATTCCCAATTGCGCAGCACGGATAGCGGCCACATAGCCGCCGGGGCCACTGCCGATTACGATAAGGTCAAAATTCATTGCTGATAAGTTTATGATGAAAGCTGCTTAGGAGGGAATGGGATGCGGAGGAAATGAAAATTCCCAACTTCATCCCACAGCTTGGGATTGCTCTTTGGGGAATTGAAAAACTTCCACAAAAGGGCTATCCCTGCTCAGTCGTCATTTCGATGAAATGAATTGGCCAAAGCTGTGGCCAAAACCGGAACAAATTCATCGGCTCCTAAAAAGCGGCGCAAATATAGCTGCCTTGATGGAAAGAAAGGTTTTCCAAATTGGTTTTGTGCTTGGACATTGGACAAAAAAAAAGTCCTGCTACATCGTTATGTAGCAGGAGCCTATCTAACTTACTGATACTATAGACAAAAGGATTTAAAAACTTCTCATAAAGGTACGAACGAATATCATTTCTTGCAATACATAAAATGCATACGGTCGCACCCATTTACGGAACGGTAGCTAATCTTGAGGCAACGCTCAAAAGATCTCCGTTCTCAGACACAGTGTTCTGATACGGCACCCCAACCAATAATGTTTCACGGAAGTTAAAACCGAGATGTAATATTTCTCATAGAAAAGGATGACGAAGATACGGCAAGAGTTTTTTCCAACCGAAAATTGGGCGGATAATTTATCAACGCCCCTATGTTGGCAATCAATTAAAGAGATTAAAAATATGACTGATTATCAATTACTTACGCCAAGTCCCATCTACTCATTCAAAAGTTTTATAATGGAAAACAGGCTGATAGTCAATCATAGACTATGTGGAAAACTATGTGGAAAAAAAATTAGAAAGATTCTTTGCTTTGTTAAAATTTCGGGCAAAGAATCAAATCATCCTCGTACTCACCAAGATAAGCCACAGATATTTCAAAGGTTCCCCGCTTGAAACCTGTGGTCTTCCCAAGGAAAATATCGTAGCTGGTTCCTATCAGCACATTGTTGATTTCAATGCCCACCAAGGCCACCACGGCGTCCAAACGATAATTGTTGTCAAAGTCACGAACGGGTCGAAGGTAAGAACCAAGGTGCAGGGACATTGTCCTAAAATCACTCAGGCCGATTCGGAAATTGCCGCCAGCGTCCAATTTTAGGTGGTTGTCTTGCTTGTCGAATATGGCCCGTGGCAGGAAGTTGATATTGTCCGCTACGGGTATCTGGGCGCTCAACTGTGCCGAGTACCTCGGTGCCAACCTGCTGTTGGGCAATTCGGAGTCATTGTCGGCACGGTGGTAAAAACTGACAGTTGGCTTGTGGAAATGATGGATTGCCCCGCCTGCAAAAAGCCTTATTTTCGATGATTTGGGTGAAAACACATAGTTCAGGCCGACCGAATAATCGCCAAATGAAAAATTGTTCTCTGGGAGCCGCTCCCCGCTTGGGTCGGAATAGCCCGTGGTACCATTGAACTGGTCTTCAAAAGTCACATTGCCAAAATTGACGTTTCGTTGCACAACACCAGCCTGAAATCCCAGGGATAGGAATTGCGTGTTGTTGATGTCCAAGGCTTTGTGGTAGGCACCCGATACGGCAATCCTCGTTGTGCTGAAATTGATGACCCCAGCCCTGTCCTGCATGAACAGGACGCCGACTGCTGCATGGTCTTGATACCTTGACCGTTCCTTGCCCATTCGCCAACGCAGGTCGAGGGCGCTTGCAAAAGTCTGGTAAGGTTCCTCCAATGCTTTGCGCCATTGATCCCTGTAAATGCTCGATACCCTGAATTTCCCTTCAAACGCTCCAGTCAAGGCTGGGTTGGAGGTAAGAGGGGCCGAGTAGAATTGGCTGAACAATTGGTCTTGGGCCTTGGCTTCAAAAATTGAAAAGCAAAATAGACCAGCAATAAAGTATTTGAACATGGACATCAAATCGGTGGTTAGAAATGAATGAGCGGCAAATGTAAGCCGTTTTTCAATGAGTATCCGAACGGCAACTTGTAGGCCGTTATTTTCACATCTGGCTTTTTTTGGTTTGCTTTCACCGAAATTTGCCAGCTTTGCCCCACCAAATTCAACTTTCCTGAACTATGGACTTCGCTTTATGCCATCTCAGTGTTGTACCGCTCCGCACCAGCCCTTCCGACAAGAGCGAGCAGGTCAGCCAATTGCTGTTCGGCGAAATCGTTGAATTGCTCGAATGGAAAGGCAAGACTTGGGTCAAAGTCCGTTGCACTTGGGACAATTGCATCGCTTGGGCACAAGCTCGGCAGATCAAGCCGTTGACCAGTTCTGAGCATCGGCTTTTCAATGAAAAATTCGCCTACTGCCTCGACCTTTTCCAACCCTTGATGTCCAATGATTTTGTGATGCCAATTCCTATTGGCGCCAAGTTGCCTGATTTCGATGGTATGAGGTTCAGTTTTGATGGTAAGACTTATAACTACGCTGGTCAGGCCGTTTTTCCTGAAAACCTCGAAGCTACGCCCGAACGGGTCATCAAGATTGCAAAACGCTATTTGTTGGCCCCTTTCCAATGGGGTGGCCGCTCCCCATTCGGCATTGATGCTGGGGGATTTACCCAAATGGTCTTTAAATTGGTAGGAATTTCCCTGCACCGAACCCCAGATGCACAGGTTCACCAAGGTGAATTGGTGGATTTTATCGAACAAGCCATGCCAGGCGACCTTGCCTATTTCGAAAACTCAGCTGGCGCCATCACCCACACGGGCATCCTACTTCCTGATGGCAAGGTCATCCATACCGCCGAGCAAGTGCGCATTGACCGCATTGACCACTTCGGCATTTTTGACGAAGAAACATCCCGCTATACTTTCAGGCTTCGAGTTGCCAAGCGAGTTCTTAAGCATAAATCCTTGCCCATTGCGGAGCAAAAAGAAGTTAAAAAAGAATTGCCGCAAGCAGCTTTATTTTAGGTTTGGAGGTATGAGGTATGAAGGTATGTTAGTTAACGGTCATGCCTTCCTATTTCCATACCTTCACACATCCTATGGATTCGCCATCACACCCAGCTTCCGTTCTGTTTTCCAATAGCCTCTCGTAAAATCGGGGAATCGGACGGGCACACTGCCCAATTGTACGGACAGCTCTGAGACTGGCGTCACCACCGACCATGCAGCGGCATCATAAACGTCCATGTCCAATGCTTCGCCCCTGTTCAGGCAGTCAATCATTCGCCAGAGCATGATGAAATCCATGCCACCGTGCCCGCCGTTCTTCTCAGCCAATGATTCCAGCTTTTTCCAAAGTGGGTGTGCGAAACGTTCCCTGTATTCTTTGTATTCCTCCGTTTTTAAAAAGCCATGCCCCTTCCCACTGACTGACATTTGGCTGGGGTAACCTTTGTGAAAAGCCTTGGTGCCAGCTAAAGAATTGATGCGGCTGTATGGACGGCCCGTGGTCACGTCGTGCTGGAGCAAAATGGTTCGACCCATCGCAGTTTTGATGAGGGTATTGCTCATGTCGCCATGTTTGAAGCCCTTGCGATTGTAGAACTCGTTGTCAGTTTCAACCGTTTGTGCATATTCATCGAGGCCGGCTTGGATGCTGCTCATGCTCACAAGGTAGTCAAAACGGTCGCCCCGGTCAATGTCCATGTATTGGGCAATGGGGCCAAGGCCATGAGTTGGGTATAGGTTGCCATCACGGGCCTCGTTGTGGCGGATGCGCCACATATTATAATAGTAGGTCTTTGAAAACAAGAGTTCACGAAGGTCGTGGATATAGGCACATTCCCCGTAGGTCAGCTTGCCAAAAACGCCATTCTGTGCCATGTTGAGCAGCCAAAGCTCCTCGTCACCATAGCAGACGTTTTCCAAAATCATGCAATTTCGTTGCGTTTGCTCAGCGGTGTTGACCAATTGCCAGCATTCGTCAATGGTAATGGCGCATGGCACTTCAATGGCGACATGCTTACCGTGTTGCATAGCAAAAACAGCTTGCGGCACGTGGTCTTCCCAAGGTGTGGCAATGGTAATGAGGTCAATATCGTCCCGCTTACACAGATCCTTCCAGGCATCTAATTTGCCACTGTAAACTGCTGGTTTCTGCCCCCCGTTTTCCTTGAGCATTTGGAGGCTCCTCTGCACAATTTCATCCCTGACATCGCAGATAGCGGTGATTTTGCACTTGTCGGTACCCACAGCATTGAGCAGTCGGACATGTTCCTCGCCCCGGTTGCCAAGGCCGATGACAGCCACCCGCACCTGTTTGATAGGTGCTACTTTCAATCCAAATATTGGCTTGCCAAATGCGGGCATTGTTTGCGAAGCAGCATCTGCCAATTCAAAGGCATCTGCCTTGGCGTAACTGTGGGAGGCAGGCAAGCCAACCAAGGTGGCCAATGCTGCGGCATTTTTGAGGAAGTTGCGACGTTGGTTGGTGTTGGACATCTTAGTTGTTTTTTATGAAGGAAATTTTCCTCGTCTGCTGACCTCGCAAATGTAGCAAACTGATTTTATTGACCTGTCCTTTTTAAACCTCACCATTGACCAAAATCATCCACTAAATTGAAGAACCCTACCCAAACGGATGTTTAGACAGGGTAATTTGCCAGTTGATTCCAGCCGTCAACCAAATGTGTCCTATTATGGTAAAGCCGCTGCGTGACTTGGCCAATTTCTTCGAAGAAGCCGGCAAAATTGCCCGGTTTGCAGGTCGTTTTTTACAGGCGGTATGGAAGCCACCCTACGAACTCAGGGAACTGTTCCATCAATGCTATGTCATTGGTTATCAATCGCTTTTCCTGATTGCATTGACGGGTTTTATCATGGGTCTTGTGCTCGATTTACAGACCAGGCCCACCATGATTGAGTTTGGAGCAGAATCTTACCTGCCTGCGATGATTGGCATTTCGGTGGTTCGGGAGATTGGGCCAGTAATCACGGCTTTGATGTGTGCTGGTAAAATTGGCTCCAGCATAGGTGCCGAGCTTGGTTCCATGCGGGTCACTGAACAAATAGACGCCATGGAGGTTTCGGGTACAAATCCCTTCAAATACTTGGTCGTGACACGAATTTTAGCAACGATGCTGATGCTTCCCGTGCTGGCCATGCTGTCAAATGCTGTTGGGCTGTTCGGGTCATTTTTGGTGGAAAACCTCAAGGGCGGCGTGACCCCAGTTTTATACTACAACAAAGTAATGAACAACCTCGCATTCGGCGATTTGATACCCTCGTTTACCAAATGTTTTTTCTTCGGTTTTGCCATTGGATTGGTAGGTTGCTACAAAGGCTATTATGCCAAAAAAGGCACTGTAGGCGTTGGTGCTGCCGCCAACGTGGCCGTGGTACTTGCCTCCATGTTGGTCTTTGTGCTCGACCTAATAGCCGTTTTGATTGCTGATATTTTTTATGAGTTGTGAGTCACGAATCACAAAACGCTCTCACTGTTTAAAAAAATGAATCAACCCTACTCACACGGCCATTTCAGCGGCTCCCCGCTTATAGAAATTCGGGGGGTGCGGAAGTCGTTTGGTGAGCACCAGGTGCTCAATGGCTTCGACCTAAACCTGCATGAAAAAGAAAACTTGGTCATAGTTGGAAAGTCGGGGTCAGGGAAATCCGTGCTGCTGAAATGCATTGTCCGCTTGGAGAAAATTGATGGCGGCAGTTTGTGGGTGCTTGGTAAAAGCATTGCGGACCTCAGCCAAGTTGAGCTTGACCTATTGCGGAGCGATGTGGGCTTCCTATTCCAAGGCAGTGCCCTCTACGACTCCATGACGGTGCGTGAAAACCTGCAATTCCCATTGCGGCGGCATGTGGAACGAAGCCGTGGCGAAAATGAGGAATCGCTAATAAGGGCCACGCTGGAAAGCGTAGGCTTGGCACATACGGTTGACATGCTGCCCGAAGAACTTTCTGGTGGCATGAAAAGGCGCATCGCACTTGCACGCACCTTGATTTTGAGACCAAAAATCATCCTTTACGATGAACCAACAAGTGGGCTTGACCCCATCACAGCCAAGGAAATCATTGAGCTGATTTTGAAGGTTCAGCAGCAATATAACACGGCCTCACTTATCATCACCCATGATATGGACTGTGCAAGGGTAATTTCCAATCGAATGATAATCTTGATTGATGGCATCAACTATTGCGAAGGCACTTATCAGGATCTAATGGCGGTGGACGATGAAAGGGTGAGGGCATTTTTTAAATGAAAGTTAGGTTGTCAAATTGTTGGATTGTTGGATTGTTGGATTGTTGTAAGCTCCACCTAACAATTTGACAATTCAACAATCCAACAATTTGACAACCCAACAATCCTATCAAGCCATGGCAAAGGATACATTCAACAATATTCGGCTTGGCATCTTTGTGATTGCGGGCCTATTCCTGTTCACGGCAGCGGTTTACACGGTTGGCGCAAGGCAGAGCAAGTTTGGGGAGCAATACCATTTGGATGCCCTCTTCAACAATGCCAGCGGCTTGCAAGTGGGCCATAATGTGCGTTATAACGGCATCAAGGTCGGCAGCGTGGAAGACATTATTTTCATCAACGATTCCACCCTCCGGGTAAAAATGCTGCTAAGAAAAGACCTGAAACAGCTCATTAGGCGCAATGCGGTGGCCAGCATAGGCACGGAAGGTTTGGTCGGCGATGTGGTTATCAACATCAAACCCGGAGACGGGAATGAGCCACTTGCCAAGGACGGCAATACACTTCCTTCTCTGAAGCGGCCCGATGGTGCTCAAATGATGGAAACACTCGGAGGCACCAACGAGAACATCGCTATGCTCTCGCATAAACTGCTCGAAATTTCAACCAAGCTGAACGAGGGCGATGGTACGCTGCCCATGTTGCTGCGGGACTCTATGATGGCCGCCGAATTCCTATCAAGCCTACGGAACCTTCATCTGGCCTCTGAAAACCTGAACGCCATCAGCCTTTCATTACAGGCCGAAATGCAAGCCATTGGGAAAGGGCAAGGCACTTTGGGCTACCTGTTGCACGACCAGACCCTCCCAAAGCAAGTTGAATCGCTCGTCACCCGTCTCGACTCAACGCTGGTAGTGCAAACAGCGCCCATCCTTCAAAACCTGCAACGCTCCAGCGAGGACATCGCCGCTTCCAGTACCGCCATGAAATCGGCCATTGAAGCCATCAACAAAGAAGGTGGTATGGCCAATGCGCTCCTGCGTGACACGGCAGCTACCGCTGACCTGTTGAAAGCCTTGGACAATTTGAACCAAGGTGCCACCCGTTTCAACGAGAACATGGAAGCCTTGAAGCACAACTTTTTGTTCAAGCGGTATTTCAAAAAACTGGAAAAAGAGAAAAGAAAGAAAGGATGAATAATGGGACAAATGAGCATGGACTGCCCTCCCGTATTACCTTTGCGGCATGAACAAACCAACTTTTGAAATCGTCGCAAAGACCCAGTTTGGCTTGGAAGAAGTGCTAGCCGCCGAACTGAAAGCCCTTGGTGCAACCGATGTGGAGTTGCTTACCCGGGCCGTGCGCTATCGGGGCGACCATGCCCTACTCTACCGTTCCAACCTTTGCCTCCGCTCCGCCCTGAAGGTGCTTGTTCCCTTTGAATCGTTTTATGCCCACCACGAAGTGCAGCTTTACAAGCGAGTGCGAGATATTGACTGGTCACGATTCCTAACGCCCCGCCATACCTTGGCCATAGATGCCACTACGCACAGCGAAATTTTCACCCATTCCCATTATGTGGCGCTGAAAACCAAGGACGCCATCGTTGACCAGTTTCGTGACCGCTTCGGGGTGCGGCCATCCGTTGACGTTGAAACACCCGACGTGCGCCTAAACGTCCATATTCACGACAAGACGGTGACCCTTTCCCTCGATAGCAGTGGCAATACCCTCGACCGCCGAAGCTACCGCCTTGCCCGCACCGAAGCCCCCATGAACGAGGTGCTGGCCGCTGGCATTGTCATGTTGAGCGGCTGGAATGGCGAGGATACATTGATAGACCCAATGTGCGGCTCTGGCACCATTGGCATAGAGGCAGCCATGTTGGCCGCCAATATAGCACCAGGTAAGCGCCGTGAATTCGGGTTCGAGAAATGGCCAGATTTTGATTCCGAACTTTGGCAAAAAACCAAGGACGAAGCACAGCAAGCCGAGCGCCGTTTTTCAGGAAAAATCATCTGCAGCGACCTCGACCCAAAGGCAGTGGAGATTTCGGAACAAAATGCCAAAAGGGCAGGCGTGAGCCGTTTCATGAATTTCCGCCAAGGCGATTTCTTTGAGTCGGAGGCCACCACCGAAACGGGCACACTGATACTCAACCCACCCTACGGCGAACGCCTGCAACCTGAAAACGACGACGACATTGTACCTTATTACAAGGAAATTGGGAACCAACTGAAACGCCACTATGCGGGGCACAAGGCTTGGATTATCAGCGCAAACATGGAAGCGCTCAAGCATGTTGGCCTACGGCCAACGAAGAAGGTGAAGCTGTACAATGGCTCGCTGGAGTGCCGATTACAGCAGTATGAACTGTTCGAAGGAAAAAAAGGGGAGAAAAAAGAGGAAATTTAAAACTCCACCCTCCAGCGTAGGTTTACCAACCTTCCCGTTAAATAATTCGGAATAGCAAATTGCTGGGCAAAAATCGTCTTGATCCATGTACGGGAAGCCTCGTTGCTGACCTGCATAAGGTTGAAGATTTCGAGGCTCAGCCAACTGGCTTTGGTGCCCCGGAAGATGCTCTTGGGGCGCTTTGATTTGCGCAACTCATCCCATATCTTCAAAGAAAAGCCAATATCCACCCGGTGGTAAGGCTTGAAACGGTAGGTGTTGCGATAAACAATGTTCCTGTCCTTTAGACCGTAGGGAAGTCCAGTGCCCACAAACAAACTCATGTGCATGCGGAAGTTTTCGTTACGGGGCAAGTAGTCCTGGAAGAACACGGAAAGGTTCAAGAAGCGGTCGGTTGGGCGTGGCACGTCACTGACGGCAGTACCATCTTCCTTTCCAATTTCCCGTACCATGTGTTGGATACCATCGAGTTTTTCCCTGGCCCGAAGCAAGGAAAGGTTGAACCATGACTCCACGCCCGGTACGAACTCGCCGTTCAGGCGCATGTCCACCCCTGTCACGTAGCCCGTGGCGTCATTCAAGCCGGAATAGCGGATGCGCACGTTGTCAATCTCGTAGCTCACAACATCCCAAAGCTGCTTGAAGTATGCCTCCATGATGAGGCGAAACTTCGTTGGACTGAGCCGTCCGATGAAGAAATCATAGGTTAAGCCTCCCACCACATGCGCCGATTTTTGCGAAAGTACGTTCCTGTTCACCACGCCTTGCGGGTTGCGAAGTTCCCGGTAAAATGGCGGCTGGTAATACAGGCCCGTTGCGAAGCGAAAGGATATATCTTTTTTGCTGCGCAATGGTTTGTAGAGCAATTGCGCCCTTGGCGTCACGAAAAACTCTTCGTTCAAATCCCAATATTGCGCCCGCACCCCGAAGGATGCTTTTAGTTCGCCAACCGAGTCACGCCGCCAGGTATAGGTATCCTGCAAATAAGCGCTGATGCGGTTGCTGCTTAGGTTGTTTTTGGTTTTCAGGACGGAATAGAGTACCAACTGGGTGGTATCGTAGCGCAGCGAATAGCCCGCCGAGTCGAGCCGCTCCCATTCGTTGATGCGGTCGTCTATGTCCTCCCGCTGGTATTTAAGGCTCCATTGGAGGAAGTGGCTCTTTTCAAGGGATGAGGGTTGAGGAATGAGGGATGATTGGGCACCCGGCTCCTCCTTATTCCCTAATCCCTCATTCCTCATCCCTTGAAATTCGATTCCCCCCTTGATTTCTACATTGCTCACCTTGGCATCCAAGTAGTTCCGAATGTATTGGTGTTGGGTGCCGGCGCCGAGTTCGGCAACGACCTCTCCGAAGTCGTCGGAGCCGAGGTTGGTTTCGATTTGGCGGAGGGAATAGCGTCCAATAATGTCGAAGCGCTCATTCTCGTCGCTTCGGTAGGCACTGGCCAGCAGTTTGACAAAAAGTGGGTTTTTATCCTTTTCGGGCAAATAGGTGAGGGAGGCTCCCGTCATGGCCGTGGTGAAATCGTCCACTTCCTGGCCTTCAAAAACGCTGAACAATTCCAAAGCGAAGTTGACGAGGCCGAAGGCTGTCCGGCGTTCGTCGGGCTGGAAGAAGAACTCGCTTCGGTTAAAATTGCCAATGAGGCCAAGCTGCCAGTTACGGTTGAGGTCGTAGGTGAAATAACCCTGTAAATCGAGGAAATTGGGGGTGTACTGCCCAGTGATGTCCTGCGTGCCAAGCAGATAGCGAGTGGTTTTGTATCGAGCGCCAAGCAGGTAGCGCAGTTTCTTGTACTTGTCGTTTCCTAATTGCTTGACGCCTTCGAGGTGAGCTGTGCCTCCCAACAAACTGGCCGAGGCACTACCGCCAAACCGCTCTGGCCGCTTGTAATGGATGTCGAGCACGCTCGATTGCTTGTCACCGTACCGTGCCTCGAAGCCACCAGAGCTAAAGGTAAGGTTGGAAATCAAATCCATGTTGGGAAAGGTAAGACCTTCCTGTTGACCCGCCCTAATCAGCTGCGGGCGGTAAATCTCAAAATCGTTGACGTAAACGAGGTTTTCATCGTAGTTGCCACCCCGTACATTGTACTGGCTGGTGAGTTCGCCACCAGAACCAGAAGTGGTGCCAAGTGCAAGGTGTGGCAGTATGCTTTCCAGGTTACCAGTTGCCGATGGCAATAGCTTTAGCTCGTCGGTTTTTTCCCGAATCATTCCGCCTTGCTCAATTCGGCTCTCTTGAACTATCACCTCCACAGAGGCATCGGTTGGGGGCATGGCAACGTCAATTTGCTGCTTGGCACCCTTGGGCAGCGGCTCCACGTCCACGGTCGTCTCCTTGTACCCTACCCTACTGAATATCAACACAATGCGCATATCGGCGGGGACTTCGAGTCGCCATTTGCCAGCTTGGTTGGTTTCGTCGGCGAAGTTTGTGCCCTTTACATAAACTGTCACGAGTTCAACGGGCAGGTCATTGAGGGCGTCGGAGACGGTGCCGGATAGCAGGGCTTTAACTTGGGCTTGGAGCGTGGTAATGGTTATCAGTAAACCAATTATCAGTAAAAGATTTTTCATCAAAAACGGATTGGTTGTGTGCGCAATTGAAACTGGATTTTTGTGCATGAAACAATGCCCTTGATTTCAAGGCATGGCTTTTTCCGAAATCCGAAATCCGAAATCCGAAATCCGAAATACACTCGTGTGCGCTAAGGTACGTGGAAAAGGGAAAAGGGTTATGGTTTGGGTAAACGCAGGTTACGTCTATGAAGTACAAGGTCGGCAAGGATTAAACTCCTTGCCGACCTTGGAAAGAGAAATTAGGGTTGACTTATGAGAACCAATCGTATGATGAAACTCCCCTGCAAAGTGTTGATTTTCAGCCAATAAACGGCGTTTGGCAAGTGGTTGATATTGATGGCATTGATTTCTGAGGCACCGAGGTTTTGCACGAAAACCGTCTGCCCAATAGCATTTAAGATCTCCAAACCGAAGGCTTCCTTATCCATTTTGTTTTCGATGAAAAACTGCCCGCTCGTCGGGTTTGGGAATATCCGAATGGCTTCCTCCTTTTCCAACTGAGTACTGGAAACCAAGGGAAAATAGTTTATTGTCACCAAACTATCGCAGCCTTGAGAGGAGGTTAAAGCATAAATCACTGAAAATTCATCAAAATGCGTTGTTCCATCTACAACGATTGGTGGGACGTATTCCACGTCAATCATCGTATCGGTAACAGGAGCAACCGAAAGCGACACAATCGCATGCACCAAGCAACCAAAATCATCATGATAATCAATTTCATATTCACCGGGTTCTGATAAAATTGTATCTCCAATCGTAAAAGACTCTCCTTCGCAGACGGTTGTCTTGAGGATAAAGATAGGTTGGACAGTAACTTGTAAAAACAAGGTCACCAAACTATCACAGCCATTTACCGCAGTAAAATTGTGCTCATAAATACCTGCTTGTGAGTAAGTTACGCCATTGTACTCATACGTTTGCCCTTCGCAAATTTCAACGAAAAGCTCTGTCTCCACATTTAGGCCATTGCAAGGGTCGCCGCTGCTCCAAGCTGAATTGCCAAGGCTCATGTTCCAATAAGTGCCACTGCCAGAGGTCTCTAATTTCACCGCCCTTACCATATAAAGGGCGCTGTCAGTTGGTTGCACGATGTCGAGGAAACTGGTTCCAGTAACGAGATTAGGATTGATTTTGACGATGTCGCCCAATGGGTTCGTTGCCCTGTAAATATTGTAACCAGCCACGGTTTCTCCCGTTGGCGCTGTCCAGTTGATTTCCACGCCGAGCAGGTTTTCGGTAGCCGTTAAGTTTTCTACGGGTTTCACTGGGTGCAGCCGCAACGAAGGGTCGCCCATCAGCGAAGTATGGACCAACTGCGGGCCGGGATAATAGTCGGCCTCCGTGGCATTTTGGGTGCGCAGAAGGCTTTCCCCTATGGGTTCGCCCATTGCCATGCGGTGCAGGGTGAACGGCGGATTGCCTGCCCAGGAACTTGTCAGCGTCCACCCCGCCGATGCCAATGGCGCACGGAGGAAATTGTCTGGGCTGTCCCAATCCCCAAAATAACTGCCACAAAGCATGGTGAAGATATTTAGGAGCGAATCGTTGGCAAAGTCTTGTGTGTTGCCGATACCATTTGCGCTGGTAAAACTACCGCTTCCTCCACCGAACGACCAGAGGTAGGCCTCGTTTTTCATGGTTGAAAAATAGTCGAGTGCATTGACGCTGTCAGCGGTGAACATCGGGGCAAAGTTGCGCCAGCCACTTGCGGCGGGAGCGCCCAATGCGATACCAAGGTTGTCATCCACGAGGGCACGGCGGGGCACCTCCAATTGCCCTGTCTTGAAGGCATGGGCTTTTTGTAGGTAACGACGGGTCAATTCAAGGTCGGATAGGCCAAAACTGGGCAAATTGGTTAGGTCAACCCTACCCACAGCCAGTTCCACTTTGGTCGGTATATCGCTCTGATCGAATTTGCCATCGCCAGCTGTGTTTTGGTTTCGAGCATCCAATGCAGTTGTGTTGTTCACAGTGGCGTCCGTCCAAACGCCGTTCATTTCACCGTAAAAAACATCGGCAGGCCAAGCTCCCCAATGTCCCTCAATATGGCCATCCGCATAGAAATTGCCGCTATAAGGGACAGGCAAATGCCCCAGCAAATAGACCATTTTCAGGTCAGGAAATTGCTGAAACTTGTTGACAATCAATGCTTTGACGGCAGTCACCGCATCATTTCGATTCACTTCTATTTTATGCACTTTCCAGCCGTCGCCCCAGAGGTCATGTTCGAGTTGGGCGATTTCATCGGTCAAGGCTTGGCTATAGGCATCGTCAACCACCAGCAACAGGCTGCCCCTATTTTCAATAGCTGTCAGGTTGGAGCCAGCAAGGATATAGCCGTATTTGGGCCGTTCTGCGAGGTTGGTTCCTGGTCCGCCGCTGCTGTCAATCACCTGGCCTGCCAAGATCTTCAGCCGCCAGCTAGTGTTGTTCACCAACATGTCGGGATTGATGGTGATAGTTAGTGGCTCGGTGGGTTGGCCGTTGTCACAGATGGTGATGGTATCGCTTTTTGCGAAGCCAAAATCGCTGCCACCGCTCAAGATATTGCCACATGCCGAGGTCAAGTACCAGCCATGGCCGAAATTGCAGCAAAGGCCATTGCCATATATATTTTCGATAGTAAAAACCAGTGTGGAGCCAGCAGGCACTTGCACTGTTTTGGCTACGGTCTCGAACCTTTTTTTGAAAAAAGCATATTCAGCAACTGAGCTGCTATTGGCCGTGAAATCAGTAAACTGGGTGCTTCCCCAAGGTAGGTTAAAAATGGGTTGCCCCCAGCCTAACGAATCTGGATGCTTGCGGTAAATGTCATAGCCCCCATCCGACCAATCCCAAGGCCAAGTGAATTCTAGCCTATCGGGGTTGGTCATGAATTTGGCGCTGACCTGTACCGAGCGGTTGATTGCGTTTTGCGCAGCAATGCCATTAATAAAAATAAACGTGCCGCACAGTAAGGTTGCCAATATTGGTATCCTTGTCCCTGATCGTCGAATTGATGTACTCAGAATGCTGTGCCCCAGCAACGCCAATGGTGAATGCAATTTGTTCATTGTCAAAGGTGTATAGTGTAAAAGCCTTGTCTTTAAATGGCAATAACCGCTCATCCTGAACGGCAATCCGGTTCATTTTTCCCGACAAATCCATGGAGTTCAAGTCATCCACAAGCCCCACGCCAGTCACTTTCAGCAGCGCCTCCTTCATCGTCCAGAAACGGTAAAAATCACGGTGGGAATAAATCATATCGCACTCCCTTTTGCAGAAATAGTGGCCGGCCCACTCCCAATAATTCACGTTTTTGTCAATCACCTCGATGTCAAGGCCTACGTCCCTGCTCGAAAAGTCAAAAGCGATGGAAATCATGTTGCCTGAATTGGAAACATTGAACGGCAATTTACGGTCGAACCCTTCGATATAGGGTTTTCCATATTGACCTTCTTTGATGACCAGTTGGTCTGTGGGCATTTTAAGCATTTCGCTGGCCAGCTTCCGCAACATACCCCGACCAGTTAGGTAAACAAGGCGGTCTTTCTGAAATCGGAACTTAGCGGATTTGCGGAGTTCGTTGGGCGACAATGTTTTTCCAATTTCAAAAATAACGTTGCTCGGCAATTTTGTGGCATCAAACAGCACTACCCGAACCCCTGCCAGCCCGATTTCCTTCGGCAGTTCGAGTATCTGAATAATGTCTTGTTTAGACTCTTTCATTTTTGTAAAAATCTTGGGTTTGAAAATATAGTGTGTTGTGGGGGCTTTCATCTTAATCTTTGAGCACTGAGGCGGTTATTTCATTTAGCCTTTCTTGCATGACTTCGGCAACTTGCTTGCCGTGTGGATCATCAAACAGCGTCAAGTGGTTTCCAGAAATATCATGCGTGACAATGCCACCGAGTGCGAAATTGTCCCATCCGTAGTGCACGGGGTCGTTTAGGTAAAACATTTGCTCTTTGGCTTTGAACAAATCCACTTGGATGTCCAATGGCTTAAGTTCATACTTTCCGTAAGCTTCCAGACTTTTTTCATATACCTTGGAACCATAAGGGATATAACCTTCCTCTATTTCATTGGTTTTGGCATTCAAGAAAGCAGTCCTAAGCTTGCCTTTTTTCTGTTCAAACTGCATCTTGAGCACATGGGTCTTGTATTCAATGGCATGGACAGGGTTTTTCAAGAGCAAGGAAAGATTGTAACCCGCTTTTTTGATTTTCCTCGAAAATCCGCCGTTGCCACCACTTGCCGACCACTCGTCTTTTGCCACTGCATCGAACATTGAAAGCATCAGCACCTCCTTTCCCATCTGCTTCAATTGCCCCGCCATTTCCCATGCAATGATGCCTCCGAGCGAGTAGCCAGCAAGGCAATAGGGGCCAGTTGGGTTGCTCCGCAATATCTCCGAAATATAATGCGCCGCCATGTCCTCGATGCGGTCAAGGGGTTCCCGATCCCCGTTCAAGCCAACAGCTTGCAAGGCATAAATTGGTTGGTCAGCGTCCATGTGCTTCACCATGTTTTGGTAAAAAAGCACGTGCAAACCACCGCCATGAACCAAGTAAAGCGCCGGTTTAGAACCGCCTTCCCTTATGGGCACTAGCGATGTAAAATCTTGATTGTCAGTGTTTAATTCATTCTTGGAGCCGTTGCCATTTTGATTAAAGCCGTTGAGCTGAGCCGCCAATTTATGAATGGTTGCATTTTGGAACAAAGCTGTTAGTGGAAGCTTTATGCCCGTGGCTTCCTTCACCCTTGTCATCATCTGCACGGCCACAAGCGAATGCCCGCCCAGCTCAAAAAAGTCGTCATGGATGCCGATTTTATCAACACCCAATGACTCGCTCCAAATCTTTGTGAGCAGTTTTTCCTGAACGGTTTTGGGTGTTTCGTATTGGCTGGTATTCATGTTGTTCAAATCTGGTTTGGGCAATGCTTTCCTGTCCACTTTCAGGGAGGTGTTCTGTGGGAACGCATCCAATTTCATGAAGACCGATGGCACCATATAGCCGGGCATTTTGCTGCGCAAAAAATCCTTCAACCGTTCTTCCCAACCATCGCCAAGCGGCTTTCCATTTTCCATCACATAACCGACCAGTCGTTGGCTATCCATTGCATCGTTCAACACATTCACTACGCTGTTCAACACACCGGGAAACTGCTTCATGGTCTCCTCTATTTCGCCCAATTCTACCCGGTAGCCCCGGATTTTCACTTGGTTGTCAATCCTTCCCAGAAACTCAATCTCTCCGGTCGGCAGGTAGCGTACGAGGTCGCCAGTGCGGTAACACGGTCTGCCAGACCGTGTTTCTTGGTTTTCGGAGTAACTGCCATCTTGGGAAGCAGGAAAGCACGGACTGGTAGTCTGTGTTACGAACCTCTCTTTCGTCAATTCTGCTCGATTCAAATACCCATTCGCTACACCCTTTCCACCAATGAAAAGCTCGCCAGGGACTCCTAACGGCACTTGCTCCCCATTTTTATCCAAAATCAACATATCCACGTTGGCAATGGGCGAACCAATGGCCGCAAACTCGCCAGGGCAAGCGGCCAAGTGCGCCTCCGTTATGAGTTGCCAAGTAGCATAAATGGTCGTTTCCGTTGGGCCATAGCCGTTCCAGACCTTGCCGCATCGCTGCAGCATATCCGCCGCAAGTTCCTTTGCAAAGCCTTCGCCCCCGGCAATGGCCCTGAGTTGTTTGTTGCCTGCCCAGCCCGCCATGAGCAGAATTTTCCAAGTGGTCGGCGTAGCCTGCATCACGGTTGGCCGAATTTCTTCGAGTGCCTCCCGTAAGGCAAAACCATCTTTTTTTGTCTCTTCGCCCGCCAAAATCAAGGTTGCCCCAGTCATCAGGGTCAGGAAATAGTCCGGGATGCTCATATCAAACGCCATGCTCGACACGCTGAACACCACATCCAACTCGTTCATTTTCAATTGCTTGTTGATGGCAAACAGCGTATTGATGGCGTTGGCGTGACTAATGGCGACGCCTTTGGGGGTGCCAGTGGAGCCAGAGGTGTAGATGACATAGGCATTTGAGGGATGAGGAATGAGGGATGAGGGATCAGTGGGGCGCAGGTTTGTCAAATTTAATTTGTCCACCACGACCAATACTCCAGCAAAATCTGGCAGCAGGTTTTCGACCGATTTTTGGGTCAAAACATGCCCGCATCCAGCATCTTCCAAAATCAATTTTATGCGTTCCTTAGGGTTGCGTGGGTCAATTGGCACGTATGCACCGCCCGCTTTCAAAATGGCGTAGATACTAACCACCATCTCCAGCGACCGCTCCATGCACAGACCGACAAACCCGCCTGGCTGCAAACCATTTTCTACTAAATGGACCGCAAGTGCATTTGCCCTGTCGTTGAGTTGGCGATAGCTAAGTGATTGGTTTTCTATAGAAACAGCGTTTTTTTCAGGCGTTCTTTCTACCTGTTCTTCGAACAATCCGTGCAGCGTTTCGTGCAGCGGAAAATCATCGCAGACCTCGCCCTGCCCAAATTTTTCAAGCTGCTTTTTTTCAAAATCAGGCAGGAGTTGAAACTGAAAAATGGGTAGCTGTGCATTGTCAAACGAGCTTTCAATGATGCTTTTCAAAAACACTTCAAACTCCGCCAACCGCAGCTGGATGGTTTCCCTTTTGAAAAGGTCGGTGTTGAAATTCCATTCAAAGTCAACGCCCGAAGTATTCCCTTCTGGAGAAAGTGGCTGCGGCTTTAGGTTGATGAACGTGTCAAATGTTTCATAATGCCTTGGAATGGCACGGGTGCTGGCTTTTAAGTTGCCAAAACCCAAGGCATACAACGGGCTATCGAGGTTGAAGGCAACACTTACAAGCGTATTGCGGCTCGCATTTCGACCGATCCTCAGCTTCTTTAACAACGCACCAAACGTATATTGTTGGTGATCAAAAGCATCGAGCACTTGTTTTCTCACGTGCTTGAGGTATTCCATGAACTCCAGTTTTTGATTCACCTGTGTGCGCACGGGCAGCAGGCTGATGGCATGGGCAACCAAGTTGGAATTGCCCGGTAGGTTGTGCCCAGCAGCAGCAACGCCAACCACGAGGTCTTCTTGTCCTGTAATGCGGCTTAGATAGGCTTTATATGCAGCCAGCATGAACACATAAAAAGTGCTTCCTTGTTTGGCTGCAGCCTTTCTGATTTGCGCTGTGAACTCCGCATCGAAGCTGATTTTTTCGACCGCACCGTTGAAGGTCTTAACGGGCGGGCGGGCAAAGTCTGTCGGCAAATCGAGGACAGGCACACTGTTCTCGTATTGCGAAAGCCAATATTTTTCGTTTTTTTCAAAAACTGGAATTTGGTGTAAATTATCCTGTTCCGTGGCGAATTGGCTGAGCTGCTTGGGCCTGCTAAGAGGTGAC
Organism: Saprospiraceae bacterium; assembly: GCA_022841745.1. Classification (GTDB taxonomy): domain Bacteria; phylum Bacteroidota; class Bacteroidia; order Chitinophagales; family Saprospiraceae; genus UBA6168. The sequence goes on along the minus strand of JALHQW010000001.1, from coordinate 160,348 downwards.
ACCTTTCCAAAAGGTGTCACCTCTGCGCCGTACGTCTCTCCAAGCTCCCTCGTCAAAATCCCCAACGACCAACCATCGCAGATGATGTGATGGACATTGATGAAAACGAGGTGAACCTGTTCTGCTAAGCGAATAATTTTGAAGCGAACGAGCGGTCCGTTTTGTAAATCAAAAAGGTGCTCTGCTTCCTCGATGTGGAGTTCCGCTAACCTATTTGGGTCGTAAGACAAATCAACGAAGGGAATATCCATCTCCAATTGCGGCAGCACCTGCATCGTTTTGCCGTCAGGCAAAAAAACCATCCGCAGCGCCTCGTGCCTATCCACCAACGATTGCAAGGCACTACGCATTTTCCCTTCGTCAAAATCGCCTTCCAGCTTTATTTCTGTGGCGATGTTATAAGCCTTTGATGCCTCCTTTGAAAACTGGTCAGAAAGGAAAATTTCTTGTTGACCTTCAGTGGTGGGTATTTCACCCGATGGACAACTTTCCGAAAGTTGAGAACTTTCGGAAAGTTGTCCATCGGGTGAAATACCCACCACTACATTCAAATCCTCCCCTACCCATTCCTCCATTAATCCCAGCGCCATCATTTCATCAATTGCCTCCTCGAAAGCCTTATAAGTTCGCTCGAAATCAACCTCCGTATGGGCAGTGGAAATAAAGCAAGGGCGTTCCCGGATGTTAACTCCTTTTGTGCGGAGAACGTAATTGAACAAGCGAGTAAGCGGGCTGGCGTCGGCATTTTTTATCATAAAAAACGAGGACGCAGCCTGAATCATCAGCGGTGCTTTTTTCCGAAGGAAAATTTCACGAATGCGCTCCGCAAACTGTTGGGTTTTGGCATTCAAACCCTGTTGCAAGCTGGGGCCGAGACGTTGTATTTCGCTCAGCGCTGCATGTGCCGCTGCCACGCTGATGGGGTTTTTGATAAATGTACTTGCAAAATAGGCGATAACACCTTCCGGCGAGCTATTGTCACCGTAGCCCCAATAGCCACCGTCGAAAGCACTCATGTATTTGGCCTTCCCGGCAATGGCAGCCAACGGAAATCCGCCAGAGATACTTTTGCCATAGGCGCAAATGTCAGCATCCACCCCATACCAGGCCTGGGCACCTCTTTGGTCGAGGCGAAAGCCATTGATTATTTCATCGAAAATCAGCGCAACGCCATGATTTTCAGTTAGTTGCCTAATTTTTTTGATTAGCTCCCCATGCTGCCAATGCGGGTTCTGCGCCTGCACTGGTTCGATGAGAACGGCAGCCAGTTCGCTGGCATGTCGCTCTAATTTTTGGAGCACATTCGGGTCGTCGTAGTCCAGCACCAGCACATTCTCCACATTGTATTTGGGCACACCCGGCGAAGAGGGCAGCGACTTGTTTTCATCCTTAAAATGCACGCCCCGTACCATGAACTCGTCAATCATGCCGTGGTAGTCCGTGTCGAAAACGGCGATTTTATCCCTTCCTGTCGCCGTTCTTGCAGCCCGGACTGCGCCCAAAACCGCCTCCGTTCCCGTGTTCGCCAAAGTTGCCCGGTCAAAGCCTGTCATCTCGCAGATCATGCGGGCAATTTCGGTGGCCTCAGGCGGCAACAAGTCAATTGAATTGCCCCGCTGTATGGCAGCCGTGGCAGCTTTTTCCACAAAATCGGGCATGTGGCCAAAAAGCGCCACGCCGTAGCTCATCACATAATCCACGTATTCGTTGCCATCCACGTCCCAGATATGCGAGCCTTTTGATTTTTCATGGGCAATCTGGTAGCAGGCCTCCTTCCATAGCTTGCTGAAGCCCGTTACCGAGCGGGGGTCGGCGTAATACTGGCGGTGGCGTTGTGCCATCGCCTTCGATTTTGGGGTCATTGCCTCGTAGCGCTGCATAAAGTCCTGCAAACCTTGGCGCTGCTTTTCGCTCAAGTCATCGCTTGTTGAAATCTTCTTGTAGCTGTTCAGTTTAGCGGTGACGCCCTTGGTGGAGCGTTGGATTTCGACCTCGGCCTTTTCGATTTCGGATTGCGGATTGCGGATTGCGGAACTTGTCCCGACACCTTGGAATTGGGGGGTGGTTGATTGGCCAACTGACTGGTTTACAGCCGCTTGAAAAGTGGGCTGCGTCAAAGGCTGCCCCTGTAGTAACGCCAACTGCTGCTGCATCAACTGCAATTGTTGGTTGATGATTTGCTGGACGGCGGTAGCGTTTTCCAAAGGCAAAACGCTTGAAGAAACCTGAATTTGCGCAGCTGGTTGTGCAACCGTTTGTGCGGCTTGGCTCGGCAGGTCATTCTGCGGGAGGGCCATTGTAGGGTTCATGGGCTGCGTCACAGCCGGCGCAAACATCCCCTCCGCAATGAGGCCATCCACATAATCCGCCAACGATTCAATCGTCGGTGCCTCTTCGAACAACACTCGGAAACCCAATTCCAACTTGAACTTCTGATTAAAACGGATGATGGCCTGGCTCAAAAAAAGGCTGTCAAAACCAAGCTCCAAAAAGCTCGCTGAAGCATCCATCTGGGCGGGTTCCATGCCGCTTAGCTCGTGCAACGATGCCTTGATTTCAGCGATGAGGTTGGGGATGCGGGATGTGTTTGTTTCGCTCATTGTAGGTATAATTCCGAAGCCCGATTCCTCTTGAATTTGTTTTAATTCAGTTGTCATTTCTGGGGCAATCACGTTACCGATCTGGGGTTCGGCGCTGCGCTTCGGTGCAATGAAATACTTTTTCTTTTCAAATGGATAAGTAGGCAGGGGCACATGGGAGTAAACACGTCCACCGTAAAACGCCTGCCAATCCACGTCCACGCCGCTCACCCACAATTTGCCGAGGGTGCGAAGGATGAACTCGACATCGTTGCGCACCTCTTTGGGGTGCCGAACTGATGCCAATATGATTCGAGCCTCGTTGGGAAGAGTGGGAAGAGCCCGGGCAAACGTAGAAAGTGTCTGCCCGGGTCCCACTTCGAGGAAGATACGGTTCTTTTTATCGGTTGATGGATGACGGCCAACGGTTGACGGTTCCATGAGCGTATTCAAGCCATCGGCAAAGCGGACGGTTTGGCGGAGATGGCGAAGCCAATAATCAACGCTGGTGGCCTCTTCATTAGTGAGCCAAGTGCCAGTTACGTTGCTCACAATTGGGACTTGAGGGGCTTTCAATTCCACCGATTCAAGGTATTTCTTGAATTCAGGCAAAACCGGTTCAATGAGCGGTGAGTGCGCTGGAACTTTGATATGGATTTTGGAAGCATCAATGCCAGCAGGCATCAGCTTTTTCTGCAAGCGGTCAATCGCTGCTGCCGTTCCACTCACCACAAGGCTGTCCAGTTTATTGATAACGGAAATTGTATGGTTACTGTCAAGGAAGGGCTTTAAACGCTCCTCCGTCGCTGCCACACTCAACATGCAGCCATCGCCTTCCAAGGTCTCGAAAAGCTTGCCCCGCACCGTCACCAAGCCAAGCGCTGAATTCAATGACATCACCCCAGCCAAACAAGCGGCTGTGTACTCGCCCATCGAGTGTCCAATCAATTCGGTAGGCTGGACGCCCCAATATTGCCAGAGTTTAGCAAGAGAATATTCAATGGTAAAAAGCGATGCCAAGCCAGCCGCTGGATTTTCGATGGCGAATTCGGGATTGCTGATTGCGGTCGGAAAGACCGTTCCCCGAATGTCCAAATCGTGCTCCCGCTCTAAAATCTCGAAGCAAGCGTCCACCTGTTCTTTGAAAAAGCAGTTCGACTCGTATAAATCCCTCGTCATGTCAAGGTACTGAGCGCCACCACCGGGGAACATGAAGACGATGGACGATGGACGGTGGATGGAGGACGGTAATGCACTTATAACTTCTGGTTTTTCTTTGCCTTCGGCAAAAAGCAGGGCGTTTCGCTTCGCAAAATGCGGGCGTCCAGTGGCGAGGGTGTAGGCGGCATTGGCCAATGAGATGCCTTTGTTTTTTTGGAAAAAGTCTGACAATTGTGATACCAAAATCGCAGTTGCCTCGTCGGTCTTAGCTGAGAGCGCCATTAATTGCGGACTGAAGACTGCTGACTGGGGACTGTGAACTCTCATCGGCGCTTCTTCGAGAATAATGTGCGCATTCGTCCCCCCTAATCCAAAGCTGCTAACCCCTGCGTAGCGAGGCTGTTCAGTTCTCGGCCAGCTTCGCAACTCGGCATTTACCTCAAAACCTGTTTTCCCAAAATCAATCTGTGGGTTGTGTTTCGTGAAATGCAACGTGGCTGGCAATTGCTCGTGGTGCAATGCAAGCGCCGTTTTAATGATACCAGCAATGCAAGCCCCAGCGTCGAGGTGGCCGATATTGGTTTTCACAGAACCGATGTAACACGGTCTGCCAGACCGTGCTTTTACATTAGCAGCTTGGCGGTCAGTTGGAGTGGGAAAGCACGGACTGGCAGTCCGTGTTACGGCATCACTCAAGCCTGCAATCTCGATCGGATCGCCAATAAACGTCCCTGTTCCGTGCGCCTCCACATAGCCGATTTGGTCGCCTGAAATACCTGCTTTTTCGATTGCTTGCTGAATGACGGCAGCCTGGCCTTTAGCACTTGGCGCAGTGATGCCCGTCTTGTCCGAGCCATCGTTGTTGATGGCCGTGGACTTGATGACCGACCAAACATGGTCGCCGTCGGCAATGGCTTTGTCGAGGGGCTTCAACACAAGCATCGCCATACCGTGGCCCTGAACCATGCCATTTGCATTGGCATCGAAAGCCCGGCAATAACCATCGGCTGAGAGCGGCCCGCCATCCACTTGCTCGTACCCACCCAGCACGGGCGCTTGAATCCGTCCGCCCCCAATAATGACCATGTCGGAGTCGCCAGCGAGGAGGCTTTGGCAAGCCAAATGCACCGCCACGCCACCTGTCGAGCAGGCAGTCTGGACGTTGACAGCAGGGCCTCGAAGGTTCAGTTTATACGCTACCCGACTGATGCTGAATGTACTGTCAGAAGCTAACATTTCTTGGTACCATCCCCCGCTGGTTTCCAATAACTCCTTGTTGGCCAACAAGTTATTCAAAGCATACGTATTGCGAGCTACACCGCCAAACAGGCCAATTTTGCCCTCATACTTGTAAGGGTTGTAACCCGCCGACTCCAAGGCCTCGTAAGCTGTTTCGAGGAAAATGCGGTGCTGTGGATCCATCATCTCCGCCTCACGTGGCTGGTAGCCAAAAAAAGCGGCATCAAAAGCGTATGGGTTGTCAAGGGCGTAAATACGATTTACTCGATTGCGGATTGAGGATTGCGGATTGTGGATTCCCTCCACCTCAAGGTCAGCCTCGGTGACAAGGTAACTGACGTCTTTGCCCTCTAGGAGGTTTTGCCAAAACTCCTCGATGCTGTTGGCACCAGGTAGGCGGCAGGACATGCCAATGATGGCAATTGATTTTGATTGCTGGATTGTTGAATTGTTGGATTGTTGGGTGATAGGTTGCACCGAGTTGGCAGAAACCTTTAACTTGCCCACTAAATTTCCAAACGGTTCATAACCAAGTGATTGTGCTATGCTCCATGTTTCATTGCAAAGAAAATTATCCTCCAAAACGCCCTTCCAGTCTTCTGCTTTTTTTGCTTCTATTTTTCCTTTTTTATCAAAATGGGTGTCCCCCATGGAACGGCTGTCCGGGTGGATGCCGTCTGTCATTTTCTTATCAAGGTCTTTGTAGGGTTCGAGCAGGCCTTCGTGAAAAGGGATGTCGAGCGCCTCGCACATTGCGTGCATCATGGTTTCGGGATGCTGAACCAAGTCCTCATAAACCATTCTAAATTGTTGGTTCTCAGGTATTTTCTTCAAAAAATCCAAAGTAGTCTGGTGGCTTTCCAGCCAAACAAGTTCACCCAATTTCTGTGATGAAAAATCATGTGGATGCAGGTACACCACCTGGTCCATATTGTATTTTTCAAAAGACTTCACCATGCTATAAGGGTGCCGGACCAAATGGATAAAACGGGCATTCGGGAAGTCGGCAAGGGCTTTTTCGAGGGCATCTGCGTCAATGGCATAGCTCGGTGATTTGTCAACTAGGAGGCGGTCGCCTGCCCATTCTTGTAGTTGCTCGAACATTTCACGGGTGGTCATACCCTGCTTCGCAAAATTGTGGAGTAGCAGTTTTGCCTCGTCTGCTCCGCAATGGTTGAGCTCCATCACCGCCCTGACCAAGCCTTCCGACCAAAGGGCGAACTTGCCCTTGTAGGCTTCTTCCCGTTCTGCAAGTGTCTCAAAATGAAGCAATTGCAGTTCGTTGCAGGCAAACAAGCCGGGGTGCCCTGCTAGCATGACACGTAGCAAAGTGGTGCCTGAGCGGGGAGGAGCGAGGATGAAGATGGGTTCGCCGGCGGACGATGGACGTTGGACGCTGGACGATTCGGTGCCACCACTTCGAGGCGTTGCCTCCTGATGGCTGGGCAAGTGCTTCGGGATCAACGTCCGAAATCTCAAGAGGTCTGCCGAGGTCAAATGTTGGGAGCGACTGTTTTCAGCCGCCCCCATTGCCAAAGGATTATAGTTATTGGAAACTATGTCGTGCAGCAACCTCGGAAGAAGGTTTGCATAATTTTTTTCTAGAAATGCCGAATAATCAGCGACGGTTGGATGATCGAAGATGGTGGTGATGAAGATGGAGGCTTCGCAAGCCGTCATCAGTCCGCCAATGAAGCGGGCAGCGAGGATGCTGTTCCCACCCAGTTCGAAGAATTTGTCGTGCCGGCCAATGGGGCTGACGCCAAGCAATTCCTCCCATTTTTCAGCGATAAAATTTTCCAGGTCGCCTTCAGGGGCCTCGTAGCCTTGGGCGAGTTCAGGGCGGTCGCCCGCAGGTTCAGGCAAGGCAGCGCGGTCAATTTTTCCGTTGGTCGTGAGCGGGATGCTCTCCAGCATGACAAAATGAGAGGGTAACATATAGTCGGGCAAAGAACTGGAAAGGAAATCCCGCATTTCACTGATGGTCAATGACTTACCCGTATTTTTCACGATATAAGCCACCAACTTTCCCTCATTTACCTGATGAGGATTTTTTAGCAAAACCACCGTTTCCCGTACTGCGGGGTGCTGGGATATGGCTGCCTCGATTTCACCCAATTCGATGCGGTAACCCCTGAATTTGACCTGAAAATCGGAGCGACCGAGGAACTCGATGTTGCCATCGGGTTGCCAGCGGGCGAGGTCACCGGTTTTGTAGAGCGGCGAGAGCGTGAGAGCTGTGAGCGGGTGAGAAGGTAGGAGTTTGACAAAACGTTCAGCAGACAGTTCTGGACGATTCCAGTAGCCACGACCTACGACGGGTTTTGAGCCGCCAATGTAAATCTCACCAACCTCGCCACGGGGCACTTCCTGCATGTTTTCATCCAAAATGAAAATCTCGTAATTGAGAATGGGGATGCCGATAGGTGCCTTTGGCTCATGGAAGCCTATTGGAAAACGGAAATAGGTGCAATTGACAGTGGCTTCGGTGGGGCCATAAAGGTTGTAAAGCTGGCCTGCGGGGATGATGCGCTCATGCTTTTGCGCCAGCGATGTGGGGCAAACTTCACCGCTGACATTGACCAATTTTATGCTCTGCAATTTTTGAGCTGGCGCTTGGTCGAGCAGCAGGGTATATAAAGAAGGTAGGGTGAGGATATGTGTAACTTGGTTTTTGAAAATAGTATCAGCAAGTTGCGCCATGTCTTTCTCCTCACCCTGTTTGGGCAATACAAGGGGCGCACCTTGTAGCAATGTCCAAAATATCGTCAGTACAGACACATCGAAGCTAATGGAGCAGGTTAGCATCATCGCTCCGATGGGTGCTGGAGCAATGGCCTGTTGGCCTTCAAGTTGGTTGCATAGGTTTTCGTGCGTGAGCATGCACCCCTTGGGCTTGCCGGTACTTCCCGATGTGTAAATCATGTAAGCTAAACTATCCGATTGCGGATTGCGGATTGGGGATTGCGGAACTTGTCCCGACACCTCGGGATTGAAAGCCGGCAGGGGTCGGTCAAGGCAGATTATTTTTGCGACGGATTGGGGCAGGTTTTCTTTCAGATTGCTTTGTGTGAGGATGACCTTGGCTTGGCAGTCCTCGACCATTAAGGCCATTCGGTCTTTGGGATAATCCACGTCAATGGGCACATAGGCGGCGCCTGCTTTCAGGATGCCAAAGATGCCAATGATCATTTCAAAGGAGCGTTCTAAATAGATAGCTACAAAGTCTTCGGTTTGAATGCCAAGCAGGAGAAGTTGGCTGGCAAGGGCGTCAGACCTACGATCAAGTTCAGCATAAGTCATTGATTGCGAGCCAAATACAAGCGCAGTTGTATCTGGACAACGGGACACCTCCCGCCTGAAAATATCGTGTAGGCAAGTACCTGACGGAAAAGAAATGTGCTTCTTTGCGTACTCGTTTTCGTTCATAGTGCTACTTCCTAATAGGCGGTCCAATGGACCAACAGTGTTTGTTTAAACAATAAAAGGGGGACAATCTGGCAGACTTTGGCAAAATGGACAAGGCCATTTTTGCTCAAAAAATTTTATTATACCACAGGGAAATAGCCTTGAAAAAGTTCAGACGTGAATACAACTGAGTGTGGGAGAATTTGAAAAGGTGAACAAAAATAATCCAAAAACTATTACCGCACAAATAGTTTGGCGTAGTTTTGTCAATTCTTTCCTTTGACCTCCCCCATGCTATGGCCTGATTGTTGGATTTTCAATGTTTAAACACCTGTGACTGAGGCGTATTCGATTCATTTACTCGCCCGTCCAACAACCACTTGTTTCAATATGAGCCATCAGAACCTTTCGAATTCATTCAGATGCTTGGCATTCAGTGCCTTATTGGTATTGCCAAGTTTCATTTATGCACAGCAGTTTGACTACAATACAGTTGTGGCACCTGAAGGCCAGCGGCCTGCCAGTTTTGAAGATTACCTTGTTCAATTGGCCTACATGAACAGCCCACAAACAAAAATATTGGCCTTCGAAAAAACCATTGAGGAAAAGGAGGTGGAATTGCAACGCTACGAGTGGCAGGACGACCTAAAGTTTGGTTTCAATATCAACGAGGTAAGTTTGACAAACGTGCTGGACAAGGACAAAACGGACAACCTTGTGCTCTACCCACTCTACCAGCTCTCCTCAAGTGTGAGTTTGGGAAGTTTTACCAATACCAAGCGGAAAAGAAAGATTGAGGAAATTGATGTGTTGGTGAAGGATATGGAGAACAACCAGCACAAAATGATGATCAGGGCTGAAACCATGGCACGCTACCAAAAATTGCTATTGGCCATCGAAACACTTAAAATGCGCACCAAGGCGGAAGAAGATGCCCGCAACACCCATCAGGTTTCGCAGCAGCGCTTCAAGAATGCCGACCTCGATATGGAAGACATGCTTCGTGCCTCAGAATCTTATACTAATGCCCAGGAAAAACGGCTTAGCGCTGAAACGGAAATCCAGTTGGCCATCATCGCTGTGGAAGAAATGATTGGCATAAAATGGGAATCGGCGAAAAAAGCGGAAGAGCGGTACAAAAAATAACCTGCCTTTAGCCTTCCGTTTCCTTTGCGAATGCGAGATCAGCTATTCTTACCACATTCTTGTTCACGAAATCGCTTTCAACCATGCCGTCCTTCATCTTCACGATTCGGTGGGCAAACTCGGCAATATCAGGTTCGTGCGTGACCAGCACGATAGTATTGCCTGCCGAATGAATCTCCTCGAACAGGCCGATAATCTCATAAGAAGTCTTGGAATCAAGGTTGCCGGTTGGCTCATCCGCAAGTATGATACTTGGATCATTCACCAAGGCCCTCGCAATAGCCACCCGTTGGCGTTGCCCACCAGAAAGTTCGTTGGGCTTGTGGTCCATCCGGTCGAAAAGGCCAACAGATTTTAATACTTTCTTGGCCTTTTCTATCCTTTCTGCTTTCGCCATTCCTGCATAAACCAAAGGAAGCGCCACGTTTTCGAGTGCCGACAAACGAGGCAGTAGGTTAAAGGTTTGGAACACGAAGCCGATTTCCTTGTTCCTGACAGCGGCCAGTTCACTGTCATCCATCAAGCTGACATTGGAGCCATTGAGGATGTATTCGCCCGAAGTTGGCGAATCCAAGCATCCTATCAGGTTCATCAAAGTTGATTTGCCAGAACCCGATGGTCCCATCAACGCCACGTATTCGTTTTTTTGAATTTCAAGATTGACGCCTTGAAGGGCGTTGACGACGTTGGCCCCCATATAGTAGGTCTTGAAGAGTTCCTTTACAGAAATGATTGATTTCATAAACTTGTTGGTGATTTCAATTTTCAAGGCCATCAAATAACCTTGGGCACTTTGAAAAATGGTTTGCTCGATGTCGGGGCATTTGACAGAGCCTCCTCATTGGAGACCTGTCGCCTGACTTCATCCGCACGTAGTTGGTTTTCGACTTCAGAAATATAAACCAATGGCTCAACATTGGCTGTATCCAATTCTTTCAGTTTTTCCACCATGTCAAGGATGTTGCCCATGTCTTTGGCCAATTTTTCACGCTCCGCCTCGCTCAGCTCAAGCTTCGCCAAATTTTCGAGCTTCAATATTAGGTCACGGTCTATTTGCATAATCGTTTTTTAGATGATTGGATACATTTTGGAGATAAAAACAAACAGCATCTGGAGGGTTCGAAATCCAAGCCCTGTCTGAGTTGGGTTCAAAGTTGGCCATAAAAACTTGGTTTTGACCAAAATTCCTAATTTCGTGCCGCTATTGAAGCACTAACGAATCTTATGAATGAACCAGTAAAACCCATCGTAAAGCACGTCGCTATAGCCGGAAACATAGGGGCCGGCAAAACGACCCTCTGCTCAAAACTTGCCCGACACTTCAGTTGGGATACCCATTTTGAGAGCACGGACGACAATCCCTACCTTGCCGATTTCTACCACGACATGCAGCGATGGTCGTTCAACCTGCAAATCTACTTCTTAAACAATCGTTATCAACAGGTTTTGAAGATTTTGCAAGGCGACAGGACGGTTATACAAGACCGAACCATTTACGAAGACGCCTTCATTTTCGCCCCCAACCTGCACGATATGGGGCTGATGACTAGCCGTGATTTTGAGAACTATTTCAGTTTGTTCAAAACGATGTCTTCCCAAATCCAGGCACCTGACCTGTTGATTTACCTAAAGGCAAGCATTCCGACCTTGGTGGCGCATATTCAGTCGAGGGGCAGGGATTATGAGGGCAGCATGAGCCTCGACTACCTGAAACGGCTCAACGACCGATACGAGCAGTGGATCGCCAACTACACGGAGGGCAGGCTGCTCGTCATCAATGCTGACGAGATTGATTTTGAAAACAACCCAGAGGATTTGGGCAAGATCGTGAACACCGTTCAAGGTGAACTGCATGGCCTATTTTAAGGTTGAAGAACAGATTCTGCAGCTGATTTTGGTTGGTTATCTTTCCCGATAAGCCCTTGGATATCGGAGTGAAATACGATTGCACCTAGCAAAATGAGGTGAGCAACCAAGGCAATTAAAATGGCCAGCCTGTTTCGGTAGGCAGCCTCCCGTTCAAATTCTCTGTTAGCCATCATGTCGTTCTGCGTTTTTGGTACGGGTTAAAAACGCCACAGGCTACATCATATTTTCTGCATTTTCGCATTAACGAATTATTTTATTTCAAGGCTTGTATCGTGCATTCTTCTCAACTCATCGCATCAACCATGACTTCGCTTAACTCGATAATCGCTGATTTCAACTCGTTTTTCGATGACAACCCTTGGTTTGGAGATAGCTATTTGGATGTTATTTCTGATATTTCAGCCGAGGATGCTTTGGTGACACCGCCAAACGGACACTCCATCGCAGTCATTCTTTGGCATATGGTCAAATGGCGAAAGACCCTCACGGAACGCCTGCTTGGCAACACCGATTTTAGGGCGGACGTAACCGATGCCGATAATTGGCCAAGTGCCGAAAGCCAAACGCCAGCGACTTGGGAAGCCGCTAAATCTGCTTTTGCGGAGCAACAAACGATCCTAATAGAGCATCTTGGAATAAGGGAAGAGTCATTTTTGGATACCGAATTTATGCCGGGCAGGAATTACCGAAGGCTAGTAGCAGGGGTGTTGCAGCACGATATTTACCATTTGGGGCAGATAGCGTTCTTGAAAGGATTGATTAGGAAATCGGGAACTTGGAAAAAATGAACATCGAACAACTCCGAACCCTTTGCCTTTCACTTCCATATGCTACAGAAGACGTAAAATGGAAGTCCGACCTCTGCTTTTGCATCGGGGAAAAGCTATTCTGTGTAACCAGCCTTACACCTGATGTGGAAGGCACTACCTTGAAAGTAAAGCCTGATGAATTTGAGGAGATGATTGCCCGCCAAGGCATTGTACCTGCGTCTTATGTTGCCCGATACCATTTCATTTGGGTAGAAAATTGGGACGTATTGAGCGAATCGGAATGGGATTATTATGTGCGGCAGTCTTACGAGCTGATAAAGGCGAAACTACCTGCAAAAACTTTAAAAATGCTGAAATGAAAAATGGCCGGGCAGTAGAATGCCGAGCCATTTTTTTAACCCTTAAGAGGTCATTCACTTACCACCTGCCGCATTCGGCTCCAACAACTGAAAAAACTGGTCGAGCTTGGGCAGGATGATGATTTCCGTGCGACGGTTCGTGCTCTTGCCTGCATCCGAGTCATTGGTTGCTTTTGGCACAAATTGGCTGCGACCACCTGCCGTCATGCGCTCAGGCTTTACGTTGTGTTTCCATTGTAGGTAGCGCACCACAGAAGTTGCCCGCAGGGCGCTCAGGTCCCAATTGTCCTTGATGAAATCTGTTTTGATGGGCACGTTGTCGGTATGGCCTTCCACGAGGATGTCGAGGTCGCTGTGATCGTTCACGACTTTGGCAATCTTGCCTAAGACCTCTTCTGCGGCAGGCTTAATGGTATAGCTGCCTGAGTTGAAGAGCATCTTGTCAGAAAGGGAGATATACACCACGCCTTTCTTGACTTCGATATTTACGTCTTCATCGTTGATATTGGCAAGGGAGCGCTTCAGGTTCATCACAAGGGCGAGGTTCAGCGAATCCTTCCTTTGAATGGTTCCGGTCAGGTCCTTGATATAGGTGTTCTGCTGGTTGATGGCCTCCAATGATTTTTGGATGCTCTCAGCGCCCGACTTGCTGATGACGGAAAGGTCGCTCAGTCGGTCGAGCAGGTTTTTGTTGGAGCCCTGCAAGTTGTTGATTTGGTCTTCGAGCGACTTGCTGCGGCTGCGTTCGGCGGCCAATTCGGAGTCACGGGTGTTCAAGCGGAGGTCGTAGTCCGATTTTTGGTTGGCCTTATTGCGCTCGCACTCCTTTAAGTCTTCCTCCAACTTGCTATGAGAAGTACGGATGCTATTTCGCTCCTCCTCCAATTGTTGGAATTTCTTTTTGGAGACACAAGACGTTAAGACAAATAGCCCTAAAAAGATTACTAGGATTTTTTTCATTTTTGTAGTTGATTTAGTTAATGAATGGTTGTCGGTAGCGACGCCAAAATTAGCGCAATTATAGCTCACGCAGCAAAGTTTGTGCATAACCAGTTCGGTTGATAAAAGTTGATTTGGTTGATTATCAACCTTGATAATCTTCGTCAACCCTTATCATCCACACACAATATTTGCTAGTGTGTTGCATAAGCGTATTGGATAAACGCTGCCTCAAAAACGTTGTTTTCAAAAAAAATTTAAAAAAAATTAAAGTTTTAAATGGAGCCTAAAAAACAAGCACAAAATGTCAAATTCGACACCGTGAGCCAATTGCTCGCATTTCTTCCTGAAGTCCAACTGGAAATGCTTGAAATACTAAGGGCGCTTATCTTTGATACCTTGCCCGGTATCAAGGAAAAACTCTCATTCAATGTGCCTTTTTACAGCCAGCACAAGGGAGTTTGCTATATCTGGCCGGGGGCTGTTTCATGGGGAAACAAGACTTGGCAAGGGGTGGAGTTCGGATTCAACTACGGCCACTTGCTCGCTGATGAGATGAACTACTTGGAGCGGGGAAACCGCAAACAGGTTTACAATAAGCGATTTTTAGCAGCGAAAGAAATAAACCATGAAATCCTCGCCGCCTACCTTCTCGAAGCTGCTGAAATAGACGAATTGGTGCGCCGGGAAAAATTGTCCAACCAGCGTAAGCGAAAGCATTGAACCTAAAATACTGATGGATTGATCAAAAAAAGAAAAGCCCCGAACGCTGTCTGCGTTTCGGGGCTTTTTTCAGGTCTGTGAAGCCTTATTTATGCCTCTTCCTCTACCAATTCCGTGGACTTGGAGTAGCGCTTGCGCTCGAAATCCTTGAGCCAAATTTTGCGGAGGCGGATGTTTTTTGGCGTCACTTCCACGTATTCGTCCTCCATGATGTATTCGAGCGCCTCTTCCAAGCTGAAACGGATGGGAGGTGTCAGTTTTGTCTTTTCGTCAGCACCAGATGCACGCATATTGGTGAGCTTCTTGGTCTTGGTCACGTTCACGGTCATGTCGCCGGGACGTGAATTCTCGCCCACGATTTGTCCTTCGTAAATCTCCTCGTTGGCTTCCACGAAAAACTTGCCACGGTCTTGCAGGTTGAAGATGGAGTACGGAATGGCTTTCCCCTGCTCCATCGAAAGCAATGAACCGTTCTGGCGCTTGGGCAGTTCGCCTTTATAGGGCTGAAACTCTATGAAACGGTGCGTCATGATGGCCTCGCCCGCTGTTGCGGTCAGCAAATTGCCACGAAGGCCGATGATGCCACGGGACGGCATTTCAAAGCGCAGAATGACCCGGTCGCCTTTTGGAACCATCGAGGTCATGATGCCCTTGCGGCGAGTCACCATGTCAATGGCAGTACCAGAACCTGTTTCAGGAACGTCAATGGTTAGTTCTTCCACTGGCTCGTGGATCTGGCCATCCACCCGCTTCAGGATTACCTGTGGCTGGCCGATTTGTAGCTCGTAGCCTTCACGGCGCATGGTCTCAATCAAAATGGCAAGGTGCAATACACCCCTGCCAAATACCCTCCATGAATCTGTTGTTTCACCATCCTTTACACGAAGGGCGAGGTTTTTCTCCAACTCCTTCTCCAAACGCTCACGGATGTGACGGGAAGTCACGTACTTGCCTTCCTGCCCGAAGAATGGCGAGTCATTGATGGTGAAAAACATGCTCATCGTTGGCTCGTCAATGCTGATCGGTGGCAGTTGCTCTGGGTTTTCGAGGTCGGAGATTGTGTCGCCGATTTCGAAGCCTTCAATGCCTTGGATTGCGCAGATATCGCCCGCCTGAACCTCCTCAGTCTTCACCTTAGCCATGCCTTCAAAAAGGTAAACCCCTTTGACTTGTTGGCGGATGGTAGTACCATCACGCTTGATAAGGGCTACTTGTTGGTTCGCCTTCAAAGAACCACGGTGCAGCCTTCCGATGGCAATCCGGCCAATATAGCTGGAATAATCAAGGGAGGTGACGAGCATTTGGGTAGTACCTTCATGCACTTTGGGTGCAGGAATGTACTCAATGATGGCATCGAGCAGCGGGGTGATATTACCAGTTGGGGTCTTGTAGTCCTTGCCCATCCAACCTTGCTTTGCAGAGCCAAAAAGCGTTGGAAAGTCCAATTGGTCTTCCGTGGCGCCAAGGTTGAACATCAGGTCGAAAACATGGTCTTGCACCTCGTCTGGCTTGCAGTTTTCTTTGTCCACTTTGTTGATGACAACGATAGGCTTAAGGCCAAGTTCAATGGCTTTTTGAAGCACGAAACGGGTTTGGGGCATTGGGCCTTCAAAAGCGTCCACCAACAGCAGCACACCGTCGGCCATGTTCAGCACCCTTTCCACTTCGCCGCCAAAGTCGGCGTGGCCAGGGGTATCTATCACATTGATTTTCACGCCTTTGTACCAGAAAGCAGCGTTTTTTGCCAAAATGGTAATACCACGCTCCCGCTCCAGGTCATTGTTGTCCATGATAAGCTCACCGGGCGTTTCGTGGTCGCCGAAGAGTTTGCCAGCTACAAGGAGTTTGTCCACGAGGGTGGTTTTCCCGTGGTCAACGTGCGCAATGATGGCGATGTTTCTTATGTCCATTTTAAAAATGATGAATGATAAATGGTAGAATTATGAATGGGAAAATCCAGTTGACAACCTAAATTTCCATAGCTTTAACTGCGATTTTTCTGCCATTTTATAAAAGAGGCGCAAAGGTAGGCTTTTTTCGGTGCTTGAGCAATGAATATAAAATTAAATTTTGTTGAAGGTTTCGCTACAATCAGCAATCCAAATTTCCAACACTACACACCTACGATATTCTCCAACTTGTTTTGAAAGCCAATTATGGTCTCATTCAGCCTTTGGAAAAGATGCCAATAACTGCTCGGCAGCTTTGATGCTGTTGTTCATGTCATCCCGAACCTGGGTGATTCGCTGTTTCTCTGCTGCTAAATAGGCCATGATTTCCTCGTGCTTTTTCGATTCTCGCAGCTTGGCGGGTTGCTTAAATTGCACCATCCACTCCATCATGCCATCTTCTGCCTTGCCCAGTAATGAAATGGCCGCAGCAATTTCTGCTGCCTTGGTTGAATCTGGGTTGAGTGCCTCCAGCTTGCCCTTTAAGGCGACTATTTCTGACATACGGGGCATTACTTCATCGTGGATAGCAAATACTTCACTGCGGAGTGCATCCTCTTTTTCAATGGATGGGTCATTGGCACCACAAGCGAAAAACAAAGCAGCCGTGAAGATTGAAATGAAAAAATGATTGAATGATTTCATGAATAAAGAATTATAAATTTTTGATTTTCAGCTGTTTAGGTTGGATTTGTAGGCTGTGTAAACTTGCTTGCCGATTTCTGACAAATCGAATGAGTGCTGGATAAATGACCTTGCTTGCTTTCCTATCTTAGCAGCAGCAGCTGGGTTTTCAAAGCACCAGTTCAATTGCCTTTCAAACTCCTCAGCATTGTTGGCTATGAGCAGGTGTTGGCCATTTATTGCAGGTATGCCCTCGGCGCCAATTTCGGTCGTGATCACTACCCTACCCAAGGCCATTCCCTCCAGTACCTTTATTTTGATGCCACTCCCCGAAAACAGCGGAGCAACCAAGATGCCATGCCCTTGGATGAAGGCCTTGGCATCGGGCACCTCTCCGTGAACGGTTGCCGACTCTCCTGCTTTTTGGCGCACCCAATCAGGTGTGTTTTTCCCAGCAATCTGGAATTGCAACTCTTTATTGGTGCTGGACAATTTTTGCCAAACCCTTTCTAAAAACCAAACAAGCCCCTGTTGGTTCGGCATCCAATCCAAAGCGCCAATAAAACAAAGCCGCTTGGCCGAATCAGCCCCCATTTCATTTTCAGGATATTCCGATAAATCAATCCCAACTGGTGCGACAATGCCTTGCTTGGCATAACCCAAACTGCGAAATATGTCCATATCAGGTTGGGTAATGGCAATCAACAAATCAAATTGGTTAAGGGCTTGCACTTCAAATTCCCGAAGTTGCCTGTTCTGGTTTTTCAGGTACCATTTTTTGATGGGGTTATGGGAAATCGAAGTGACCCGCTCCCAAATCCGATGTTCTACGTTGTGGGTTCGCAAAGACAGAATTGCCTTGCTTTCAGCCCTGACCACATTTGTATAATGTGCTAAATAGACTGTTTCCATTTGCACAGCATCGTATTTGTTAGAAGAAAGCAGTTCGGCTATTTTCCTGGAAAACTCATTGGATTTGAAGCGGTCAAGGATGTAGGACTTCCCAGCAAGCAAGCTTTTCATGGCTCCCGTGAGCGTAATATGATTTGGCACGCTGACGGTGTGTACTTCCCGAAAAAAATTCTGGGCCTTTGGGAAATTTTCCGGGTCGAAAAAATGCTTGCTCGTGTTCATCACCAACAAATCCACTTCAGCCCCACATTGCACCAACGACTTGGCGAGGTAGTTGATGGCGATCGGTTCGCCTTCCGTCAACGGGTAAGGAAACTTCTTTGTGATAAGTAGGATTTTCATTGCTGTCGCAAAAGTAGAATGAAAAATCCGCCAAACAGGAATACTAACTTCGTTCCTCCAAGACCTCTTCATCAGTTGCCGACCAAGGCGGACTAACGATGCACAAAAACACAAGTGGTGTGCGGCCCGTGTTTTTCACCCATTGGGTAGCATTGGCGGGAACAAACGCTATGTCATTTTTTGAGATTCGAAATAATTGCCCCTCAATGTGCATCTCACCTTCCCCATCCAAGACGAAATAGGTTTCAGAAGAATTTTTTAGGCGGTGCGAGAGTGATCTTTCCCCAATTTCCAGGAAGGCATGGGCCAAGCTGAACAAGGTATTTTCAGGATTCGTATTTGGGTGCAGCAATTCCCTCAAATGGGTGTGGTCACCAGCCAAAAAACATTGTTTTTCCAAGAGTTTTATAACCATAACAATCTAATTCTGATGCGTTATAAGTGAAAATACGTAGGTGAAAAATACGGCTTAACCCTGATTGGTGGATAGAATATCCCGTGCTTACCTTTGCCTTGCTGCAAAACTATTAAGAGCAATTTACATCATCCCGTTCGGATTCCATCTCACTCAACGCAGCTGAACCAGTAAGTATTGATTTCCAACGCTCGTTGCCAACAATTGGCAGCGTAAACTTTACTGGTCTTTCTACACACTATTTCAAGGTAATACATCAAAATCAAAACTTAATAATCCTGGTGCTTGGGGTTCATGCGTGAATCACATTGCGTCAACATCACATTTTCTTCAAAAAGAACTCCCTATGAAAAAGCATTTCCTCCTTTTCTCCTCCTTCGTGTTTGCAGGTGCTGTTTTTGCACAAACCAACTCTAACAATCTTGAGCAGGTTGGCAACAATAACAGCACAGACCTAACACAAGTGGGTTCACAGAACAAAACGCTGGTTAAGCACACTGGAAATTTGAACGTCCTTTCGATGGGTCAAAACGGTGGCACCAACACAGCTGAGAACCAAGTCACTGGTAACGAAAACAATATTTTCCTCCAGCAAGTTGGCAGTGCCAATCAAGGTGTGTCAACCATCCAAGCCAACAAGAACAAGGCCACAATTACCCAAGATGGCAATGGGAACATTGCCAACCAAGACCTGCAGTCCAACAATAGCAAGGCCTTGATTTCGCACCTTGGCAACAGCAATATTTCTGTTCAGCAGCAGCTTGGCGTGGGCAACAACTCCGCTCAAATTGACGTGAAGGGCAACAACAACAACTCTGCCCAAGCACAGAATGGAGAAAACCAATTTGCCAAATTGAACATCATTGGCAATGCCAACCTAAACGTCGTTACACAAAACGGCATTTCCAACAGCATGGGCGCTACTGTAGAAGGCAATATCAACCAAATCAACATGCTGCAAAATGGCGACAACAACTTCGCCGGTGCCGGGAACGACCCTCGCCTGATCCAAATCGGAGACAACAACTCCATCCTATTGGTACAACAAGGCGATTTGAACTCAAGCTCCATCCGCCAAGAAGGAGATGAAAACAAGACCATCAACTCGCAAACGGGTGCCGAGCACACCAATATCGTTCGCCAAATTGGCAACAACAATACGGCCACCGTTACGCAGTCGAATAATTAAGGATTGAAGGGGAGGAGGATTGAAGGATTGAATAACATAGAACGCAGACGCCTTAACTATTCAATCCTTCAAACCTTCAATCCCCCAATCCTTCCCAAAGATACAGGGATTAATAAATCAGCTTTCTGGTTAAGACTTTAGTAGGTTCGAATGGGGAAAAGAATGATTTTCCCCTTCGAACTTGTTTAAGTGAAACATCCCCTCCCTAAGAACGAAGCCTTGACATCCACCCTCCGCCCAATGTTAAAGCCGTTTAAAAAAAGATGGCATTTAGCCCTATTTGTGCTGTACGCACTTGGGCTTAGCCTTCCTTGTTCGGCACAAATGCTGAGCGAATCGGATTTGCTGGCACAGCCATCCGAACTGCTCAACTTGGGCACGACTAGGGCGGGAAGCGAGGCATATATCCAACAGTTGGGGAACAACAACCAACTCCAGCTTTTGCAGCAGCAGGAAAACCTTGAAGGCAACCTCGCAAGGGTGCTGCAATCAGGGAATTCGAACATAGCCGAACTCCTTCAAACCGAGGGTGGCAACAAACTGGCGCTCATTCAAAGCGGAAACAACAATTACTATGAATTGGTGAACTACGGTGCCGACAACGAATTGGTGAATTTTCAGGATGGCTCCAACAACAAGATCAACCAACAACTGATCAACAGCAGCCAAGTAAGGAGCGAATTGGTGCAGATAGGCAACAACAATGAAATCATTCAAGTCCTTGAAAATATCCACAGTGAAGGATTCATCATCCGCCAAGTAGGCAACGACCTGAAAGTAACTGTACACAGGGTTGGGCAATAAAAGGCGCAATCCATCCCGACCGAGCGAATGACCTAAAATTTACCCCCCTGGTAAACAAAGGCATTTTGAAACAAACACTATTCACCCTACTCTTGCTGCCCCTGCTGGCAGCAACCTCCATCGTCCAGCGACCCGCCACGGTCACTGCATGGGTTGACATTCAATCGGCTGATGGCAATGCTATCATCTCCACTTGGTGCCAAAACCATACTCATTCCCCACTTCATCTTCGCTACAAAGCCCTTTTAATCAACAAGGATACCCTCATCAAAGAAGGCAAAACCTTGGCAATTCCCGACCAGCCAAACTTGTTGCTCAATGCCAGCTACTTGGTTCAGGGTGGCCAGTTTGACGCAGTTCATCTCTTTATTTTCAAGAACGATGAATTGGTCGCTAAAGCCGAGCTGCAAGGGCCTAAACAGGAAGTGCAAAGCAAAGAAGAGAACATCGTTCGTTCGCCCAATTCCGACCGCCTTAATGTGGATGACATAGAAATAGAAGGGCTAGTTTTGGACGAAACGAGGTCGAAATTGGCCCACGATTTTTACGAGTTGTTTTACACAAGCTGGCGGGTCGTGGAGGAAGACCTAAAAACCAACTACTCCATCATCATAAGAGAGCAGCCTGCCATTGTTGGCAATGGCTCCCGCATCGCAATTGACCTTGATGGGATCGAATTAACCCAAATGAACCTCCAGCCAAGGCAGGAACTCATGGAACAACTGTCGGTACAACTGGTGGAAATGCTTTACAACCAAATCAAAAACCCTGATGCAGCCTACCAAGAAATTGGTGCCGAAGACATTTCTGGAAGTGGGATTTATTAGTAGAAACTGTTTTAAATCAATCAGCCATGAAGAATATCATACAGTCATTTTTTGCCTTGGCCCTTATCTGCATCGCTTCGCAATTAGCGGCACAAGACCTCGTCTATAAACCTAAAAACCCTGCCTTCGGCGGCGATACTTTTAATTACAACTGGTTGCTCAGTTCTGCCCAAGTGCAGGATTTGACCTCCGAAAACCGCAGCAGGACCACCACCAGAAGCTCGGTGGACGCTTTCGCCAGCAACCTCAACAACCTGTTGCTTAGCCAAATTTCGAGGCAATTGATCTCTGACCAGTTTGGTGAAGAAGGCCTTCAAGACGGCGTCTATACCCTCGGCAACTTCCAAGTGGACGTGGCTACCACTTTCGATGGCCTGACCATCACCATTTTTGACCAAGCCCAAGGTGAGAGCACACAAATCGTTATTCCGTTTTTTTGAAAGACTTTAAGAATCCCTGCCCACACACTGCACACGCCAAAGATTGATGTCCCCCTTTTATCCCTCGTTTTAGGACACCTGTTAAAGTTGGGAAGTTAGCTTCCCAACACAGGCTATTTTTTGATTAGGAGAAACCCGCTCAATTGCTCGTAACCAAAGCTGATAAATATGGACAAACTTCACACCTGGCTGTATCAATTCGCATTAATCATAGCTGCCACCCTATTAT
Organism: Saprospiraceae bacterium; assembly: GCA_022841745.1. Taxonomy (GTDB): domain Bacteria; phylum Bacteroidota; class Bacteroidia; order Chitinophagales; family Saprospiraceae; genus UBA6168. The sequence goes on along the minus strand of JALHQW010000001.1, from coordinate 138,424 downwards.
CGGGTTGTGGATCTTACCTATATCAGCCCATCCAACAGACGAAGGCCCGGCTAGGCGAAGAGACCCAAAGCACCCTCGACCTAAAGAGCTTGCCAGCCCCCAAGGAAAAAATCGTGGTGGCCGTCTATAAATTCCGAGACCAATCGGGCCAATACAAGCCAACCGAAGGCGGAACAAGCTGGAGCACTGCTGTCACCCAAGGCGCAACCAATATCCTCATCAAAGCCTTGGACGATTCCGGCTGGTTCGTCCCCATCGAGCGGGAAAACGTGGGCAACCTACTCAATGAGCGCAAAATCATCAGGAGCAGTCGGGCACAGTACAACAACCAAAGTGGTGAAGGACAAGACAACCTATTACCACCGCTCCTTTACGCAGGCGTGATTCTGGAAGGCGGCATTGTGAGCTATGACGCCAACGTGATTACGGGAGGGGCTGGCTTGCGCTATTTCGGCGTAGGGGGCAGCAGCCAGTATAGGCAAGACCGAGTGACTGTCTATCTTCGGGCGGTATCAGCAAGCAATGGCAAAATCCTGAAAACGGTTTATACCTCAAAAACCCTGCTTTCCCAACAGTTGGATGGCGGTATGTTCCAGTTCGTGAAATACAAACGGCTGCTGGAAGTGGAAACGGGTTTCACCTACAACGAACCCTCAGAAATTGCCGTAACGGAAGCCATTGAAAAGGCCGTAATGAGCCTCGTCATTGAGGGAATAGATGGCGACCTATGGTCACCAGCCGAAGCGAGGATGGTGGCAGAATCGCCCATCAAGGAATACAAAAAGGAAAAAGAAATGATTGCCAAGACGGATATTTTTGGCAAGCGCATAGATAACCGAAGAGGCATAGCGGCGTTCCAAGCTGGCACTTCAAGCCTGCTTTATCAAGGCGATTACCCTGATGCTGTCCTAAAAACGGGGCTTGATTTAGGATTTGAAGTAAACCCCAAACCGGCTATCGGCATCCTGTTCAATGCGGGCCTTAACTCCCTTTCCACCAAGAAATTCTATGATTCCAAGGTCAGTTATTTCGATTTCGCAGTCAAATACAGGCTATTCCCCTATGACCAGTTTACGCCCTTCTTTTATTCCGGCCTTGGGTTCATCACGGAAAACGTCAATACCCGTCTTGATTTCAGCGCTCCTGTCTATGCAAAGGCACAAATCGGTGGTGGCTTTGAGGTGCTGGTAAATGATGCAACCGGCATCCGTTTCAGCGCCGATTACAACTACCTCATCAACGACCGCCTTGACCAGGTAGAACAAGGCAAATACAATGATTTCTATTGGCGTGGGAATATTGGGGTGAATTTTTACTTCGGCAGGAAAGTGGAAGGAGCCAGGAAGTTTGAAACGGAAAAGCAGCGAGACCCCGGTTTTTAATCAAATGGCCTGAAAAACAATTTCCAGGCTAAAAAACAGAAAGGAATGAACCTATCTATACATAAAATCAATCGTTTGCAATTTTTTTGCGCTGCAATAATGGTAATATTGCTTGCCGCAGCTTGCAGCGAGGATACCATAAAACCAGACATCTTTGGCTCCTTGTCTGGCCAAGTGTTGCTGGAAGGCTCTAGCACCCCAGTAGCCGATGCCTTCGTCTCCACGAATCCCCCGACCAGCCAAGTAATCACCGATGCCCAAGGCCGATTTGTCTTCGATGAAATTGAAGTGGGGAACTATACCATCCGGGCAGAAAAAACAGGGCTGGTAGCCACTTCAGAATCAGTGGCCATCTTGGAAAACAAGGAAAGCGCCGTCATCGTCACCATGTCGGAAAAAACCGTGGGAAACGGCCTTCCCTCCACACCAAAACCCATCCTCCCCTTGAATGGCGCAACAGGTCTTGACATCTCACTACAGTTGAAATGGACGGCCAGCGACCCCGACGACGATGCGTTGACCTTCGATGTTTACACCTTCCACTCCCTGCAAGGGGCAGGCAACCTCGTTGCCGAAGGCATCACCGATACCGTTTTCCAATTGGCCAATGTGAGATATGGCACCACCTGTTTTTGGCAAGTTGTGGCGCACGACGGCGAGAACGACCCGGTTTTCAGCGAGGTTTGGAGTTTCTCCACCAAGGATTTCCCGCCCCACCCTTTTGTTTTCGCCAAAATTGCCAACGGCAAATACGATGTTTTTGCTGCGCAAAGCGCAAACCCCAGCCTACCGCTCTATCAAATGACCGACTTGGCTGGCAGCAGCTTCCGCCCCCGCATCAGCCCGTTGGGCGATAAGGTGGCCTTTTTGAACAATAATTTCATCAATACCCAAATATTTGTGATGAAACGGGATGGCACAGACCCTACGCTCGTGCCCGCTTCCTTGCAGATTGACGGCAAGGATATGTTCCAATTGGATTACTGCTGGTCACCAGACGGCACCAAGCTGCTTTTCATGAACAGGAACCGGCTGTACACAGTGAACTTGGATGGCAGCGGGTTTGAGTTGTTTGCTGAGTTGCCTGTGACAGAGGAGTTTGTAGAGGTGGACTGGGCACCCGTCACCAATAAAGTGGCGGCAAGGACAGTCGGCAGCCAACCTTATATCGGTCGAATTTTGCTGTTTAACTCCAGTGGCTCCTTGGAGCAGGAGTTGGTATCTGACCTCACCGGAAACATCGGCGGCCCTTCGTTCAGCATTGATGGCAGTGCTATCCTTTTTACCCATGATATTGACGGCCTCGAAACTCCTGATGGCCGACAGTTGAACGCTCATGTTTTCTTGAGAAAAATTGCGACTGGGGCAACCACCGACCTTTCCATCGAAAAACCTTCGGGCTTCAACGACCTCGACCCCAAGTTTTCGCCCAACGGAGCCCAAGTCATTTTCGTCGAAACGAGCAATGCGCCCAATTCGCAGCGCAATATTTTGATCATGAGCGACCAAGGTCAAGGCAGACTGACGATGTTCCAAAACGCTGAAATGCCGGATTGGAAGTAGAACGGTGGACAGTGGACGGCAACCAACGCCCTTTTTGTCATCCCTTTAGGGATCCGTCCACGCCACGAGGGCACTCCTCATTTTGTCATCCCTTTAGGGAACTGTCCACGCCATGAGGGCTCTTCACCTTTTGTCTTCCCTTTAGGGATCCGTCCACGCCACGAGGGCACTCCTCATTTTGTCATCCCTTTAGGGAACTGTCCACGCCATGAGGGAAAACTAGGCACGTGTTACCGAACCTCCCACTCATGTACTCCTGCACTCACGCCATCCTGCAACTGAATTTCAAGGCGAAGAGCCGTCGTTTTAACTGGCTCAAACTGCACCTCCGACCAGCCATCCTTTACCACTTGCCAGCCTTCGTGGGAATAGCATTTCTTCCATTCACCGTTTTCCAAATACTTGATAACGAATGATTTGGGTACCCGGCAGCCACCACCTGTAGCCTCGTCGTCGAACCAGTAGATACGGGCCGTGCCTACCTGTTCTTCTTTCTCAAACTCAGTTTGCACCCATTCCGAACCACCAAAATGTGGCCACCAATGAACGAATGGGTTCTCTTGGTCATTGGAATGCTTGGGAATCCATTGGTCGGCAAGGGCGTTGAGTTCACCTTTGACGCCTTCCGAGGAACTTAACTTGCTTTTTGCCACCAAAGTTGGCTGGGCCAAGGGTCGGGTGCTCCGCAAATCATTGGGCAACCAAACGAGCATATTGTCTTTGCCCCGGTTTGCCCAGGCGAAATAGGGAATCGCTTTCAGCATGAGCGGCGTCAGTTCACCTTGGTCAGGCGCCGTTTTTTTGTTCACCAACGACCCGGCAAAGCTGATGGTTTGGACACCACCAAGCAGGTTAGGCTCATATTGCGAAGCAAAATCCGCATCTTTCGGCACATAAACGCTCAGGATGCGCTCGTCGGGTTGGTCTTTGCCTTCGAGGCAATAGATGAGCGGCCCACGTTGCAGGGCGTAGCGGTCGGCGGTCGCCTCGATTTTTGAATTGCCCTTCACTTGCTGGATGGGCATGGGCAGGATGAGCGATAGGGTGTCCCCTTGTTTCCACTTCCGCTCAATGCTCATGTACCCATCCTTGATGCCACTCAAAATCTTTTTCCCATTCAGCATCACCTGTACCTGACTGCCATCGTGGTTAGCAAAGCCATAAAGGTCAAACGGAACGGCATCGCCCTGCGCCCAACCAGGCACCCGCATCCTAAGTGTGAAGGTGTTGGGCTTCTCTGGCTCAACGGCAATCTTGATTTTTCCATCGTACGGGTATTCCGTTTGCTGCGCAATATGCACCTTTACCTCCTGCCCCTTGCTGTTGATATTGGTCACGTTGGTCTCGCTGGATGTGTAAAGGTTCACGAACACCTCATTGCCTCGCTTGGCATAAACGTAACCTGGTATGGAAGGAAAAAAACGGGACACGTTGCTGGGACAGCAAGCACACTGGAACCAAGGGCTGCGCTCCACATTCTTGCGGCTTTCGAGTGGGTTTGGATAAAAAAAGCGGTCGCCTGATAACGAAAGCCCCGCATTGAGTGCATTGTAAAGGGTGCGCTCCAGCACATCTATGTACTTGCTCTCACCCGTTAGCTGAAACATGCGCTGATTCCAGTAAACAAAAGCAATGGAGGAGCAGGTCTCGCAATAGGCAGAGTAATTTGGCAAATCGTAGGGCTTGCTGAACCCTTCGTTGGAGCCGCTGCTGCCGATTCCGCCAGTCACGTACATCTTCCTCCCGACGACATCCTCCCAAAGCGCATTCAGTGCGGGAATATATTCTTGGCTGCCCGTGAGCGCTGCCACATCTGCCATGCTGGCGTACATATAGCAAGCACGCACAGCGTGGCCCACGATTTCTTTTTGATCCTTTACTTTTTGGTGGTTTTGGTTGTATTCCTCTTTGGCGTAGCCACGCACATCAAGGAAGAACTTGGCGAGGTCGAGGTAGCGTTTTTCGCTGGTGACCAAATAGAGTTTTGTTAAGCCAAGCTCGATTTCCTGGTGACCAGGGGCTTGCTCCAATTTGCCCCATCCAAAATTCTTGTCCAACAAATCGGCACTCTTGATGGCGATGTCGAGTAGGTTCCGCTTACCCGTAGCGAGGTGGTGGGCAACTGCTGCCTCGTAAAGGTGGCCAACGTTATAGGTCTCGTGGCTGTGCTTATCCTCATAAACCCAGCGCTTGTCAGTGCCTTTGTAGTAGTCACCAGTCACTTCCTTCTTGACGACACCAGCAGCCTTTTCTTTTTCATAAATGGTTCGCCAAGTGTAGAGGTAGCCATCTGGCTCTTGTGCCAAGCGGATTTTCTCAATTAGGCCATCCACATAAGCGTCCAATTTAGGGTCAGGGTGAACCTGCAAAGAATAGGCAGCACCCTCAATGATTTTGAAAACATCCGAATCATCGAAGCCATAAACCCCACAAAATGAACCAGTTGCATTGCCTGCGGCAATATCGAAGTTTTTGATGCGGCCTGTTTCTTCGCATTGGCCGAAAGTGTAAGGCAAGGTTTTATCCCGAACTGTTTCAAGTCGGGGCGCCCAAAATTTATCAGTAATTTTTACCTCCGTAAATGGGATGGGCTGGATGGGATATTGTGGCTTTTCCGTTTGTGCGAATGCAGCACTTGTAAGTAAAATTGCGTTTAGCAATAACCTGAATTTCATGGACATTTTGAATTGACTTTGAGCTTTGTTTATCATCGAATTTTGAAGCCGGGGCCAAAATTAATCCTTGGAGTTGAAGTAAAAGCATAAAGGCTTTTTTTTAACGAGAACGGATATTCAAAAATAAATTCCACCGTTTACAAACGAAACTTCAAATTTGACCGTCTATTCATCCAAACACCTAAATCATAGCATGAGAATCACGCTTGCATTATACCTTGCTTTCACTGCTCTACAACTCCCCTTGATGGCTCAAAATCAAGGAAAATCAAAGGATCGTTCCCAAACCATGTTGGGCATCAATATCACCAATACGCTTGCAGGGTTCTTCAATTCTGGCGGTCAGGACATACCCAAAGACCCTTTCCTCTTCAGCTTCAAAACCTTGAAGGACAACAAAGTGTGGCGCATTGGAATGAACGCCAAAGTTGACCAAAAAGAAGAAGACTCATTTAACGGCTTCCTAACTACCACGGAAACTTCCTTGAAATTGAGGTTCGGAAGGGAATGGGTCATGCCCCTTCATAAACGGTTCGATATGTTCTATGGCTTTGATGGCGTGGGAACCTATGATTTGGAACGGAGCAAGTTCGAGTTTGGCCAAGACCTCGTGAGCAGGGATCAAATGTTTGGCCTTGGCGGCGGGCCTTTTTTGGGGGTATATTTCAAATTGAGTGAGCATGTCCGTTTTTCAACCGAAACTTATGCTTATGTGATGTACTATTATGGTGAAGGGTTGGACGAAATCGGCGGAGGCCTTCCGAATGAAAAAACCCGAATAAGTAGGTTATCCTTCCTACCAGCCATGCCGAACTCGCTCTATGTCAATTTCACTTTTTGAAAAACAACCCAAAACGCAATGAAATACCCTGTCATCATAGCCTTTCTTCTTTGCTCCTTTTCCTTGCTGGCCCAAACCGAATCCGCAAAAGAGGATTGGACCTACCCAGAACGTTACAGAATGGTAAGCATCAACACAACGCCTTTGCTGGTGCAGTTGATTCCATTCAACAGGACCAACCCGCTGCAATCCGGGCCGTACAATGTGGAGTTTAACCGCTTCAACGGGAACAGGGCATTTCATACCAGCATCGGCGTCTTCGTGGTCAGCGATGGCAATTTTGATGTAGCTGACAATGCAAACTTCAATTTCCGTATTGGCGGTACCAGGAGGAGGGAATTCAGCGAGCGATGGACGTTCTATCGAGGTTGGGATTTTTACCTCTCAGCGGGCAATTTCAACTTGATTGGAGACAATAGCAGCGAGAAGGCTATTGTAGGAATGGGACCAAGGTGGAGTATTGCCTACCGAATAAAACCACCATTCTCCATTTCTATTGAAACCGCTTTGGTCATTGGCCTTGACTTGAATGCCGGGGTGCCCAATTTTCAGTTTATCCCCCCAGTTGCCGTTAATATGAATTTCGTATTGCCGAGGTTATTCTGAGCCAATTTACCAAGGCAATGTTAAAGTTTGCCACTTGGCTTGAAACTTGGCTATTAAACCTTATAATTGCATTCTCAACTCATAAAATTCTATACCAATGAAAAAAAATGCGCTTTTCATTTCTTTATCGTTGATGCTCGCCATTGGCCTTGCAAGCTGTTTGAAAGACCCCAAACCGACAGAAGCTGCGAAGCTCAACATGCCAGAGCAGCCCTACAATTACGCCGACTTGGACTTGCCACAGCACATGCAGGCCGAGTTCAGTGCCAATGCGCCCACCGTTTTTTCAAATATTGGAGGCGGTATTATTGACCCAGGCTTCGGTTTCTTTGGCGATATCATATCCAACCCACAAGTAACCGACCACGGTGCAACCCTCGGCCGTGTCCTTTTCTACGACACCAAACTTTCGCTCAACAACGCCGTGGCTTGTGCCACTTGCCACAAGCAGGAGCTTGCATTTGCCGACCCAACTGCTGGCAGCAAGGGCTTTGAAGGGAAAGTGACGACCCGCAACTCCATGGCCATTATCAATGTGGCACTCAACCGCAACTTGTTCTGGGATTCAAGGGTGCAATCAGCCAAGGAGCTTACCCTGAAACCAGTGCAAAACCACATCGAAATGGGCATGGAAGACCTAAGCGTATTGGTAAAGAAACTGGGTAAAACGGACTACTACCCTTCCCTTTTCAACAAAGCCTTTGGTGATTCGTATATCACAGAAGAGCGCATTTCCGATGCATTGGCCCAGTTCCTTTGCAGCATGGTGTCCGTTGACAGCCGCTTTGATGCCTTCCAAGCTGGCGACCAAGCAGCTTTGTCTGATTTGGAAAAATTGGGAATGGACGTGTTCTTCCGGGCTGAAACCAAATGTGCAAGCTGCCACAGCGGCAGCAATTTCATGGCTGACGACCGCCCAGGCGGTGAGTATGGTGACCCCGATTTCGGGTTCGGCGGTGGCGGCCCAAAAGGCACTGCCAACAACGGTCTTGACCTAACAACTGCTGATGCAGGCTTGCGCAATGGCCAGTTCCGCATCCCCAGTCTCCGCAATATTGCCCTCACAGGCCCCTATATGCACGATGGCAGGTTCAAGACCCTGGAGGAAGTGGTGGAATTTTATGACAATGGCATAAAGCTGCATCCAAACCTCGACAAAAAGCTGATTGGGGAGGATGGCGAACCACTTCGCCTCAACCTGTCCAACTTAGAGAAAAAAGCATTGGTTGCGTTCTTGGAGTCCCTAACCGACCGTTCATTAATTGTGGACGAGAAGTTCTCCAACCCGTTCAACTAAAATATACGCTTTTAAGCACATTAGCGGGCGGGCCTTTGCAATAGCATTGGCCCGCTTTTTTGTTTTAGACTTGGAACCTTGCCCCTTGGTTTTCGATTTAAGTTTTACGGCTATCTTCGCAGCCGAAAATAAGACCCCAAAACCCCCATTCTTTTTACTTTGTACTTTGTACTTTTTACTTTGTACTTTAGACTTTTTCCTTGAAAAATGGATAAATCCAAGAAATACATCGTCACCTCCGCCCTACCCTACGCCAACGGTGCGCTTCACCTAGGTCACTTAGCGGGGGCCTATTTGCCTGCCGACATCTACGTGCGCTACCTGCGTGGCATGGGCTGCGACGTGGCCTTTATCTGTGGCTCTGACGAACACGGCGCTGCCATCACTATGAAGGCTAAGAAAGACGGTATATCCCCACAGGAAATCATTGACAAATACCACACGCTTAATAAGGCCACTTTTGAAAAATTGGGCATCAGCTTCGATTTCTACCATCGGACAAGTGCCGAACTGCACCATAAAACCTCGCAGGAGTTCTTTTTGAAGCTGATTGAAAAAGGCGGAGAGCTGGATGAGAAAACTTCCGAGCAATACTTCGATGAAGAATACCAGCAGTTCCTTGCCGACCGCTTTATCGTCGGTGAGTGCCCCAAATGTGCTAACCCCGAAGCCTATGGTGACCAGTGCGAGCGCTGCGGCTCTACGCTATCGCCTACTGAATTGATAAATCCTAAATCGGTTTTGAGCGGCTCCACGCCAGTCCTCAAAGAGACTAGCCACTGGTATTTCCGCCTCGATAAGCACGGTGAGTGGCTACGGGAATGGATAGAAAATGGTACGATTGACGGCCAGCCCCACCACGACCCGAATGCTTGGAAAAACCATGTTGTTGGGCAGTGCCTATCGTGGCTAAATGATGGCGAGGGCCTCCAACCCCGCTCCATCACCCGTGACCTCGACTGGGGCATCCCCGTGCCCATGCCGGGTGCCGAGGGCAAGGTGCTCTACGTCTGGTTCGATGCGCCGATAGGTTATATCAGCAGCACCAAGCAATGGGCCGCCGAGAACGGCAAGAACTGGGAAGACTACTGGAAAGGCGGGCCCGAAAAGCTGCAACTCGTCCATTTCATCGGAAAGGACAATATCGTTTTCCATTGTATCGTGTTCCCCTCCATGCTCAAGGCACATGGAGAATACGCCCTGCCCGTGAACGTCCCCGCCAACCAGTTCCTGAATTTCGAGGGACGGAAGTTCAGCAAAAGCAAGGGCTGGGGTATCGAGCAGCACGAGTATTTGGAGGAATTCGCCAATTTCCCGAACAAGGAAGACGCCCTGCGCTGGGCGCTCATCCGCAACCTGCCGGAGAACCGTGACGCCGATTTCAAATGGGACGAGTTCGTGGATTTTTATGACAAGGATTTGGCGGATAAGCTGGGGAATTTTATCAATCGGGTGGTGACATTGACGAACAGCTACTTTGAAGGTATCTCTCCCGCATCATCAACGGCTTCAATTCCAGCCAACGTTGTAGAATTGGTCAATTCGCTCACCAATGATATTGAACAGTTCAACCTGAAATCAGCGGCAAGTTCGCTTGTGGAGATTGCCACTTGGGGCAACCAGTATCTCCAAGACACCGCACCTTGGGCCATCCGAAAGACGGACCCAGACTCCCCCGTTATTGCGGAGTGCATCAATACCAGCTTGCAATTGGTGAACCTATTGGCTGTGCTTTGCGAGCCGTTTATTCCATTTACTTCACTGAAAATCAGGCAGTTGCTCAATTTACCAAAAGTAGAAAACGAGGAGTTGGAGGCAACCATTGCGAAGCTGAAAAACGGCGAAGCCCTGCTACCCGAAGGGCACAAAGTCGGTCAACCCGAAATCCTTTTTGCCAAAATCAACGACCGCAACGACAAGAGTCGCTTAGAAATCATCGAGAGACAGAAGGCCAAACTTGCGGCCATTCTTGCAGCAGAGGCTGCTGCCCCCCAACCATCAAACAATTCAACAATTCAACAATCATTTCAACCTTTGAAAGACGAAATCCAATACGACGAATTTGCCAAAATGGACATCCGCACGGCCACCATCACTGCAGCCGAGCGAATTCCAAAGGCGGACAAGCTCCTGAAACTCAGCGTTGACCTTGGCTTTGAGCAGCGCACGGTGGTATCGGGTATTGCGGAGCATTTCACACCAGAGGAAGTCATCGGGCAGCGAGTGCTGCTGCTGGCCAACCTCGCACCCCGCAAGCTGCGTGGCGTAGACTCGCAGGGGATGATTTTGATGGCGGAGAATGCGGAGGGAAAACTGAGCTTTGTGCAAGCGGACGAGGCATTTGGGCCTGGACTGGGCGTGAAATGATTCGTCAATAGCGATTGTTTTCATTTTGGTTAAACTTTCGCAAACGGTACAGTGCCGAAATGAGTGCATCCCGTTGATGTAGCAGATACATCACTTCGAAAAGCTGCTTAAAAAAACTGTCGAAATGAATAACCGACTCAGGCTCGGCCTGCTTGCCACTACCACCATTGCCACCCTTGCCCTCGGCTGGAACATGTACAGCCTCTGGCAAGCCGATACGCTTTGGGCACACCGTCCCTTGTTTTTCTTCCTGCTGGCATGGGCCAGCATCGTCCTGTTGTTTTGGAAAAAATATACCCGCCACCCTAAGGGCCTCCGCTGGCTCGGCCTCAGCACCCTCAGTGCCGTGCTGTTGGCCCTAAGCTTCCCGCCCTTCCCCACGACCATTCTTCTCTTCATCGCATGGGTTCCCCTCCTCATCATCGAGTACGAAGTCGCCAAGGAGCGGGCCAATCCTTCAATCCTACAATCCTCCAATCCTTCAATCCTTCCTTACATCTACCACGCCTTCGTCCTTTGGAACATCCTCGTGACCTGGTGGGTGGGCAATACGGCCTTCATCGCTGGAATCGTGGCCATTTGGTTGAACGCTTGGTTCATGTACGTGCCGATTTGGTTTTTCCACAAAACGAGGCAATACCTGCCCAAGACGGGCTACCTCTCTTTCGTCGCCTACTGGCTCAGCTTTGAGTTCCTGCACCTGAACTGGGAAATCTCATGGTCGTGGCTGACGCTCGGCAATGCCTTTGCGCAGTGGCCGCAAATCGTGCAGTGGTACGAGTACACGGGCGTGTTCGGCGGTTCGCTCTGGGTCATGGCTGCCAACGTGCTGACTTTCAAGCTGTTGGAGAAATGCGAGTTCCGTATCTCTTCCAAGGCTGCCTTGGCACAAGGTTGGGCGCTTTGGCGGATTAAATTGCTCGTTTTGGTTCCCATGGCTATTTCTCTTATCTGGTATTTCAATGTAGAAGACGAAGGCCGTGACGTGGAAGTGGCCGTGGTGCAACCCAATTTCGAGCCGCATTATGAAAAGTTCAACGTACCCGACCGAGAACAAATGGAGCGTTTCATTCGACTGTCGGAAGGGGTTGTGACGCCCAATACCAAGTATGTCGTTTGGCCGGAGACAGCGTTCGATGGCGTCCAAACCGACGACATGGAGAACCATCCTGCCATGCGGGTGGCAAGGCAATTCGTGGATAAACACCCCGGTGTGAAATTGGTCACTGGTATCAGCGCCTATAAGCTTTTCAAGGAAGGAGAACCCCATACCCGTAACACTCGTCGCTTAGAGCGGGGCAGCCGCACTTTATACTTAGAAGTTTACAACGCCGCCCTCCAATTAGAGGCCGGGCAGGACAGCATCCCTTTTTATATCAAGTCCAAGCTGGTGCCGGGGGCAGAGATTCTGCCCTATCACGAGGTCTTGTTCTTCCTGAAACCCATCGTTGACCAATTGGACGGCTCAGTGGAGGGTCACGGCATCCAAAAATACCGGGAGGCGTTCCCTAGCAACGATGGCAGGGTTGCCCCCAGCATTTGCTACGAAAGCGTTTTTGGCGACTACAATGGTGGCTATGTTCGGGCAGGCGCTGAGGCCACCTTCATCATGACCAACGATGGCTGGTGGGACGACTCTGGCGGCCACAAACAGCACCTCGCTTTTGCACGCCTCCGTGCTGTGGAGACCCGCCGCAGCATTGCACGCTCGGCCAACACTGGTACCTCCTGCTTCATCAACCAACGGGGCGATGTTCAGCAGCCGACGGAATATGAGGTGGAAGCTGCAATCCGGCAAAACATCAAATTCAATGACCGTATCACTTTTTATGTGCGCTGGGGGGATATGATTGCACGGTTTGCTTTCTTCACAACAATGATTTTAATGGCAAACTTATTGGCTAAAAAGCTGAAAACACGTGCCGAACGAAAGGCCTTGGCTTAGGAGAAATACAAAGCACAACAGGAATTAATGAAAAGCTGTCCAGCAATTACCAGTTGTGCAAGGATACAAAAGGATTCCTTACCTTTCGCCCTCATCGTCATTGACAAAAATCCGCTTGACATGAGGAATATCATTTTCATCCTTCTTTGCTTCGCAATGGGCTGGCACCACCTCGCCACCGCCCAATCCTTCAACAACTTGCCCGTAACCACGCAGAAGCCACCGCTACATGCCCGTCACTGGATGGCCATAACGGGCAAGCCATTGGCTGCCACAGCAGGAGCAGCTATATTTCAGCAAGGCGGCAATGCCGTGGACGCCTCCTGTGCCATGCTAGCCGCTACTTGTACCATGTGGGACGTGCTGAGTTGGGGCGGTGAAACGCAGGCGCTCATATACCATCCTAAGCTGAAAAAAGTCATCGCCATCAATGCGCTCGGCGTGGCCCCAACGGGCGCTACCACTGAGTTTTTCAGGCAAAAAGGAATGAAATACCCGCCTGAGTTTGGCCCACTGGCCGCTGTAACACCCGGCACTCCTGGCGGACTGATGACCATGCTTGCCGAATACGGAACGATGAGTCTCGAACAGGTGCTTGCCCCTGCCATGCAATTGGCCGAAGGCTACCCCATCGAAGCGCAGACGGCCAATGCCATTGAGCGGAACAAGGCGGAAATTAAGCAATGGCCGTATTCCAAGAAGGTCTTCCTTCCGCACCTCGGCAATGCTTGGGAAGCGCCAGAGGCTGGGGAGGTCTTTGTGCAAAAAGACTTGCTGGCCACGCTTCGCAAATTAGTGGAAGCAGAACGGGCAGTCATTGCCGCAGGCAAAAACAGGAAGGAAGCCATATACGCTGCTTATGAGCGCTGCTACCGGGGCGACATCGCTAAGGAATTTGTACGAGGCTGCCAGGAACAGGGCGGGCTGATTACCGAGGCCGACCTTGCCAACTGGAAAGTGAAAATCGAGGAGCCGACCATGACGACATATCGAGGCATCGAGGTGTATAAACTCCAAGCATGGACGCAAGGCCCCGCCCTGCTGCAGGCCCTGAACATCCTCGAAAACTTCGACCTTAAAGGCATGGGCTATAACTCGGCCCGCTACATCCACACAGTTTATCAGGCGATGAACCTTGCCTTTGCCGACCGGGACTTCTACTATGGCGACCCTGCCGTGCCGCCTGTCGAGCCTATCAAGGGGCTGCTGTCGAAGGAGTACGCCAAATTGCGTAGCAAGGAAATCAACCCCGACCGAAACGACGCCAAGGCTGGACCGGGCGACCCGTACCCTTTCGAAAATGGAAAGAACCCGTTCCTGCACTTGTTGGAGGATTGGGGGAATGGGAGCATAGCCCCGAAGTCAGGCGGTGACTTGAAGTCACCGCCTGACTTGGACGAAAAGTTCCTCCACGACTTCGCCCTCGGTACCACCACCATCGAAGCCGCAGACGCCGACGGCTGGGTCGTGTCCGTCACCCCCAGCGGCGGCTGGATTCCCGCCTGCATCGCTGGCAACACGGGCTTCGGCATGAGCCAGCGGATGCAGTCCTTCGTTTTGGATGAAAAGGAAAACCCGTTCAACGTGCTGGCCCCCGGCAAGCAGCCACGGGTGACGCTTACGCCGAGTCTTGCCATGAAAGATGGCAAGCCGCTGATGGCCTTTGGGATGCAGGGCGGCGATGAGCAAGACCAGTGCATCCTTCAGTTTTTCCTCAATATGATAGAGTTCGGAATGACAGTGCAGGAGGCCAGTGAGGCACCCAGCTTCAAGACCTACCAGATGTACGCCAGCTTCGGCGATCACGAGCGCAAGCCCGGCAGTCTCACCCTCAACAGCGCCATGCCCGATTGGGTGCGCAAGGAACTGGTTAAGATGGGCTATAAAATCAACTACCAAGACCGCACCAGCGGCCCCATCAATGCCATTTTCTTCGACCATGCCCACGGTACGATGTGGGGCGGCAGCAGCAACCATGGAGAGGATTATGGGATTGGTTGGTAACACGGTCTGCCAGACCGTGCTTCCCCCCTTTCATTTAACAAGACCTATTTTTTGTTCCTACAAAAGCACGGACTGGCAGTCCGTGTTACGTCAAAAGTACGGACTGGCAGTCCGTGTTACGTTGACAAAGGTTTAGCTTTGCATTTCTGAAAACAGCAAGCTGTAAATCAACCTAAGTTAGTTTGAGATTGAAACAGTTTATTTTTAGAACCTTACGACGCATTGATGAACAACGCTTGACGAGAACTCGAAACTCGAAACTCACAACTCGAAACTATTTATGACCAAGACCATAGACAAAATAGAACTCCGCTTCCTCCAAATCTCCGACTACGAATCCTTGAAAACCCTGATGCAGGAATCCTACTCCGGCATGAAGGACTCCTATTGGCCGGAGGAGACCATTGCGACGCTCATCGAAAAATTCCCCGATGGGCAGGTGGCCATTACCGTCAACGACGAGGTGGTGGGCTGCGCTTTGAGCATCATCGTCAATTACCAAAAGTTTGGCGACAACCATACCTATCCCCAAATCTGTGGCGACAACTACTCCTTCGACACCCACGACGACGATGGGGACGTGCTGTACGGCATTGATGTTTTCATTAAAAGCAGCTACCGGGGCATGCGATTGGGTCGTCGCATTTACGACTACCGCAAGGAGCTTTGCGAGAACCTCAACCTCAAGGCCATCATCTTCGGTGGGCGGCTGCCCAATTACCACCTCCACGCCAAAGAGCTTTCCACGAAGGAGTACATCCAAGAGGTGAAGCTGAAAAAGATTTATGACCCGGTGCTCACCTTCCAATTGTCCAACGACTTCCACGTAAAAAAAGTGATGCGGGGCTACCTGCCCGGCGACAAGGCCAGCAAGGACTACGCCTGCCTGCTTCAATGGGACAATATTTACTACGAAGCTCCCTCCACGAGTACGCCCGTCAGCCAGAAAGAATACGTAAGGGTGGGCCTCGTGCAATGGCAGATGCGGCCCTACAACAGCCTCGAAGAACTCATTGAGCAGGCTGAATATTTCATTGACGCTGTCAGTGGCTACCGCTGTGATTTTGTGATGTTCCCGGAACTGTTCAACGCCCCACTCATGGCCGCTTATAACAAGTTCAGCGAATCGGAGGCAATTCGCCTGCTGGCCGATTTCTCCATTCCCATCCGTGACCGCTTCCAAGAACTGGCCATCAGCTACAATA
The DNA here is from genome assembly GCA_022841745.1 of Saprospiraceae bacterium. Lineage (GTDB taxonomy): Bacteria > Bacteroidota > Bacteroidia > Chitinophagales > Saprospiraceae > UBA6168. The sequence goes on along the minus strand of JALHQW010000001.1, from coordinate 122,539 downwards.
TCAATATCATCACTGGCTCCATGCCTCATGTGGAAGACGACATACTCTACAACATCGGCTACCTCTGCAAGCGTAACGGCGAGTCGGAACGTTTCGTGAAGCTACACCCTACCCCCGATGAAGTGAAGGTCTGGGGCATGAGCGGCGGCAACGAGCTAAAGACTTTCGACACCGACTGCGGCAAAATCGGCATCCTCATCTGCTACGACGTGGAATTCCCCGAACTCGCCCGTATCCTCGCCGACCAGGGCATGAACATCCTCTTCGTGCCCTTCCTCACCGATACCCAAAACGGCTACTCCCGGGTACGCCACTGCGCCCAGGCCCGTGCCATCGAAAACGAGTGCTACGTAGCCTTGGCGGGCAGCGTAGGTAACCTGCCCAAAGTGCACAACATGGACATCCAGTTCAGCCAGTCCGTCGTGTTCACGCCCTGCGACTTCGCTTTCCCCACCACGGGCATCAAGGAAGAGGCCACGCCGAATACGGAGATGATTCTAATTTCTGACCTTGATTTGGAATTGTTGAAGGAGCTACACCGGAATGGGTCGGTGCAGAATTTGAGGGATAGGCGGAAGGATTTGTATGAGGTGAGGTGGCGGAAGAGGAGTGCGGAGTAAGACGGTCTGGCAGACCATGATTTTCTGCTTTGAAGCCCGCTTTCCATCAAGGCGTGGGCGGTTCCCTAAAGGGATGACAAAGGGAAGTGCCTACCCAATCCAATCTTTAGGAAGTTGCCACGCTTTAAAGACCCGAAACTACACCCGTTTATCGAAGCACGGCCCTTCCCCTTGTCATCCCTTTAGGGAACTGTCCACGCCCCAAGGGCTATGCCGTGAGGGCCAACGGGCAGTAACCTATCGCAAAAATGGATTGGCAGCTCGTTCTATTTAATATAAAACGTCTCCTCCACCGGCCTCAGCACTCGTTTCATCCACAACGGCCTCCGCAGCCCATCCGGCCCCGGCGCTGGCCTCGCCAATGCCAGCCAGCGGCGATAGACCTCCATTGATTTCTTCGTGTCCACGAAAATATCGCCATACTGGTCGCCCGGATGTACGTTCTCAATCCTGACCTTCTGGTGCCAGCAGTGCATCCCCGAAATCGGGTCGGGGTGGACGGGGAAAGTGATGTTCTGGTGGACGCCGCCATCGCTCCAATAGATGCGGGACGAGTCCTTGTCCTCGCTCTTGAACGGGTGGATGCCCTTCAACTGCTTCATTTTATAGCCGCCGTTGCCGTCGTTGTCAATCTGCACGGTGGCGGTGGCCCAGCGGTTGCCAGCAGGGTCGGCGGGGCGGCGCCAGCGGCCAAGGTGGTGCGAGCAGGCAACCACACCGGGCTTCATGCCTTCCGTCACCCATACCTTGTCCACGAAATAGCCGATTTCGGTGTTGATGCGGAGCAAATCGCCCGTTTTTACCCCAAATTGAGCGGCGTCCTTCGGGTGCATCCAGAGCGGGTTGCGGTTGGCGATTTCATAGAGCCATTTTGCATTGCCGCTGCGGGAGTGGATGAGCGTCGGTAGGCGGAACGTGGGCACTAGCGGGTAATCGCCCTTGCTGCGGTCCATTTCATCCTCGTGGATATGGCTCTTGATGTACTGCGGAATGGCGTATTCCGGCCATTTCCAGTCAATCATGGTTTGGCTGAAGAACTCGTTCTTGCCGCTCGGCGTCGGGAAACCCTCCACAGGTTTTCCTTCGTGAACGATGCCGACGGTCTTGCCTTTTTTCAAAACACGGCCATCGTCTGCGACCTCTGTGCCATCGAGTTCTTTTGGGGAAAGTGGGCGTTTGTTTACTTCATAAACGCTTTCCTCCACCACGAATGCGCCGTATTTTCGCATATAATCGAGCGCAGTCAAGCCCTCCTTAGCGGCTGCCTCCGGCAATCCCTTTGTTTCTTCGAAAATATAGCGGTAGTACTCGTCCACGGTGATGCACTCGCCTGGACGGTAAGGGCTTTCGAAGTGCTTGCGAATGCCAAGCGAGCCGTCGGGGTCAATGCGCCACGAAAGTTGAATCCAAAACTCGTCCTCCTCCCAGACCTCGCCGGGGTTCACCTCGTAGGTGAACTGGAAGTTCTTGCCGTCCCGTCTCGCTTTTTCCCGAAGGACAGGTTGCCGAAAGGCAATCCAAATGCCGCTGTGTGTCTCGTAACTGTTCAGGTCGTGGCGCTCGCTGGCCAGGCCCATCGGCAGCACATAGTCAGCGAAATAGGCAGTTTCACTCCAAACTGGGGTCAGGGCAGCGTGCAGACCGAAGCATTTCTCGTCCTTGTAGGCGTCCATCCACATGAAGCCATCAGGGTAGGTCCAAACAGGGTTGAACACCCGACTGAAATATACGTCCATGAAGCCCCGCCCATCCTTTAGGAAGTGCGGCAGGAGGAAGCTCATTTCAAAGTACGCAAGTGGGTATTCCTTCGGGAAATGTAGTTCGTTCCAGAACTTCTGCGCCGGGGGAGTGTCGAAGAAATGGGGGTGGAACTTGTTCCAGGTGTTCGGCGAAGTGCCGCCCACCGTGCCCACCGACCCGTTAATGACGCTGATAAAATGCAGCGCCCTTGCCACTGCCCAGCCACCGAGGTTGCCGCTCCCGGCGCTTCGCCAGTTGTGCTGCGCAAAACGGGTACCTGCCTCTCCGATGATTCGAGCCACTTCGAGCGTTTGGGCGACGGGGATGCCCGTTTCACGCTCCGCAAATTCTGGCGTGTACTCGGCGTACACCTCAATAAGTGTATCAATGAATGCCTCGAAGGTTTGCGGTTTCGTCGGGTGCTCCGATTTCATGTAAGCATCCCAATTCGTCCACTGCTCCATGTAGGGGCGGTTGTACCAGCCTTTTTGCAAGAGGATACGGGCAATGGCCAACAACAGCGCCGCCTCCGTACCGGGGTAGGTTGGCAGCCATTCATCGGCGAGGCTGGCGGTATTGCTTAGGCGAGGGTCGAGCACGATGAGCTTTGCGCCCTTCATTTTCGCCTCCATAATGCGCTGTGCATGTGGGTTGAAATAATGCCCCGATTCCAAGTGTGCCGAAATGAGCAGGATGGCATGGGCGTTGGCATGGTCGGGCGACGGGCGGTCGTGGCCGTACCAGATGGCATAGCCAAACCTCGCCCCCGACGAGCAGATATTGGTGTGGGAATTGTGGCCGTCCACACCCCAACCTTTCAGCACCCGGTCCATATAACCCTCATGGCCGGGCCGCCCGACGTGGTAGGCAATTTCGTTGTTCCGCCCTTCTTGTATGGCCTTGCGCATCCGCCCGGCGATGTCGTCGAGCACAGAGTCCCAGGTCACCCGCTCCCATTGGCCGCTGCCACGCTCCCCTACCCGCTTCATTGGGTACAAGATTCGGTCGGGGTCGGTGATTTGGTTGATGGTAGCCGGACCTTTGGCGCAGTTGCGCCCACGGCTGCCGGGGTGCCACGGGTTACCCTCGAACTTGCGTACTTGGTTCGTTTCCTTGTCTATGTACGCCAACATGCCGCAGGCCGACTCGCAGTTGAAGCAGGTCGTCGGTACGATGGAGTAGGTTTTCTTCTCCTTCTTTGGCCAGGTCTTGGCCTCGTACTCCGTCCATTCGTTCCATTCGCTGGGCGGTGGGTACTTGGTCAGGTCACCCGGCTCGGTCAGGCTCTCGACGGACGGAGCATAGTCCTCCTCACCGTGGAGGTTGGGGATGAGGCCGATGCTTTCGGCCATTTTTTCGATGAAGGTTGGTTTGTGTTTGTAGCCCATAACGTAACACGGACTGCTAGTCCGTGCTTTTGCACTTCCCAGCTTGTCCATTATTTTTTACATTTTGTGAAAATTGGTCTTTGCGGTTAAATTTGTCTCAAGTAGTACGGACTGGCAGTAATACGGAGTGCTACTCCGTGCTTTCACAAGAACGAATCCCAGCTAACTTGGGAAGTTTGGAAGCACGGTCTGGCAGACCGTGTTACTGGCCCCGTAACACGAACTGCTAGTCCGTGCTTTCACAAGAACGAATCCCAGCTAACTTGGGAAGTGTGGAAGCACGGTCTGGCAGACCGTGTTACTGGCCCCGTAACACGAACTGCTAGTCCGTGCTTTCCCAAGAACGAATCCCAGCTAACTTGGGAAGTTTGGAAGCACGGCCTGGCAGACCGTGTTACTGGCCCCGTAACACGAACTGCTAGTCCGTGCTTTCCCAAGAACGAATCCCAGTTAACTTGGGAAGTTTGGAAGCACGGTCTGGCAGACCGTGTTACTGGCCCCGTAACACGGACTGCTAGTCCGTGCTTTCACAAGAACGAATCCCAGTTAACTTGGGAAGTTTGGAAGCACGGCCTGGCAGACCGTGTTACTGGCCCCGTAACACGGACTGCTAGTCCGTGCTTTCACAAGAACGAATCCCAGTTAACTTGGGAAGTTTGGAAGCACGGTCTGGCAGACCGTGTTACTGGCCCCGTAACACGGACTGCTAGTCCGTGCTTTCACAAGAACGAATCCCAGTTAACTTAGGAAGTTTGGAAGCACGGTCTGGCAGACCGTGTTACGTCACTACCCACGGCCCTGCAAACCATGTTACTTGACCAGCACCTACTCAATATTTCAATCAAATACTATGACCGAACCTACCCATTACCGCCGCAACCTTCCTCATAGGCAACCAGAAAATGGCGTATTCAACATTAGTTTCAGGTTGGAGGGCAGTCTGCCCAAAGAAGTTGTAATTCGACTAAAGTCAGAATACGAACAAAATAAAAAAGAACTTTCCAAAACCATCAGTGATGCCAAACTGCTTAACGAGGCTGTGCGAAAGGAGCGAATACTGTATTATGGCAAATTCGATGAGTTGCTTGATAATGCTAGTTTTGGTCCCACTTATCTTGGCCAGGCTGATATTGGTCAATTGGTGTTTGACAGTTTTGTACATTGGCACAAAGAGGGGCGTTATAAGCTCATCAATGTGACCATCATGCCGAATCATGTCCACACCATCCTATACAAAATCCAGAAACCGTTGTTTCGGATTCTTCAATCTATCAAAACATATACAGGCACCGAAGCTAATCTAATATTGGATAGGGTCGGTGAAAAATTTTGGATGCAAGAATCTTACGACCACCTCATTCGGAACCGTGATGAACTTGGCCATTGGATTCGTTACAACTTGAACAACCCTGTTAAACCCGGCCTTTGCAATCATTGGTCGGATTGGAAACTCAGTTTTCTTCATCCTGAGTTTGAAACTTACGCTCCGTAACACGGACTGCTAGTCCGTGCACCCGTAACACGGACTGCTAGTCCGTGCGCCCGTAACACGGACTGCCAGTCCGTGCGCCCGTAACACGGACTGCCAGTCCGTGCTTTCCCAAGAAAGAATCCCTGCTTACATGGGAAGTGTAAAAGCACGGTCTAGCAGACCGTGTTACCCACCCGCCTGAACCCACAAAAAATAAACTCCTGCACCTTCTCGCTCGGCGTCAAGTGCTTCACGGTCAGGCATTTTACTTTTTCAAAAAACTCCTTTAAGCGCTCTTTCATCGCCACTTCACTGTATTGCTTCACGGGCAGGCCAGAACATTTCTCAGGGCCGTTTTCCGAAAAGGTCCCAAGCACGAGGTAGCCACCCGGCTTTACCGATTGTTGCACTATGCTGATGTATTTCAAAATCTCGGCTTCTTCGGTAAAAAAGTGGAAGGCTGCCCGGTCGTGCCAGAAGTCGTACTTTTCCGCAGGTTGAAAAGCGGCGGCGTCAGAAACCACCCATTTCACCTTAGCGGCAGCGACTTTACCAATCCTTGTCTTAGACCGTTCTAGGGCTTTTTCAGAAATGTCCAGAACAGTAACGTCTCCGTAGCCTTCGGCAATGAGGTAGTCCACCAGCAGGCTGTCGCCGCCGCCCACGTCAATGATTTTGGCGTCCTTCGGCAAGTTGAAACCATGCAGGTAGTCCAAAGAAATATCGGGCTTGGCCTGGTACCACGATACTTCAGTGAGCTTTTGGGTTTGAAAAACGGTGTCCCAATGTGACTTGCGCTCTGTTGAATTCATTGCAATTTCCAATTTCCTAATTTACTGGCGTGAATCTTCGATTTCACAATTTCCATCTTATGCCCTGCCCTGCAAAATCCTGTTCCAATAAAGCCAAGGAAGCACCTTCGTTTTCAGCATCCACATGCTCCAGCGCTCTTTGCTCTGGTCAAATGGGAAGGTTTCCATTGGGTTGTTGTCGTAGTCAAACTCAGCGAGCACGAGCTTGCCGTAGCCAGTCACGAGTGGGCATGAGCCGTAACCAGTATATTTGGCATCCAAGGAACCTCCATTTTTCACATGGAGCAGGTTCTCGACCAGTACGGGCGCTTGTTTGCGAATGGCTGCACCCGTTTTTGCGTTCGGAGTATTGGCCACGTCCCCACAACTGAAAATATTGGGGTAGCGCTTGTGCTGCAAAGTGAACTTGTCCACGTCCACCCAGCCCATAAAAGACGGTGTATGGTGGCCGGGTTGGCAAGGCGTGCCTGAATTGGCGTCCATTTCAAGAATGGAAAGCGGGCTGTCCTTGATGAAATCCGGTGCACTTTGCGGTGGCGTTACGTGAATCATGTCAAACGACTGCTCGATGCGTTCGCCTGCTTCGTTCTGGAACCAAGCCTTACTGTTCGGCCCGTCAATCTCGACAAGGTTGTGCTTGAAGTGGGTCTGTATTTTATAGCGGGCAATGACTTGGTTCAAAGTATCGGCGTACTTCTTCACCCCGAAGATGATGCCGCCACCGGAGTAGAAATGGATGTTTGACTTGGGCTGAAGGCCGTTCTTAAGGATGTAATCCCCGGCCAAGTACATGATTTTTTGCGGCGCACCACCACATTTGATGGGGGTGTTCGGGTTCGTAAAGATGGCGTTCCCGCCCTTGAAATTGCGGAGCAAATCCCAGGTGTAGGGCGCATAGTCAGCGAGGTAATTGGAGGTGACCCCGTTTTTGCCGAGCGTCTCTTTTAGCCCCTTGACCTTATGCCAGTCCAACTGGATGCCCGGTACGACCACCATATAGTCATAGGTGTGCTTATCCCCACTCTTGCAGGTCACTTGGTTTTGCTCCGGCTCGAAAGTGGCCACGGCATCCTTAATCCAAGTAGTGCCCTTGGGGATGAAGTCCTTCTCGTTCTTGATGGTATCGTTGATGTCAAAAGTGCCGCCACCGACCAGCGTCCATGCGGGCTGGTAGTAGTGCTTTTCGGATGGTTCGATGATGCCGATTTTCAGGGAACGGTCCTTTATCAACAGCTTGGATGCAATGGACAGGCCTGCGTTTCCGCCGCCGATGATTAAGATTTGATGATGTGCCATGACTAAGTTGTTAATTTTTAAATGTTAGAGGCACAGGGTTGTTGGTCAGTGTTATGAAAGTTGGATGCGCTGTGGCGCTTCCACCCAGATTTTTTCCGTAAAATAGATGCCGATGAGGGCTAAAAGGCCGCCAATTTGCACGCCGTAATCCATGCCAGACAGCATCAGGATGAGCGGCAGCAGGTTGCCCATCATGACCACGCCCCACCAGAAAAGCTGCTTGTAGCTGCCTTTGGTAATCATTTCGGCGGTCAGCTTGGCCTCTTGTGTCATGTGGGTGGTGGTAAGCTCGACGAACATGACTAGAAGGTTCACTGCAATTCCGATTACCATGACGGCTTTTAAGTAAGTCAACCACCCCTCGCTTGGAGCATCAATGAGTGCAAGGATGCCAAAGAAAGCTGCTCCAGCCACAAAACTGTGTATCAGCATGTGCAGGGCAAGCACTGGGCTTTGCCAGAAATCACGGCCTTTTGCTTGCGCAAAAAGGTAGGCAGTATAAACGGCAGTGATGATGCCAGAAACCACACCGAGTACCATGCCGATTTGAGTAAGCCAATCCAAGGCGAAAAAAGCACCTACCAATGTTATCGTTAGCGCACCGCCGAAAATGGTCAAGGCGTAGCCGCCCCTCACCAACCAGCTATTCCATTGTGGGCGAAGGATGACGTACAGAAAGCGTTTGGGTTGGTCAAGGTCTTTGACCAAAAGCGCTGTGGTGATAATCAAGAAAAGCAACGAGGCAACAACGCCCACGAATAGCATCCCAACTGGTTCCAAGAAGGCGGTCTCAATTTTGAAGAATTCGAAATAAGCCAAAGCCATAACGGCTACCAAGAAAACGCCTGCCGAAATCGCCTTCGTAAACACATACCCGCTCACTTCCCATCCCCATAGCAAGCCTTTGTTCGGTGCATCATAGACCCTACGTGGCGAACCGTTGTTCATCAGCACGTCAACCGATTTTTGCGGAGCAACGATGCCCGTCGTTTTTTCATCGGCCAAAGCAGAGAGCAGGTCGCCATTGTCGAAGGCAAGTTTTTCGGTTCGCTTCGCAAAATGGCCGACGCCACGGGTTTGCTGCCCCCATAGCGTCACATCAGAAGTCGCAGTTGCAATGGGGTTCAGCGAAGCCTCGTCACCATCTATATAAAACAGGTTCGGGTGCGTACCCTTGGCTTCACGTCGAACGGTAACCGTCTCACGACCAAGCAGTTGCGAAATCTCAGAATCTGGATTGTCCATATCGCCAGAGATGATGGCATGCTCTGGGCAGACGTTCACGCAGGCAGGTTCCAGGCCAATGTCCACTCGGTGGGCGCAGTAGTTGCACTTGGCAGCGGTATGGGTATCAGGGTCAATATAGAGGGCATCATAGGGACAAGCCTGCATGCACGACTTGCAGCCGATGCAGCGGTTTTTGTCGAAGTCCACGATGCCGTCTGGTCGGAAATACAGCGCCTCCACTGGGCAAATCTCCACGCAAGGTGCGTCGGTGCAGTGGTTGCAGCGCATTACGGAAAATACCCTACGAGTGTGGGGAAACTCGCCCTTTTCGACTTGTTTTACCCAAGTGCGAAAGACGCCGACTGGTACATCATGCTCCGATTTGCAGGCGGTGGTGCAGGCGTGGCAGCCAATGCACTTTCGGTTGTCTATGATAAAGCCAAATTTCATGTATTCTTAGCTTGGTTCGTTTTGCTTGATTTCTTGCCGTAAAGCTGGCGGTCAGCGGTGCAATATACCGTGACTTTCGTCACTTTGAGGGTTCTGGAATATTTTTTGGGGTAAACTACCAATTGCTCCAAAAAAATAATTGATAGCCATTTGAAAAAAAATTAGGGCTATTCAGTATAAATGTGATGAAAAGCCATAAATTTTCTTACTTTTGCGGTCTTTTTAAAAATAGGTGTATTTTCCTTCATAAAATTCCGTAAAATTCAATGAGGACTAAACTGTCTCAATTCAATTACGAGCTTGACAAGAACCTGATTGCCCAACATCCCGCCCCAAACCGTGACGAGTCACGGCTGATGGTCCTCCACCGAGATACTGGAAAAATCGAACATAAAATTTTCAAAGACCTGCTTGGCTATTTTGACGATGGCGATTCGATGATTTTCAACAACACGAAGGTCTTTGCTGCCCGCCTGTACGGCAAGAAAGAAAAAACAGGTGCCAAAATCGAGGTTTTCCTGCTACGTGAACTCAACGCCGACCAGCGCCTTTGGGATGTGCTCGTTGACCCCGCCCGCAAAATCCGGGTAGGCAACAAGCTCTATTTCATGGACGAAAAAGGCAATGAAATCTTGGTGGCCGAGGTAGTGGACAACACCACTTCCCGTGGGCGTACCATTCGCTTTCTTTTCGATGGGACCGAGGAGGAATACCGTAAAAACCTTGATTTCCTTGGCAATACGCCTCTTCCAAAATACATTACCCGAAACGACGAGGAAATTGACCGTGACCGTTACCAGACCGTATATGCGAAGGAGCTCGGAGCGGTGGCTGCCCCTACTGCTGGCCTCCACTTCAGCCGGGAGCTGATGAAGCGCCTTGAAATCAAAGGCGTGAACTTCGCTGAGGTGACGCTACACATTGGCCTTGGCACATTCCGCACCATTGACGTGGAAGACCTCAGCAAGCACAAAATGGATGCTGAATACTTCAGAATTCCTCAACAAGCGGCTGAGATAGTAAATAAGTCAAAGCTGGCTAACAAAAAAGTTTGCGCCGTAGGTACGACTTCCATGCGTACCATCGAAACCGCTGTTTCCGCTGAGGGCCTATTGAAGCCAGCCGAGGGTTGGACGAACCTCTTCGTTTACCCTCCTTACGATTTTAGCATCGCTAACTCAATGGTAACCAATTTCCACCTGCCCAAATCGAGCTTGCTCATCATGATCTGCGCCTTTGGAGGCTACGAATTGGTGATGGAGGCTTACGAGCAGGCCGTAAAAGAACAGTATCGCTTTTTCAGCTATGGCGACGCCATGCTGATCCTATAACCGATTTTAACAACATTACTCCCATTTGCAATGCGGCCTTGTCACTTCGTGTGACGAGGCCGCTTCTCTTTTGGGAAATTAATTGAAATGGTTCAGACCGACCGTTTTCATTAAATTAAACCAATTGACTTACTCCACATAAACCACCAAGCCCTTGAGGTAAGAGCCTTCCGGATGGAACAAGCTAACGGGATGGTCAGGTGGCTGCGAGAGGTGGTGCATGACCCGAACCTGCCTGCCTGCCTCAATGGCGGCGGCAGTAATGGTATGGTAAAACAGTTCACGATCAACCACTTGGGAGCATGAAAACGTCAAAAGAATGCCGCCAGGTGCCATTTTTTTGATGGCTGCCACGTTCAGTCTTTTGTAGCCTTGAACGGCATTGTGCCTTTTGCTGATGTTCTTTGCGAATGCTGGTGGGTCAACCACTATGACTTCATAAATTGGACAGGTTTGAAGGTATTTCAGCACATCTTCGGCAATGCAGGCATGGGTTTCTGGTTGAAAACCATTCAAGGAGAGGTTTCGCTTAGTCCATTCGATGGCTTTTTGTGAAACATCCACGGAATGCACGAGGCTGGCACCTGCTGCCAAGGCATACACCGAAAAACCACCGGAATAGCAGAAACTATTCAAGACAGCCTTGCCTTCCACATAGCGCCCAAGCAATTGGCGGTTGTCCCGTTGGTCGAGGAAGAAGCCCGTTTTTTGGCCTGCCTCCCAATCTACAAAAAAGGTATGGTCATTCTCCTTGACCTCTTGGGCATTGGATTGCCCAACGAGGTAACCGTTTGAAACTGTGGCGGCGTAGTTTGGGGGAAGGGTCTCTTTGCTTTTGTCGAAAACGGCGGTCACTGCACTTCCACCCAATTTTTGGAGTGCTTCCGCAATGAGATCCCGCTGGCGGTGCATCCCCACCGAATGGCACTGTACCACAGCTGTTGCGCCATAAACATCTATGATGAGGCCGGGCAAACCATCCCCTTCTGCATGAACCAACCTAAAACAGGTGGTGTGCTCCTTGCCAATCAACCCAACCCAAAGGCGATACTGGTAGGCTTCGCCCAATTTTTTCAACCAAAAATCAAGGCCGCCAGCAGTTTTTCCGAAGGAAAAAATACGCACTGCGATGCTGCTCCCTTCGGAAAAATGGCCAGTGGCAAGGTACTCTCCCCTCGCATCGTAAACCTCAACCGTTTCGCCGTCACTGGGCTTGCCCTCGGTGCGCAAGATAGCCCCTGAGAAAACCCAAGGGTGGAAGCGGCGGAGGGCTTCGTCTTTTTTGGGCTTGAGATAGATTTTGGACATTGCTTCGATTTTGAAATACAAACGGTGGGCTGGCTTTGAGCCAGCCCACCGCTTTCTATTTCCAAGTGAATAATTATGCTTTCGATTTGTTTTCCCGGAAGACCAGGGCAAACAGCAAAAGGACTGCCCCTGCAATTGCCGCAGGCACTAACCATAAGCTTGCCCAATCGTATCCTGCTGCAGTATCGTTTGCATAGTGGTTTGCTACCAATCCACTCAACTTCGAGCCAATGGTAAGGCCAACACCATAAGTAGCAAAAGTGATTAGACCCTGCGCAGCACTTTTGATGGATTCACTCGCTTTCTGGTCAGTGTAAATTTGGCCTGTGACAAAAAAGAAATCGTAGCAAATACCGTGCAACACCAATCCAATATAAATCAGCCAATGGCCGCCTTCAATTCCAAATCGGAAGAAAAGGTACCTCAATACCCAAGCAACCATTCCGGCAAGCAACATCTTCTTCACACCAAGTCTAATGAAAAAAAGTGGCATTAGTAGCATAAAAATCACCTCAGAACCTTGGCCAAGGAAGCCCATTTTCATGGTGATACCCTCTACCCCCATTTTATCCAAGAAAGTTCCAGTATAGCTATAATAAAAAGAGAGTGGGATGCAAACAAGGACTGAACCAATAAAAAATGTGAGGTAGGAACGGTCTTTAAGAAGGACAAGCGCATCCAGCCCCAAAATTTGCCACAGGCTTGCCTTACCCGTTTTACTTGCTGGAGTGTCTGGCAAGAAAAAGCTGAATATGCCCATACCAAAAGCAACTATTGCTGGAATCAGGAAAAGCATCCTATCCTTGATATAGCCGGACACTACAAAACCGGCAACAATCCAACCGATAGTACCCAATACTCGAAGCGTCGGAAAATCCTTTGATTTATCGGTTGTTTGATGAAAAGCCACTGAATTAGACAGCGCCATGGTTGGCATAAACAAGATAGACCAAATCAAGATCCCGGTTTTGAATTGCGAAACATCATTGCATTGACTTATCCAGTAAAGGATTCCAGCGATTGCTAAGTTGAAGACACCCAAGACTTTTTGAGCTGAAAAATACCTATCAGCTACCATCCCCACAAAAAAGGGGGAGATGATAGCGCCAATCCAAACATTTGCGAAAGTATCGCCTATTGCTTCCTTTGCATCAGGGCCAAGGATTTCTTCCATGTAGATGCCCATTGGAGGAAAAAAAGCTCCCCAAATAAAATACTGGAAAAACATCATTGCCGAAAGCTGCAATCTTGTTGTAAGCTTCATGTATTTCTCTTTTTGTTTTGAATGTGAAAGTGGCGGCAAGGTAAGGAAGCCTACTAATTTTTCATCGAAAGCATCATTTCCATTTTCGCTAACAAAAAACGGGAAGCTGCATCGGCAACTTCCCGTTCTGTAATTTAGGGTACTAAGGCCTAGAGCTGACAGCCTCCCGTAAAACCGGTAGCGTCAAAATTGGCTTGCAAGAAACCTACTTCCTTGCCTTCAAAAGCCTCAATGATGAGGCCGTTGTTGTTGCCACTTCTGATAGGGCTGCAATATTCGAAGAAATAGTAGCTATTGGCCTCATTGTTCACCACAGTAGCTATTTGTTGGAAAACGGTGGTCAAATTGGAAATGGAGGCAGCTTGGAAAAAGCCGTTCCTGCCAATTTTTTGCAAATCAGGAATGTTGATTTCGTTGCCCACGCCCAAGGTGAACCAAGAGATTTCTTTTGGCGAGTTTGCGACAACATCGTAAGCCTGTTGTTTGGGGTAGCGGTTTGCACGGTCTTCTCCATCTGTGAACAAAACGACGGAAGCAGCTGCGGTGATGTCCAGGGCTTGGTATTGGGCCAAAATCCCATCAGCAATAACATCGGCCTTGATAACTGCACCGTATAAATCGGTTGAGTTGTCGTTGCTGATATTTTGGTTTACGCTATTGATGGCATTTTTTAGGTCAACAAGGCTGCTCGTTACTGGCTCAAGTTCATGGAGAACATCCTCGCCATCGAACCAATAAATGCCCATTGAAATGGATGGATCTGGCAGTGGTGGCACTATGGATTCTACAAAGGCATTCGCTGCGTCTTTAACTTGCTGCAGGCTTTGCTGAAGCACCGAACCACTCAAATCGAGTACCAGCAAAGTGGAATGATTGAAAACCTGCTCTCTCCCTGAGATCTTGCGCTTGGCCTCGAACTCAGAAATGATGCGTGGGCAACTGTCATTCACACCTTTTTCATAAATCACAAAGTTATCTTCCGTTAAATAACCAACTGGGTTGTTGTTCTCATCGGTCACTTTGAAGAACATGGAAATCTTGGAAGGTAACGTAATCGTTGGCCCTTCGAGGAGCGTGAGCTTGAGTTGCGTCTTGTTGGGCGCCCGCCAACAATCATTGAACTCAGGGTCGTCGTCCTTGCAACTGTTGTTGAGGACAGTCAATGAAAGCAAGCCAAAAATCAAAATCAATCGTTTCATGGTAAAGAAAGTTGGGTGAAAGTTTTTTTATGATTGTTAAACGTCAAACCTGATCGTTCTGCGGCTTGTAAACCGTTCCCAAAAGGTTGGCAGACCAATGGGACCAGCCGTTTTTCTTGGCCACTACCAAGGTGTAAACAATGGCAACTGCAAAAAAAGCGATGAGCATTTCAGTCATGTTCACCGACTTCATTTCAAATACCGCAGCAGTTTTCAAAGATGACGCCTCAAATGTAACGAACAAGGAACTGTAAATATTGGTGGCCGCATGAACACCAAGTGCCAATTCGAGGCTATCGTCCATCAAAGTGATAATGCCAAGAAACAGCCCAGTACCTATATAATAAGTCATGGTGGAGCCAACGCCGAAGGCACTCACTTCTTCGTTCATCATGTGCATTAAGCCAAAAGCCAAACTGGTAATCAGCAGCGGAATCCATCGGAAATAGGAAATCAAGCTGATACCTTGCATCATATATCCCCTGAACACCAATTCTTCCCAGGATGTTTGAATTGGGAACATGATCAAGGACACCACAACCAAGCCAAAGAATTGAGCTGGTTGGAAATTCAGCTCATAGTTTTCGGGGTGGATGAGAAAGAAAATCAACTCCGCTGCCAAGGTAAGCCCCATCCAAAGTGAAAAACTGAAAAGGATTTTTCGCCAGTTGATGCGCTCTAAAGGCGTAATAAGCCATCGAAATTTTTTCCCATGAATGAATACCACACTAAACCAAAGTCCCACCATGCCGCCCGCAAAAGCGAGCAACATGAAAAACAAGGTCATGTTCTGCGTGATGCCTGCGGGTTCGAAGTTCAAGGTGGCTGCCATTTCTCCAATCTCGTCACCGGAAATGCCTTTGGCCAACAATAAACCATAAATGGGCATTTGGCCAAGCAATGTGCCAATTACAATCACGAAGATGCCGAGCAGGTACCTCCACCAGCTGTTTTGGCCTTGTTTAGCGATTTGTAAAAACATGTGTGCGTTGTTTGTTTCAGCGGTGAAAATAGAAAAAGCCCAAGGAATTGAACATCCTTGGGCTTATTCATGGTATTATTTCTTTGGAAATTAGCCACCAAATCCGCTGCCGGAAGCAGGAACACTTTCTTCAGAAGGCTTAGGATTTATCTTACCCTTGATTTGAAGGGTATGGGTTGGGTTGGCCTCGTTAGTGGTGATAGTTATTGATTTTTGGAAAGGGCCAAGGCGTGCAATGTCATAACGCACCTCGATGCTGGCCGACTTGCCTGGGAGAATTGGGTCTTTCGGATAGCTTGGCACCGTGCAACCGCAGCTACCTTTGGCGTTGCTTATGATGAGTGGCTCGTTGCCAGTGTTCGTGAACTTGAAAGTACGAACAGCTTCTGGGTCGCTTTGCTTGCCCTGCATGAGGTCACCGTAGTTGATTTCGGTAACTTCGAACTTCATTTCTGGTTGTGCGTAAGAGGCTGTGGCGAAGAATGCCAAGAATGCGAAAATTGAAAGGAAATTTTTCATCGAATATGAGTTTAGATTGTTGATGTCTTATTGACGGTACAAAAGTAGGCGCAACTTCCATACCATGAAATACTTCGCCATTTTTTGGCGGTTAACGCGATGTTAATGTGAATTTGATGGCCATTAACAAACTTCCACCCTATCAGCCGCAGGATATTGCAATCCCAAACTTTTCTTTAATTTTGCGGCAAAACGAGACCTTGGTTGGAATTATGTTTTGTTGCTCCGACCAATTATTTACCCTGATTTCACAGAAGTCTTGAAATAGCCAAGTCACGAACCAATTATTTACGCATGATAGAATCGCCAATTTCAGACATCATCACAGCTACCAGCACATCTACGTTGGAGGAAAAGTATCGCTCGGAAGTACTGAGGGACTTCTGGATTTGCTGTGTCAGTCGGGAAGCCAGTATCCTTGGCCGTAAGGAAGTGCTGAGCGGCAAAGCCAAGTTCGGCATAGTGGGTGACGGAAAAGAGGTGCCCCAAGTTGCCATGGCAAAGGCATTCAAAAAGGGTGATTGGCGTTCAGGCTATTACCGTGACCAAACTTTGATTTTTGCGCTGGGCCTTGGAACTGTTGAAGATTTTTTTGCCCAGCTCTATGCCGATACTGAAAACGACCCCTGGTCGGGGGGCAGGCAGATGAACAGCCATTTTGCCACACCGATGATTGATGAAAACGGCGAGTGGCTTGACCAACGGCAAATGTTCAACACGTCATCCGACATCTCCAGCACTGGAGGTCAGATGGCAAGGGCGGTAGGGCTTGCCCTCGCATCCAAGAAATACAGGGAAAGTCCCGTGCTCGCCGATTCCACCCGTTTTTCCGATAATGGAAACGAAATTTGTTTCTGTACGATTGGCGATGCTTCTACTTCCGAAGGGGTTTTTTGGGAGGCCGTCAATTCTGCTGGTGTGCAACGCATTCCCTTGATGATTTCCATTTGGGACGATGGCTATGGCATTTCAGTGCCCAGGCAATATCAAACGACAAAGGGCAATATTTCGACGGTTTTGGAGGGGTTTCGGGTAAACGAATTAGGGCAAGGTTTTGAAATTTACCAAGAGAAATGCTGGAATTACCCTGCTCTTTGCGAACTTTTTGAGACGGCAGCCGAGCAGATGCGCAAGACGCACATACCAGTCATCATACATGTAGAAGATTGCACCCAACAGTTAGGGCATTCTACATCAGGCTCGCACGAACGGTATAAATCCCCAGAAAGGCTCGCCTGGGAGAGGGAAAATGATTGCAACAAGATAATGGCGAAATGGATTGTGGATGCTGGGCTGGCTACTCAAACGGAGATTGATAAGATTCAGGAAAAAGCTAAAACATATACTAGGGAATGCAAAGACAGGGCCTGGGCTGCCTATAACAAGTCGGTAAAGGTAGAAGCCGAATCTATGAGCCAAATCTATGAACAAATCCTACAAAAAAGCAACGACGAGGCCATATCCAATTTGAGGAAAGAATTTCAGGCTTTCATTAACCCTCATTTCTCGGACATTGTAAAAAATGCCCGCCAACTCTTTTTTATAGTTAAAAACAACCCCAGTGTTGACAAATCAGCGCTAAAGGCTTGGCTCGACAGGTCAAAAAACCTAGCTCACAAGCGGTTCCACTCCCACCTCTATAGTACAAGCAAGTACTCTGCGTTGAATGTACCTGTTATAAAACCAGTTTACTCGGAAAATTCCCCCACCAAAAACGGGTTTGAGGTTCTGAACAATTTCTTCGACCGGGCTTTGGAAAAATATCCGGAGTTATTTGCCTACGGAGAAGACGTAGGTAAAATTGGTGGCGTTAACCAGGGCTTTGTTGGCATGCAGGACAAGTACGGCGAGGCAAGGGTTTTTGATACGGGCATCAGGGAATGGACCATCATGGGACAAGCAATCGGCATGGCTATGCGTGGCCTAAGGCCAATAGCCGAGATACAATACCTCGACTACCTGATTTACGGGCTTGCACCACTTTCCGACGATTTGGCCACCTTGCGTTATCGAAGCAATGGCATTCAGCAAGCACCAGCCATTATACGTACAAGGGGGCACAGGCTGGAGGGGATTTGGCATTCAGGATCACCCATCGGCTTGATAATCAACTCTTTGCGTGGCATGTATATTTTGACGCCCCGCAATTTCGTACAGGCAGCCGGCATGTACAATACTATGCTCAATTCTGACGACCCGGCGCTCGTCATTGAATGTTTGAATGGCTACCGCCTGAAAGAACGTATGCCAGACAATATTGGCGAATATACCGTGCCACTTGGTGTACCTGATATCATGAGACAAGGTTCAGATATCACATTGGTCACTTACGGTTCCAATATCCGGATTGCCTTGGAAGGCTTGAAGTTGCTGGAACCAACAGGTATTTCAGTCGAATTGATAGATGTGCAAACCTTGCTGCCATTTGATTTGGAGCATAGCATTGTTGAGTCGCTCAAGAAAACCAATCGGATCATCTTCATGGATGAGGACGTGCCCGGGGGGGCAACCAGCTTTATGATGCGTGAAGTTTTAGAAGTGCAAGGTGGCTATCAATACCTGGACAGTGGCCCAGTTACATTGACTGCAAAGGCTCACCGACCGCCATATGGTTCTGATGGCGACTATTTCACTAAACCTAACCCCGAAGACGTATATGAGGCAGTTTTGAAATTAATGCAGGAAGCTGAACCCAATCGTTTTGGTATGTAAAACTATCGAACGTTTTTTGCGTTCTCTACTCCAAATCAACCACACCTCCATTGACGATTGCTTTACCCAGCTTTTTCACCAGCACTTTATGGTTTTGGCTTTTTCGGAACAAAAAAGCAAAAACCACCTTTCAACCTGCTTATGAAACGCAAGGTAGCCTTGTGTTTTTCGGGGCAACAACGCTTGAAAAAAAAGCCAATCCTCCTTTTCAAGTGACCAAGAAAAAACCACTTTCCAAGGCGGGTTTCGGGTTCAGCACCTTCACAAAGATTGCAGACCTCCCGAACGACTGGACGATTGCCGCACCGCCGGACAATGACTTCTTGCACTTGCCTTTTTTGACAGCAATCGAAACTTCCCCTCCTAAAGGGATGGGGTTCAGTTACTTGATTTTTTACAAGGAGAGCAACCCCATCGGAGTAGCCTATTGCCAAATCAGCCCTTTCAGTGTTGGAGAAAGCGTAATGACGGAAGACGAGGATTTCAAGCGATACCCCTGCTTGGTTAGGGCTTTTGGCAGAATCGTTAGAAACCTTGTGGCTGGCAAAAACCGCAACCTGCTGATTTGTGGCAACCTCCTGCTAACTGGTGAGCACGGCTTTCATTTCCAAGAAATGGTGGACAAAGCAACAGCCTTCGACCTTTTGGAAGAGGCGCTCATCATGACCCAAGCTGGGCTGGAATCATCGGGCACTAATATTGACGGTATATTTATCAAAGATATAGCGGAGGCACACAAGGCACCGGTCCAAGTGCTGGTTGACAGGAAATTTAGCGAGATTTATTTCCATCCCAATATGGTGCTCGAATTAAAGGAGTCTTGGCACAGCTTTGATGATTACATGAACGATATTTCCTCCAAGTACAAGGTACGGGCAAGGAAGGCTTTCAAATCTCTGGAAGGTATTGAGAAATCGAAATTGACAGACCAGCAGATTTTTAGCTATCAAACCAGGCTATATGAACTGTATAAAGCCGTGGTGGACAACCAAGACTTCAACATGGTTGCGCTTAGCGAAGCCTACATGCCTGAACTTAAAAGGCAACTTGGCGACCAGTTCAATATTTATGGCTATTTCTTGGAGGGTAAATTGATTGGATATTACACTACCATAGACAACCACCACGAGTTGGAGGCTCATTTCCTCGGATTTGAACCAGAACTAAACCGATCCTATCATATTTACCACAATATGCTATTTGATATCCTGAAATTGGGCATCGAAAAAAGGGTTAAAAAAATTGTTTATGCCCGTACAGCGATGGAGATAAAAAGCACGCTCGGCGCAGAAGCCCACCAAATGTTCTGCTATATCAGGGCGAGCAACAGGCTCACTAATAAGGTACTCGGCCCCATCATTGACTACCTCAAACCATCCACAGACTGGGTGCCTCGAAACCCCTTCAAGGAGTAGCCCTGCTATCTTGCCACAAGCATCATCTTGTTCTTCTTGCCATTCTCCAGCATCACGTACTTACCGTGCAAAAGGGATTCATGGTTAACTGTCGCATTGACATCAGTGATTTTCTCCTTGTTGATGGCAATGGCCTGTCCTTGGATCGCACGCTTGGCTTCACCTTTGGATGGAAGCATCTTGGCGACATCGGCCATCAAATCCACAATATTTACACCATCTGTAAATACAGTGCTCGGCACCTCGAATCTTGGAATTTCATTGGAAACAGTTTCCAAGTCCCCGGCGCTGAGTTCAAAAAGTGTCTCCTTGCCAGCTTTGTTGTTGAACAAAAGTTCCGACACATTCAATACTGACTTGAAAACAGGCGCAGAGTGAATCCGAACCGTCAATTCTTCGGCAAGCATCCTTTTCAACGCATTGGGGTTGCCAACATGCTCAGCTTCCGCCGCCTCGACCTCTTCCCTTGACTTCAAGGTAAAATAGCGAACAAACTTCGACAAATCAGCATCATCTGCGTTTATCCAAAACTGGTAAAACTTGTAGGGGGAAGTGTAGTTAGGGTCTAACCAAATATTGCCCTCTTCCGACTTGCCAAATTTTTTGCCGTCGGCTTTTGTGAGCAAGGGCGTAGTAATGGCGTGGGCTTGTTCCTGTAGGTTCCGCCGAATGAATTCTGTACCAGAGGTGATGTTCCCCCATTGGTCGCTACCACCCATTTGGACGGACACACCATGTTTTTTGAACAAACTCTGGAAATCATAAGCCTGCAACAACTGGTAGCTGAACTCGGTAAAAGACATCCCAGCGTCAAGCCTATTTTTTACACTGTCCTTGGACATCATATAGTTGATGGTCAGGGTTTTGCCAACATCCCTAAGGAAGGTCAGCACATTCATATCCTTGTAAAAATCAAGGTTGTTCACCAAAATTGCTTGGTTGCCTTTGTCACCAAATTCAAGGAACTTCATCATTTGGGCCTGCTGCCTCGCAAGGTTCTCATCCAGCTCCTCCACGGATTTGAGCTCACGTTCCTTATCCTTGCCGGAAGGGTCCCCTACCCTACCCGTTGCGCCGCCCATAAGCACAACAGGACGATGGCCACTTTTTTGGAGCAAGGTCAGTAACATGATTTGGACATAGTTGCCGAGGGTAAGCGAGGAGGCTGTTGGGTCAAAGCCGATATACCCAGTCCTCATTCCAGTATTGAGGTGCTCAACGGCACCTTCCGTTGCATTGTGGAACATGCCTCGCCAGCGCAATTCTTCGATGAAATTCATTGTTTAAAAATTGAAAGATAAAACCAAGCATATTGGGGCGCAAAAATAGTCAAGTCAGCCATTGATTCTCCATGCTTTGAAAAATGCCTTGGCAATGCCCAATTCAAATATCTTTGCACGCATGAACCTACCGTTATTCATCGCCAAGCGAGTGTCTTTTAGCACCAAGAAAACCTTCACTGGCTTGATCGTACGCATTGCCATTGTAGCAGTGGCGTTGAGCCTGTCCGTGATGATTATTTCGACGGCGATTATTTCTGGGTTCAAACTCCAAATTGGAGAGAAGATTTTCGGCTTTTGGGGACATATCCATATTACCAGCACCCAGATCAACCGAACGACGATGGAATCAGTTCCCATCAGTGCCAATCAGCAGTTTCTACCAATAATAGAAAACCTGGAACGAATCTCCTACAGTGAACCTGCCTCCATTTTCGGAATCCCACTTCCTTGGGAACGTGTCAAGACTACCAAAGGAGGTGTAAGGCATATTCAATCCTTCGCCTTGAAACCTGGCATCATCAAGACAAAAAAAGAGATCGAGGGTATCGTTTTAAAGGGGATTGGAAAAGACTTCGATTGGTCGTTTTTCGACAAATTTTTGGTGGAGGGCGAAAAACTGGAGTTACCGGACAGCGCAGGAAATGGGATTGTCCTCTCCAAACAAACGGCCACCAGGCTGGAGCTTGGCGTCGGAGACAAATTCATATTTTACTATGTTAGAGAAGGTGAGGCATTGGCAAAGCGATTCATCGTCACGGGTATATATAAAACGGGATTGGAAGAATACGATCGTAAGTTTGCCATAGTTGACCTGCGCAAAGTGCAGGAACTGTTGGAATGGGAAGCTGACGAAGTGGGCGGTTTTGAAATATCCGTCCAACACCTGAACGACATGGAACCGATTGCCAGCCATATTTACAACGAAATCTTGCCAAACGAGCTATACTGTGAAAGCATCCGAACCAAGTACCCGGCTATTTTCGATTGGCTTGCGCTACAAGACATCAACGAAGTGGTCATTTTGGTTCTGATGCTAGTGGTAGGGCTGATCAACATGGTCACAGCGCTGATGATTCTCATACTGGAGCGTACCAACATGATCGGTATCCTAAAATCACTGGGGCAAATGGATTGGAGCATCCGACAGCTTTTCCTCTACAATGCTGCCTATATCATTTTGTTGGGGCTTTTCTTCGGCAATTTAGTAGGAATTGGATTTTGCTTGATCCAGTCAAAATATGGGCTCATAAAACTTTCGGAGGAGAATTACTATCTGAGCGAAGCCCCTATTGATCTAAGCATTTTTAACATATTGGGCTTAAACATGATAGCGTTGACGGTAATCCTTCTCTTTCTTACAATTCCCTCTTGGTTGGTTACGAGGATCAACCCAGTAAAGGCCATTAGGTTCAAATAACGAGAGGGTTTCTCCATTGTGTACGACGCCTAGTTTTGGTATTTCAGATTTTCGCTTCGACAGCACAGGTACTTCCCCAAATTTCACTAAACCTTAAATTGCCTAATCTCCTAGCCTTACCTCTTCGGATTCCATAATTTGGAACTATTCCAGAATTTTCTTTGTTTCTTTTGACGAATTAAACTGCTTTTTGCTATAAAAAGCAGTTTGCAATTGTAGTTTTCAATAACTTTGTTATGTTCAAAAAATCATCAAAATTAAGTCCTATGGAATTCTGGAGAAAATTGAACGGCCAACACATTGATGTACCCATCAAAGAGGCAGTTGAAGCCACCATCATGCGGGAAACCGAAGCCGGCCACCGCCTTAAAGTATGCATAGGTTCTGACTCCCAAGTTAGAAACGGTGCTGTTGAATTTGCAACGGTCATCGTTTTCCTTCGTGAAAAAAAAGGGGGGTTTATGTTCATAAGAAACTCCCGGACAGAGAGAACGATGAGCCTGAAAGAGCGGATGATTACAGAAGTGGCAAAATCCGTTGAAGTTGCCTACGGCTTGTGTGACTTGCTTGACTTCTACCATGTTGAATTGGAAGTCCATGCCGACATCAATACAGACCCATCCTTTCAATCAAATACCGCACTGAAAGAAGCAATGGGGTACATCCTCAGCATGGGCTTCGTGTTCAAGGCCAAGCCGGAAGCATTCGCAAGCTCATCCTGCGCTGACAAGGTTGTGTAATCATTGTTGGAAACATCAAGAACGCTACATTCAACCTGTTGAATTCTAATTCAACTTTAGGCTTTTTTGTCAATTTTTGAGTAACTCAAAGGTTTGAATTTGTATTTTTCGATAGAAATAGCTTAATTAGCATCTGATTTCCACCTTACAAAGTCCGAGTGTTTAAAAATCCAAATGTGGGATGAGTGTTTTCACTGATTTTAATCCCTAACACTCATTTTTCATTTTTTTTTATGCGTCACTTCATCGCCGTCTGACTTTAATTTTAAACATTTGCCGCATCAAACAGCCTGAAAAACAAATTCGCTTTTTAAGAAGTTTTTATAGAACGTCAGAGAACAGTAACAACAACAATCAAAATCAGAGAGCGTGCTTTACAAAATCAAACTTAAGAATGCAGATGACACCATCGTGTTGGACGCCAACGTGTACGAATGGTTGACATCAGACCCTTACCTTGCCAAAGTGGATTTCATCAACAATCTACGGAAGCATTCCAGTGGCTGCGCCGTTTTCCAGAAGACCTGGAAAAAAGCGGACGGAACCTTCAAGACAGAGACTTTGTACCTTCACAAGGTGATTGCAGAAAAATTCCTGATTGACACAAAGACCAAAACGGACAACTTGGTGGGAGCCAAGAACGGCAACAAATTGGATTGTAGGCTCGAAAACATCGTTTACAGGTCAAGGGCAGTCGCAAGCCGCAAACGCAAGACAAGCAGCAAGACTGGCTACACAGGAGTTTACCAAGAAAATCATCGGTACAGGGCTGTGATTTCTCAAAACGGCAAATCAATGCACATTGGCATGTTCGACACTGCCGAGGAAGCAGCATTGGCCTACAATCGGAAATCGAAGGAAATTTATGGTGACACAGGTAAACTCAATGTCATCAAAAGTCAGAAAGGCGACGGATCGGTTGAAGAGGTCACAGCCTAACAAGTTTTAACTAATTCAATCGAATCTGTAACTACTCTTATTTTGTAAACATGCAGGCAAAATTTCCTTTTGGGGTTTTCGCCTGCATGTTCTGTTTTAGGCAGTTTCGGAAGATAACTGCTTAAAATTACCCATAATTCCGGCTTACTGTTTTTCTTTGCATCCGCTTATGTACAAAATAGCGAAAACAATCACTTCTAATGGGTTGGTTCAAAAGATTAAAAGACGGAATACAAACTGCTACCAAGTTCAAAAAGGAAACTCCCGATGGCTTGTGGTACAAATGCAAGCAATGCAACGAGATGAGTACCATGAAGGAAGTCAGGGTGAATTATTATAAGTGCCCCAAGTGCGACTATCACATCAGGATCGGCTCCCACGACTATTTTGAGCTACTTTTTGGAGAAGAATTTGAACTGCACTTCGAAAATCTCATTTCAAAAGACCACCTAAACTTCGTTGACCTAAAACCCTACACGAAACGCTTACAGGAAGAGCACCAAAAATCAGGATTAACGGATGCCATTTCGGTTGCCAAAGGGCAAATTGATGGGAGGAACTTGGTCGTAGCTGCAATGGACTTCACATTCATTGGTGGGTCTATGGGTTCGGTTGTAGGTGAAAAAATAGCAAGGGCGATTGACTTGAGTATCAGCTTGGGTTGCCCATTTCTTATTATTTCCAAATCCGGTGGCGCAAGGATGATGGAATCTGCTTTTTCATTGATGCAAATGGGAAAGACTTCTGCTAAGCTAACCCAGCTTTCAAAAGCTGGCCTACCCTACTTCTCGCTAATGACCGACCCAACTACAGGTGGTGTCACTGCCTCTTTTGCGATGTTGGGTGATCTCAATATAGCAGAGCCAAATTCTTTGATTGGATTTGCAGGTCCAAGGGTCATCAAAGAGACCATCAAGCGTGACCTGCCGGAAGGGTTCCAAACATCAGAATTCCTACTTGAACATGGTTTTCTGGATTTTATAGTTAATCGAAAAGACCTTCAAGGTCAAATCTCCAATCTACTCGCCTTGTTTGATAAAAACAAAAATTGACATTGAGTTTACGGTCAAAATCCAAGCGAATCCTGTTGTTTTTTATTGGTAAAAACCTATTCCGTTTAGTAAAATCCTCCCTTAGTTTTGTTACTTTTGCACCGCTTTTAGAAAAAGCGACATGAATCATTAATCGCTTTGATTTTCTTAGGTGAAAATGGCAATGTGGCGTTTACAGAACCCCCATTTGACAGCTTTCATCAAACAAGCACGAACCATCATTTATGAATTCAGGACAAAGGATTATCCCTATCAACATTGAGGAGGAGATGAAGACCGCCTACATTGATTACTCAATGTCGGTCATCGTTTCAAGGGCATTGCCGGACGTAAGGGACGGTCTAAAGCCAGTGCATCGGAGGGTTTTGTACGGGATGAACGAACTTGGTCTTTCGTACAACAAGGCGCACAAGAAATCGGCACGTATCGTAGGTGAGGTTCTCGGTAAATACCACCCACACGGCGACTCCTCGGTTTACGACACCATGGTTAGAATGGCTCAAGAGTGGTCGCTCCGCTACCCACTCGTTGATGGCCAAGGCAACTTCGGCTCAATGGACGGCGACAGCCCTGCGGCCATGCGTTACACCGAAGCAAGGATGCGGCGCATAACCGATGAAATCTTGGCCGACATTGAAAAGGAGACCGTTGATTTCGCACTCAATTTCGACGACACGCTCGAAGAGCCGACCGTCATGCCGACCAAAATTCCGGTTTTGCTCATCAATGGTTCCTCTGGGATTGCAGTGGGCATGGCCACCAATATGATGCCGCACAACCTGAGCGAGGTAGTGGACGGCGTGATGGCGACCATAGACAAGCCGGAAATCACTATAGAAGAACTTTGCACCCATATAAAAGGGCCTGATTTCCCAACAGGAGGCATCATTCATGGCTATTCTGGCGTGAAAGAGGGCATGGAAACCGGAAGGGGGCGAGTGGTACTAAGGGGAAGGGCCAATATCGAAACAGCCGCCAATGGACGGGAGACCATCATCATTACTGAAATTCCCTACCAAGTAAACAAGGCAATGCTCGTGGCCAAAATAGCCGAGCTTGCCAATGAAAAGAAATTGGAAGGAATCAGCGATGTAAGGGATGAAAGCGACAGGACGGGATTGAGGGTCGTAGTTGAGGTCAAGCGGGACGCCATGGCAAGCATCGTGCTTAACTTCTTGTACAAGCTGACTCCACTTCAGTCTTCTTATGGTATAAACAACGTGGCCCTCGTTCGAGGCCGCCCCATGACCTTGAATGTGAAAGACCTCATCGAGGAATTCATCATGTTCAGGTTGGAAGTCATCGTTCGCCGAACAAAATATGACCTCCGAAAGGCTGAGGAAAAGGCCCATATTCTGGAGGGCTTGTTGATTGCACTCGACCATTTGGACGAAGTCATTGCCCTCATCCGCAAATCTGCCACAGTGGATGAAGCCAAAGAGGGCTTGATGTCCACCTTTAACCTATCCGAGATTCAAGCCAAGGCTATCCTTGAAATGCGCCTGCAAAGGTTGACCGGCCTTGAAAGGGATAAGGTGCGCAAGGAATATGACGAAACCTTGGCCCTCATCGCAAAATACCATGCGATACTTGACGACGAAGGCCTCCGCCGCCAGATTATTAAGGATGAACTGCTCGAAATCAAAGAGCGCTTTGGGGATGCCCGGCGTACCGAAATCTCCTATGATGAGAGTGAGGTCAACATGGAAGATTTCATTGCTGATGATAATGTAGTAATCACCATTACACATGGTGGCTACATCAAACGAACCTTGGCATCTGAATACCGCACACAAAGCCGTGGCGGCAGAGGCGCAAGAGGCAGCAAAACCAAGGAGGAGGATTTTATAGAACACATGTTCGTGGCGAGCAACCACAACTACCTCCTGTTCTTTACGGAACAAGGCAAATGCTACTGGCTCCGTGTTTATGAAATACCAGAAGGCACCAAAAACTCAGGAGGCCGCTTTATCCAAAACGTACTTTCAATTCCCGCAGATGACAAGGTCAAGGCTTATATCATCGTACAGAACTTGACCGACCAAGCCTTCCTCGACAATAATTATATCCTTTTCTGCACTAAGAAAGGGCAAGTGAAAAAGACCTCCCTGGAAGCATATTCAAGGCCAAGGGAAGGCGGCATCATTGCCATCAGCATCAATGAAGGTGATACGCTTTTGGAAGCAAGGCTGACAAATGGCAACAATGAGGTCTTCATTGCAACCAAAGAAGGTAACGCCATACACTTTAGGGAAGAAAACGTTCGTCCAATGGGACGCAACACCAGCGGCGTGATTGGCATCACCTTGGAAAACGAGCAAGATTCCGTGGTCGGCATGGCAATTATCCAGGCCAATGACCCTACCCACACCATTTTGACCATTTCTGAAAAAGGCACAGGCAAACGAACGGAGGCGAACGATTACCGTCTCACCAACCGTGGCGGAAAAGGGGTGAAAACGATGGAAGTGACCGAAAAAACAGGCGAAGTAATCGCCATCAAATCGGTTGCTGAAAGCGAAGATTTGATGATTACGACCAAGGTTGGCATTGTTATCCGCATGCCAGTGACCGACATCAGGGTGATGGGCCGTGCAACCCAAGGCGTGAGGGTCATACGATTGGATGGCGATGATGAGATTGCAGATGTAACTGTTGTTCCACACGAAGAAGAGGAGGAAATTGCCGAAATCATAACCGAAGGCGGCCCAACAGATGCTCCAAACGTGGAAACAACCGAAGAAGCAGGACAGAACGATGGCCCAGTCAGCGAGTAGGTTCTGTATTTTACAAAAATCTTAACAATCAAAAAAATGCCATTTCAGGCATTTGAGCGTCATAATGCTGTTTCCAAACAATTTCAAGTCTGGAAACATTTCTGACGAGAACATTAATTTAAACTAGACTAACAATGAAAAAAGTTGTATTCGGCTTAATGGCCATGTTTTTTTTCTCCAACCTGGTTTCTGCACAAGAAGACCCGGAAAAGGCACTAAACAAGGCAGACAAAGCCTTGGCAGCTTATGTACAAAGCCTAGACCCAGCTACTAACGAAGCAAAGCTGAAAGAGGCCGTACAAATGATTGATTTCGCATCCGCCGCTGATATTAACAAAGGCAAGGTCAGGACCTGGCAGTCCAAAGGCGATATCTACAACGCCCTGGCAGATAAGGATCTCACCATTTTGTTCAAAAACCCGGATGCAAAACCTGAGAATCCTGCCGCACCGCTTATCGCGGCAGAGTCCTTTATGAAGGCTTTGGAACTTGCTCAAAAAAAGTTTGAGATAAAGGATGCCGTAAAAGGCATGACCGAGTCTTCTGGCAAATTGAACAATATTGGCAACGCCCAAATCAAGATGAACGACTACAAAGGTGCTTTCAAGTCGCTTGAAATGGTTATGAAAATCAATGATGTCGTTAAGAAGAATGGGGGCGACCCTGTAATCGCAGAGGCAGACATGGCTAACCACAAATACGTGGTCGCCTATTGTGCAAGCGCTGCCGGCGACAAAGAATCCGCTTTGAAACTCTTCAAAGAGTTGTACGAGGCGGATTCAAAAGAAGCCTCTGTTTACGCACAGTACTTTGATATGCTGTATGCAACTGGCCAAAAAGAAGAGGCTTGGAAGGTCTTTGACAAAGGCCAAGCCGCTTTCCCGACCAGCACTGAAATCCTCTTCTCTGGTATCAATGCCAAGATTGCAGAGCAAGACTATGAAGCTTTGAAGCAGATGTTATCCAAGGCTGTTGCCGCTGAACCAAACAATCCTTCAATATATTCAGCTCTAGGTAACGTTTACATGAATCTTTCAAACGAAAAGAGTAAAGAAGACCTAAGTAAACGAAAATATATCACTGGGCCAGAAGGCGGTTGCTATTACGTTAAAGAAGGCGGTGACAAAGTATATGTTGCTCGTTCATGTTGCAGCAGCGGATGTGCTAATGAGAAAACTGAAGAATATTTTAATGAAGCTCTTTCATACTTCAACAAGGCTATCAGCTTGGATGCAAAGCAATTCGATGCAGTTTACAGCATAGGTTCGCTCTACTTCAACAAAGCAGTAGAACTTATCAAAGTTGCCAATCTGTTGCCAATGGACAAGGATAGCCAAAAAAAGTACAAGGTCATGATGGATGAATCCACTAGCTTGATGGCCACTGCCCTTCCTTACTTCCAAAAGACAGAGGCCATGCAGCCTGCTGACGTAAACACCCTCATAGCCCTTTCCGAAATCTATGCAAGGACGAACGATTTGGATAAGTCCAGGGAATTCAAAACTCGCTTGGAAAAAGCTAAAGCTGGTCAAGATGTAGGCCCTGCCTACTTCAAGAACTAAGCAATTTATGTTTTTGTACAAAAAGCCGACTTGGTGTGTCCACTGAGTCGGCTTTTTTTATTTTCAATAAAAGCATTGTCCTTTATTGCCACTGAGCTATATTTGCATAAAAATCACCACTACCAATTGCGAAGCACCAACTCAAGGCAATTTTACTTCGCACTATTTCCCGCCCATAACAAAATTAGTTAAGATAATTTCAGGGCTACAACCCGTTTCGGTATGGTTATTGTGCCTGATAATTAGGCTCTTACACGTTACGAGGAGTTAATTGTTTTAGAGAAACTACACAGGGAGGCAAAATACCATTACTCGTTTTACCTTCGGGAAGGTTGAAACGGGGGCTTTGTATTTGGAAACTGGGGAATCGAAGATTCACGGAAGTAAATTTGGAAATTGGTTTTTGCCAGGCTGTGTTCTCCGACCTACCCTTTTGCCCTGCCCTCGTCTTGCCCGACACATTGAGCCGTTATGTCAAAAAAATACCCTCATTTCAAACAGTTGCACCAACGTGACTGTGGGATAGTTTGCCTTAGGATGATTTCGCAGTACTACGGTAAGTTTTTCACGACCGAGCAACTGCGACCGTTGGCCCACCAAAAACAGGAAGGCGTCACCTTGTTGAATATCAGTGAAGCTGCTGAGGCATTGGGCATGCACACGGTTGGTGCCAAACTGAACTATCAAAGATTGATTGACGACATCCCATTGCCGGGTATTGCCTATTGGAAAGGGAACCACTTCGTGGTAGTTTATGAAGCCGATGCCAAACAGGTCACGATTGCTGACCCGAGCACTGACCAATTAGAGGTAATTTCACCAACTGCGTTCTTGGAAGGATGGGTCAACGACCCAGAAGGCTATGGTCATGAAGGTATCATCCTGTTAATGGAGCCGACTGCTAATTTCTTCTCTGCCGAAAACCCCCAGGTCGAACGCCAAAAGCCATTCTTTATCTGGGAGAATTTAGTTGGGTTCAAAGGGCTTTTGGCTTTTTTAGGGGTAGCTGTTCTGTTTGGTGCCCTTTTGGCTGCTACCTTCCCCTTCATTATGCAACTAATTGTGGATGAGAGCATTGAACAACAAAATGCAGAGTTGCTTCCATTTGTGGTGATAGCTTGGATAGTCTTGTTCATCAGCCAAATAGGATTGGATTTTATCCGACGCTTCCTGCTGTTTCATATTGGTGCCAAACTCAACATCAAACTGCTGACGGATTTCATCATTAAACTACTCCATCTTCCGGCCACGTTTTTCCAGTCCAGGATGACCGACGATGTGATGCAAACCCTTTACGACAACCCCAGGGTGCATCGTTTTTTTACAAGGGATGCGGTGTCGGTCATTTATTCGAGTTTGGTGATCGGCTTGCTTCTGTTGGTTTTGCTGGCCTTCAACCTTAAAATTTGCCTTACAGTGACCCTCTTCGCTTTGGTGCAGGTATTGTTCGTGCGGTACTTCATCAACAAAAGAAAGTCGCTCAATTTCAATCGCCACAAGCTTGCAGCTGAAAGGTACAGCCGTTTAACCGACCTGATTCGTGGGATAAGGGACATCAAATTGGCCAATGCTGAACAAACCCAACGATGGGCATGGGAACGCTCCGAAGCAAGGCTCTACAAAGTGAGCCGTTCCTATTCCTTGTCTGACGAGCTTTCGCTCCAAATCCCTTTTGCGCTGGGTGAGCTTCGCAATATCATCGTCATTTTCTTTGCGGCCATGGCTGTCATTGAAGGTGGAATGAGTGTCGGGGTGATGGTGGCCGTATTGTTTATCCTAACCCAACTCAATGGCCCAATTCGGCAATTGATCGAGTTTTTCATAGGTTGGCAGGAGGCAAAAATGGGCATGGAACGCATGAACGAAGTATTTGCCCATGACAATGCCAACAAAAATGACCGCATTGACCTTCTTCCAGCAGACGGAATCCTTGAAGCAGAAGGCCTCCATTTCCGTTATGAGGGTGAGCATTCTCCATGGATTATCCGAAACCTCGATTTCCAAGTGCCTACCGGCAAGGTAACTGCAGTCGTGGGGCCTAACGGGAGCGGCAAGTCAACGCTGCTCAATCTACTCACTACTTTTTTGAAGCCACAAGAGGGCATCCTCAAATTTGGTGGTTTCAAATTGGACGATTTCCAAGCCACCGCTTGGTTGCGGCATTGTGGCGTGGTATCGCAGGACGGGCATTTGTTCTACGACACCATTGCGAGGAATATCGTACTTGGGGAAGAAACCATTGACAACAGGCGTTTGATGGAGGCTGCAAAAATCGCCAATATTTTGCCCTTTGTGGAGCGGTTGCAACACGGCCTTTATACCATGGTTGGGGAAGGAGGCGTAGGTTTGAGCAAGGCCCAAAGGCAAGGCATCCTGATTGCAAGGGCCATTTACAAACAGCCCGAAATTCTGCTCCTCGATGAAGCAACCAACGATCTTGACGGTCAAAACGAAGCCATTGTGCTTAGTAGGATTGAGGAAGCTTTCAAAGGGAAAACTATTTTGCTTTTTACCAGCCGAATCAACCTTCCCATCCATATACACAACGTGATTCCATTGGCCCCGCCAAAAACGAAGACTGCCGAGAGAAGTATTTTAACGGGCATGGGAGGCAACAACAGCATTTTACCCGACAACCTCGAAGAAGTACTTCAATCAAACTAAGCCGCAAATGAAAGAAGACAATATTGAATACCTGAGCGGCGAGGTGAAGGAAATATTGGCCACGCCGCCATCCTGGGTCGCCACTTGGGGTACCTGTGTTTTAATTGGCACCATCGTTTTGATGGGCTTTGCAGGGTTTATGTTCCATTTCCCTGACATCGTTGCAGGCAATGTTATCATTTCAACGGAAACACCACCAATCACGGTCATTTCTACGAAATCGGAGTACATCGCCGAGGTGAAAGTCATGAACAATGCAAAGGTGAACAGCGGGGATATTCTGGCGGTTTTCCCTTCCAATGCTAACTACGAAAACGTGCTCAAATTGGAAGAAGACATGGAAAGCATTGGCCAGCTCGACATTGAAAAATTGCGAAGCTACAATCCAAACAAGGATTTAAGCATCGGTGAACTTGCACCTAGCTATTCCAATTTCTTGACTGCTTTGGAGTTGGTACCGCTCGATAATAGCGGCGAAGTGGACTATGCAACCGTCATTGCTGTCGAATCGGTTAACTCGCAGTTTCAGCGTCAATTGAATAGTACAGAGGCCACTTTGAAAAGTGCAAATGCCGAACTGGGCGCCTTGAAAAAAGAATTCGATAACGCTGTGCGCCAATACGCCAATTCCGTGGACACCTTGGATGCGTTGGTCGTTTTCAACCTGAATACGGCCATCAAGAAAAAGGAAGCCGAGATTAAGGATAAACTTTCCGAAATCGAAAAAATCAAAGGCGAAATCTCTAAGTCAAACGTGCGGCGCTTACAGGCCCAGACCCAAGCAAACAAAGGCGCTGGGGAAGCCATTTTCCAGTTGAACCAAAAATTGGATGAGTTAAAGCGGGAAATCAAATCTTGGAAGGACAAGTACCTGATAACGGCACCTGGTGATGGCGTAGTACAATTTTATACAGACCTAAAGGCCAAGGATTTTGTGAATGGCGGGGATGTCCTCTTCAATATAATGCCGGAAACGGAAACGGAGAAATACATCGGAAAAGTGAACCTGCCAGTGGCCAAGAGCAACAAGGTAATACAGGGTCAGATGGTAAATATCAAGTTTGAGCGGTATGATTTTAGGGAGCAAGGTACCGTTCGGGCTACGGTCAGCAAAGTCTATCCTGTGGCTAAAGACAACGCCTTCTATGCCGACATTGTACTCGACAAAGGCTTGGTGACCACCTTGAACCACAAGCTTGATTATTATCAAAACATGGTGGGCAAAGCTGAAATCATCACTGAAGACAAGACGTTTATCAGCAAGCTTTTCGAAAAGCTAAGTTTTGACTAAAGCATCACAAATCGCTGTTTTTCAGCCTTTTATAACTAAAGAACAGGAAAATGGATGTGTAAACAACTGTAGCAATCGCAGCCTCCATTGGTGTCAATAGAATCCTGAAACCGTTTTCTTTCAACATATCATCCGCAAATGCAATGACAGGGATTGGGGCCAAATCTTCCATTGCATTCAATGGATAGAAACTCATGGAAGTATTCTTGAAAAAATACAAGTGAATCACCCAACGAAAAAAAGGCTCTGCGACCATGGTGTAACCAAGGTAAAGGAACAGCGCAATCCCCGTCCTTTTCGTTAGCAAGCCTATCAACAGGCCAAAACTCATGTACCCCATTCCCATCAGCCAGTACCTTGGCACGTAATCCACGTTTTTAAAGACCGTTGAAAAATAAAGTGTGTCATCTATATGGAACATGCCTATGACCAAAGCGCAAACCATGTAGTAAATAGCAGCAAAAAATGCCACAACCCCGATGAAGATAAGTTTGCTTTTGAAAAACTCCTCCCTGTGCAGTCCAGTGATGATGTTCTGTCTTAGGGTCTTGTTGCTGTATTCATTGGTAACCATCAACACCGCCAAGAATCCGAGCACGAAAAACACCATCCAGTTGCCGAAGTAGCCAAGCCACTCCCAAATGGTTGGGAATTGAAAAAAATCCTTCACAGGGTTAAATGGCATCCCTTCGCCAACACTAATCTTTTTACCAATGAAAAGTATTGCGGGCAGGAAAATGAGGTAGGCTGCAGCAAGTAGCTTAAAAAGCACATAATCCTTCTGCTTGAGCCATTCCAATTTCAACAAATGAAGCATAGTTCAATCTTAAACGGTGAAAAGAAGAGGGATTCAGGGTTTTCGGGTTTTGGGGTTTTGGGGGTTTTGGGTTTTCGGGGTAGGTGCTCAACTCGAAAACCAAAAAACCTGAAACCCCCAGAACTATTTCTTATCTATTTACCAGCCGTAATCTCTAGGAATTCCGATTCAAGGCTTTTGGCTTTCATGGACAAATGATTGAGAATCAGACCATTGTCAAAAGCCAGTTTGTTTAGTTCAGCGGCAGTCATAGTTGGGCTGACCATCAAGTGTAAAAGTTTGTTTTTCTCCGTGATATTGTTCACCCCTGGGTAAGTTGCAAGCATTTCACGGAGGCGGGCAAGGTTATCCGAGGCAATTTCCACTTGGCGATCATTGCTGAGGATGGCCCCGACTTCCCCATTTGCCAATAGCCTTCCTTTTTTAATGATGGCCACGTGGCTGCACACTTTTTCAACCTCATCGAGGATGTGGCTAGCCATGATAATGGTTTTGCCTTCAGCAGCAATGCGGTGGATGATTTCACGAACCTCGGCTATACCTTGTGGGTCGAGGCCGTTGGTGGGTTCATCGAAAATCAGCACTTCGGGGTCGCCAACGAGTGCCGCACCGATGGCAAGTCGTTGTTTCATGCCGAAGGAAAACGTACTAAAAGCTGAGTCACGGCGTTGGGCAAGGTTGACCAATTCCAATATGCTTTCGATTTTGGGTGCCGAAACCCGCTTGATATGAGCGGTGATTTCAAGGTTTTTTACGGGCGACAAATAAGGGTAGAAATTGGGGGTTTCGAGCAAGGCACCGATGTGCAGCCGCTCGTCCTGCCCGTAATTGCCATCGAACCAAGTGAAACTACCACTATCTGGTTTCGTAATGCCAAGCACAATGCCCAAAGTGGTGGTCTTACCACTGCCATTTGGCCCAAGGATGCCATAAACGCTCCCAGCTTCGAT
Source organism: Saprospiraceae bacterium (assembly GCA_022841745.1). Taxonomy (GTDB): domain Bacteria; phylum Bacteroidota; class Bacteroidia; order Chitinophagales; family Saprospiraceae; genus UBA6168. The sequence continues at coordinate 87,313 of JALHQW010000001.1, read as the reverse complement.
TTCAAGGTTAAGGTTGTTGATGGCGGTGATACTGCCATAACGCTTTGTCAGTCCTTCGATTTGAAGTATTTTCATCGAAATAAATTAATGGCGGTAAGATAGCACAACCCAATTCTGTCCATCTGATTTTCTTCGACCAAAACCCCGATTGAAATGCTTGAATTGCCTTATCCATAGTTGAAAACGATTTTTCATACCTTTGGCGGGCCCATTAAATGCAGCTTGACTGCTTAAGTGGCTCAAAGCATTCCATAATGTTCGACAAAATAAAACAAACCATCACAACGGCCGGCGAAACCATCAAGGAACAGGCAACGAACCTAAGTGAAGCCGCCAAGGAGAAATGGATGGGCATCATAGATGCATGGATTTCCACTTTGCCTAAATTGGAGGCTTATGGCTTCAAGGTCAGCTATTTCTCGGTTTCAATGTCGCTCAACCCCACCTTGGAGGTCGAATTGCAAAGCGAAATTGATGCTTTTCCAATGGGGCGAATTGAGGCAATTTTGGCCGAAAATCCCACCAGTTCCCCCGTCAATATCGTTTTCACGGCCATCAAAAATGCCTTGAAAATGTACCAAAGCGCCCGCATCGGCCCGCATTCCCAACTAATCGTCAAAATTTATGTCCGACTTTCGCCAGAAGTAAAAGTCTCTTTTGGCAAACCAGCATTCAATTAAAAATAGCATATGAAAATCGTCAAGTTCCTACTTTCTTTATCAACATTATTGGGACTGGTTTATATCTTGAACCGTCCCATATCCATTCAAACTCCCCTACCCGACGACCCCACGAAAACAAAAGAAACCTTACTCCCGCCTATTGGCCCGTTCATTAGCCCATTTACCGGTTTTTGGCAAAATGCCGAGTCGTTGAGCGATTACGCTCCGCAAAAAATCGAAGTTCCTGAGATGAAAGGGAAGGTAAAAATCCTTTTCGATGAAAGGATGGTACCGCACATCTTCGCCGAGAACATGGAGGATGCCGTGTTTGCGCAAGGCTACGTGACGGCCAAGTTTCGCCTATTCCAAATGGAATTGGCGAGCCGTGCATCGGGCGGCAGGTTGGCGGAGATTGCAGGACCAGATGCCTTGGAAAACGATAAAAAAAAGCGCAGGCAAGGAATGTTGGTCGGTGCTGAAAGGGCTGTTGCTGCTTGGAAGGAAAGCAAGGAAGTCACATCCATTATGGACGCATACACGGCGGGCGTGAACAAATACATCTCGGAACTTAATCCAAGGCAATACCCAGTCGAAATGAAGTTGATGGGCTTCCAACCTGAACTTTGGAATACCTATAAGTCGGCCTTGGTCAAAAAGTATATGGACCAAACCCTATGCTTTGGCGAAGATGACCTCGAAGCCTCCAACGCTTTGAAAATATTGGGGGCAGAGACATTTAAAAAACTCTACCCAGAAATCAACCCCAAACAGTCACCTGTCATTCCAGCGGGAACACCCTGGAATTTCAAGGCCACCAAACCCACAGAAAAAGCAGTAGCGCAAGAAGCCATCGGCTTGATTCACCACAAACTTTATGAAAAAGAGCGGGGAGTGCTTGGTAGCAATAACTGGGCGGTTTCGGGCAGCAAAACACTATCGGGCAAGCCCATCCTCGCCAATGACCCGCACCTGAACCTGACCCTGCCGTCCATCTGGTTCGAGTTGCAAATCCATACGCCCGATGCCAATATCTATGGTGTTTCCGTACCGGGGCTGCCAGGGGTATTGATAGGCTTCAATGAGCATTTCGCATGGGGCGAAACGAACGTGGGACATGATGTGAACGATTGGTACCAGATTTCTTGGACTGACCAAGCAAAGACCTCCTACCAGTATGACGGTGCAGTCAAAAAAGTCAAATTTGTCATTGATTCCATCAGGGTGCGAGGCATGGAACGCCCAGTGTATGACACCGTTCGTTGGACGGAATGGGGGCCCATCGTTTACGATTCAAAAGAAAGCGACTGGAGGGACTTGGCCATGCATTGGATAGGCCACGAGACCCCAAACCCGAACGAGTTGATGGCCTTCCTTGGCCTAGCCAGAGGAAAGAACCACGAGGACTACCGAAAGGCGCTGACTAACTACGATTTCCCAGCCCAGAACTTTGTTTTTGCTGCAAAAGACGGTGACATTGCCATAACGGCAAACGGAAAATTTCCCATCAAGAACAAGGAGCAAGGCCGTTATGTGCAGGACGGTTCCAGTTCCAAAAATGGCTGGTCTGCCTTTATTACACGTGACCAAATACCGACCATTAAGAACCCAAAGCGAGGCTTTGTTTCCTCCGCCAACCAGCATTCCACCGACCCCAGCTATCCTTACTATTACAACAGTCCTAATTTCGACCACTATCGGGGCCGGTACCTGAACCAACGGCTCGCCGAAATGGACAGCATCACAGCAAAGGACATGATGGCATTACAAAACGACAATTTCAGTCTGCATGCTTCTGAGGGGCTTCCAGCCATGTTGAAGCAGATTGACACCACACAGCTGAGTGCCCTACAAAAACCCATCTATGACAAACTGAAAGCTTGGGATTTTCGCTTTGAAAAGGACAAGGTAGAACCAGTCATCTTCACAACCTGGTGGGACAATTTTTATGAGATGGCGTTCGACGAAGTGATGGTTTACAAGGATTCCCTGCCCATGCTCATGCCCGAAAAATGGCGGGTCGTGGAATTGACCGCCAACAGCCCCAGTGACATTATTTTCGATGATAAAAAAACGCCTGAGCGGGAAGCAGCCAAACAGATTGCAACGGCTTCGTTCCTCGCAACCTTGAAGCAATTAAACGATGAACTGACGAAGCCGGATTTCGCTTGGTCCACTTATCGCAAATTCTCCATCATGCACTTGGGGCGAATCCCAGCTTTTTCAAGGATGGACTTGCCAGTGGGCGGCTATGGCCAAGCGTTGAATGCCATTTCCGGCGGTAGCGGACCCTCTTGGCGGATGGTAGTAGAACTTGGTGAGGAAATAAAGGCTTGGGGCCTGTTCCCCGGTGGCCAGTCAGGTAACCCAGGCAGCCAGTTCTACGCTACCGACCTCGAAAAATGGGTGAATGGTGAGTACAACGAGCTTTTCTTCATGAAAAATGCGGAGGACAACCGCAAGCCAACGATTTGTTCTATTGAAATCAACTAAAGAATGGGAAATGCCAAACCTTCCAAGTTTTTGAAACTTGGAAGGTTTCAATTGCCAAAAAAGCTTGAAAAATGAAAAAATTCGGTCTTCAAACCTTAATCATACTGGTACTGGGCTCCATCGCCCAATATTTCTTCCCTTTCTGGAGCATTGCGGTCGTAGCAGCTATAGTGGGCTTTTTCTTCAAACATGAAAACAGCGCCGCCAGTTTTGCAGCAGGTACTGCCGCTGTAACACTGCTATGGAGCAGCTATGCTATCTTCCTCAATTCAATGAACGCCAATCAATTGGCTGACCAAATTGGTGTGTTGTTCAAGGTGGGTTCAGGCTATTTGGTGCCAGCAGTTAGTTTGATTGGTGGCTTGTTGGGTGGCTTCGGTGCCCAAACAGGTACATTGCTACGCAAGATTTTTGAAAAAGAAGAGGCCGCAGCTTAAAAAACGTACTTGCCAAATACCACCAACCAACCTATTACCAACAATGCCACAACTATCACTACACCCCGTACAGTGTCGTGCAAGTATCTTTTTTGGTAATAATTGAGCAAGAACACGTTCATTGCGATAGCAAATATGGCACAAGTGCGCTCCCTGAACATAGGGCGGAAGCCGCCTGTACTTACCCAACCTTGGGTTTCCAGCAAGCTGTACAATCCAAATAAAACACCGAATGAAACCAATGGGAGCAGGGTGGCAAGTGCCAAACCAAGTGGCAGGGAATTTTTTTCAAGCATGATTCTATCGTATTGGTGAATGATGAACGCTAAATAAGGCAAAGCCCAGCTATAATGCCATTATTCCAGAGAAGGAACACCCGCTTTCTGTTCCAAAGCCTTCAAGCCCTCAATGGCATCATAGCGGGTAAGGTCATGCCCAGATGGAACGACTGAAATATAGTTGTTCTCCAAGGCCCATACGTCGGTATCCTCTCCTTTGTCATGGTTCATAAACTCTCCGGTAAGCCAATAGTAGCGTTGCCCACGTGGGTCTGTGCCTTCTTGGTAGCGCTCAATCCAACGGGCCTCTGCCTGCCTGCACACCCGGAATCCTTTTAATAGGGCAGTTGACACGGCAGGGATGTTTACGTTCAATAATTTGCAGTTACCCAATCCATGCTCCAAGACATACTGCATGATTTGCTTCAAAAACGGTTTGCAAGCATCAAAATCAGCGTCCCATTCATAATTCAAAAGTGAGAATCCAATGGAATTGATACCTTCCAAGCTGGCTTCCATTGCTGCGGACATAGTGCCAGAGTAAAGGATATTGATGGAGGCATTTGAACCATGATTGATGCCTGAAACGCATAGGTCGGCTTCTCGCTGGTGCAGCAACACGTGCTTTCCCAATTTCACGCAATCCACTGGCGTGCCGCTGCATTCATAAGCCTCTATTCCCTCAAAAATATGAACCTGTTTGAGTCGCAATGGGTCTTTGATAGTAATAGCGTGGCCTTGGGCTGACTGCGGAGAGTCAGGTGCCACCACGATAAGGTCGCCCAATTCACGTGCAACTTCTACCAAGGCTTTGAGGCCCGGCGCATTGATGCCGTCGTCGTTTGTCACGAAAATTAATGGTCGGTTGGTCATATCTGAATGTTGAATTTGGAGCAGGGATAAATAAAGGCCCAAAATTAGGTTTTCAGCCTCACAGTGGTCGGAGCCTTTCCATCAAATCAAGGATTTTTTGCCGCTCCGCAATGACCCGCTCCTGCGGCCAGTGCATCTCTGCTTGAAAAGCGGCCAAAACGGACTCCAAATGCTGTCGTGCCCGTTGGATATTGAAGTAAAGCAGACCCGTTCGCCGCTCAAAAAAATCGGTGGGCGTGAGCACAAGTTCATTTTCAAGGCAATGCCGCAGTTCAGCCAGAATAAGGGCTTCATCTGTCCTGCTACCTTGGGCAAAGGCGTCATCAATAATTTTAAGGGCAATTTTCCCATAGTTTTCCACCAGGTAGTTGGCGGTAATGAAAGGCGAAGAAAAACCATTCAGCTTTAACTCTATATCTTTATGAAAATCAATGACTTGTGAAAAATCTTCAAAAGCATCTTCCGCCAGAGCAACCTGTTTGGTTAGGCAAATAATCCCCGCTTGTTTTTGCATTTTCAGCACTAAATCCACGAGTTTCTGGGCCATTTTGCGGTAGCCCGTCAGCTTTCCTCCTGCCACTGAAATCAACCCGGAGTTGGAGATGAAAATCTCGTCTTTCCTGCTCATCTCACCTGCCGACTTGCCCTCCTCGTATATCAATGGCCGCAGGCCTGCCCAAGTACTCTCCACGTCGTCCGCCGTTAATTGAGCCATAGGAAAAATGGCGTTGGCAGCATTTAAAAGGTACTCGATTTCCGGTTTTTCCGCAAAAACTTGGTCAATATCTCCTTTAAATGGCGTATCCGTTGTACCGATATAAGTAGCCCTTTGGCGGGGTATAGCGAAAATCATGCGACCGCCCGCCACGTCGAAATAGACAGAATGCTTTAGTGGCAATCGCTCCCACGGCACGACGATGTGAGTACCCTTTGATAGAAACAACCGCTTGTTGTTCAAGGACTTATCCTTCTCTCGCAGCCCGTCCACCCAAGGACCAGCGGCATTGACAAAAGTGGTGGCCGTGAATTGAAAGGTTTGCCCAGTATTCACATCAAGGCAAACAGCCCCTTTGAGCTTGCCGTTTTCCTCCATCAAATCGGTCAATTGGACGTAATTCAGGCAAATGGCTCCGAAGCGCATGGCCGTTTTTATCACTTCAATGGTAAGGCGGGCGTCGTCAGTTCTGTATTCGGCATAAAAACCACCACCCTGTAATCCTTGGGCGTGAAGCAATGGCTCCAATTGGAGGGTCTGCTCTTTTGCCAACATTTGCCGCTTATCGGCTCCCTTCACCCCTGCCAGAAAATCGTAGAGCCAAAGGCCTATTGAAGTTCCTTTTTTTCCGAACGTCCCACCTTTGTAAATGGGCAGTAGCATTTTTTCCGGCCTCACCAAGTGAGGTGCCAAGCGGTGAACGATAGCTCGTTCTTGCCCTACTTCCTTCACGACCTTTAACTCCAATTGCTTCAAATAGCGCAAGCCACCATGTATCAATTTGGTGGATTTACTGCTCGTTCCACTGGCAAAATCCCCTTTTTCGACAAGGGCAACACGAAGCCCACGGGTAGCAGCATCGAGCGCAATGCCAGCCCCAGTAATGCCACCACCTATTACCATCAGGTCGAAGTGTTGGTCTTTCAACTGCGCTAAAAGGAATTCTCTTTGAGTGTTCATACTTATTTCCCTACTTTTCGGCCTCATTTTTAATTTCTGGCAACAAGATACCGCCTAACTAATAACGCCTGATTTAAATTTATGAAAAATCGTCGAGGACGCCATTATGACATACTATGTGCTGGAGAATTGTTGGTTGATTTTATCAGCAGTGGCTATGCAGAATCCTTGGAAGAAGCCAATTCTTTTGAACGCCACATGGGCGGCAGCCCCGCCAATCTTTGCATGAATATGGCTCGCCTTGGAAACAACACCAGCCTAGTGGCCAGTGTCGGACATGACGATATGGGTAGTTTTTTGGTTGACTTCGTCAAAAAGACGGGCGTTGATTGCTCCTTGGTTAGGCAGGTAGCCGCTCCAACGACCCTCATCCTTGTCACCCGAACAAAAGCAGTTGCCAATTTTGAAGCGTACCGACTGGCAGATGCCCGCATTTCAGGCAACCAACTTCCCGATGAAAGGTTGCGGCAAACCTCCATTTTCCATACGACCTGTTTCGGTTTGGGCAAAAAACCTGGGCAAACTATTATCATGAAAGCTGCCCGACGTGCTGTGGAACTGGGTTGCCAGTTAAGTATTGATGCGAATTACGCCCCGAAAACCTGGCCCGACCGGGAAGACCCCCGAAAATTCGTTGCCGAATTTTGCAACCTTGGCGCTATCGTGAAGGTCAGTGAAGTGGATTGGGAACGGCTTTACGGCAGCCCTTTTGAAAGCGCCGAGTTTGCTGCGCAATTTTTCATCAAAATGGGCGCCTCGCTGGTTTGTGTTACCATGGGTGGCGACGGTGCGTACGTTGCGGACAGCAAAAAAGGTGAATTTTTGCAGGCCCGCCAAGTAAATGTAAAGGACACCACAGGTGCTGGCGATGCTTTTTGGTCCGGCTTCTTAACTGCTTGGCTGGATGGGCATAGCCCCCTTGACTGTGCAAAGGCAGGTCGCAGCATGGCCGAAATCAAGATTGGGCATTTTGGCCCTTTGCAGGAAAATGTGGACAAAAGCCTGATTTACAAAGACTTGTGAAATTAGTCAGGCGGTGACTTCGAGTCACCGCCTGACTTTCACTCTTGAACCATGTCAAGCGGTGTCTTCGAGTCACCGCCTGACTTTCACTCTTGAACCATGTCAAGCGGTGACTTCGAGTCACCGCCTGACTTTCACTCTTGAACCATGTCGAGCGGTGACTTCGAGTCACCGCCTGACTTTCACTCTTGAACCCTGTCGAGCGGTGACTTCGAGTCACCGCCTGACTTTCACTCTTGAACCATGTCGAGCGGTGACTTCGAGTCACCGCCTGACTTTCACTCTTGAACCATGTCAAGCGGTGACTTCGAGTCACCGCCTGACTTTCATTCTCAACTTAAAATAGCATGAAAAAAGCATTTTTCCTTTCCCTGGCATTTTTGACAACCTTCGTTGCGCATGCCCAATATCAGTTCACGATTACAAATGACTGCAATTGTACTTCCGTTAAAAACCAACAAAACACGGGTACGTGCTGGAGTTATGCCACTTCTTCTTTCTTGGAATCTGAACTGATTCGAATGGGAAAAAAAGAGGAGTATGACCTTTCGGAGATGTACTTCGTTCGGCAAATCTTCTTGGACAAGTCCAAGAACTATGTGTATCGGCAAGGCAAAGCGCAGTTTGGTCAGGGCGGTCTTTCCCATGATGTGATTAGGGCCTATGTAGAAGCAGGAGCTGTGCCGGAATCGGTCTACAGCGGCAAGCTGCCAGGCGACTTCATGCACGACCATTCGGAAATGGAAGTTGGCTTGAAAGGAATGCTGGATGTTATCACCCAGCAAAAAAAGCCCAGCAGCAAATGGGTTGCTGGCGTTGATGGCATTTTGGATGCCTATATGGGCGATGCACCTGAGAAGTTCACCGTCAACGGCAAGGAGTTCACCCCTAAATCCTATGCAGCCACCTTGGGCATCAATCCATCAGATTATATCAGCTTTACCTCCTACACCCACCACCCTTTCGACCAGCAAATGATCTTGGAAATACCCGACAACTGGTCGAATGGCAGCTACTACAATGTGCCGTTTACCGAACTCGTGACTATCACGAAACACGCTATCTCAAAGGGTTATAGTGTGGCCTGGGACGGTGACGTGAGCGAAAAAGGATTCTCTGGCAGCAAGGGCATCGCCGTGTTGCCGGTGAATGAAAAACGGGAAGATATTTTCACGAAACCCGATGAAGAGGTGGCTGTGACGCAGGCACTTCGGCAAGAAACCTTTACGAATTTCTCCACAACCGATGACCACCTCATGCATGTCACTGGCACGGCCAAGGACCAACAAGGCACGACCTATTTTTATGTAAAAAACTCTTGGGGCGAAATCAGCCCTTATTCTGGCTATGTCTATATGTCGGAGCCTTATTTCAGGCTGAAAACGGTGGGCATTATGGTACACAAGGATGCTGTGCCGACGGATATTCGGAAGCGGTTGGGGATATAACTAAGTCAATTCCCAAATGCAAAACGGGGTAAGGCGTGGCCTTACCCCGTTTTTTTTGATATTGCTGAATTTTTGCTCCGCAAAACCACTAATATTTCAAGTAAAATTAGAACGGTAGCCCATTCACCACTTTCCTCAAGAATGCTGAAAACAGTTCCGGTTTCAATGCAATCGTGAAGACGAAGCCAAATACAGCACCCCAGAAGTGTGCTTCGTGGTCTATGCGGCTGCCAGCCTCCTGTTTGGAGGCATAGGAAGAATAGACTAAATAGAGTACAGCTGCAACTATAGCTGGAATAGGAATTATCCCAAACAAGTAAATCATCTCCCATGGCAGGAGCAGCGCAAAGGCAAACATAATACCCGAAGTGGCGCCTGACGCACCTACCGAGCTGAATGATTGGTCGTTTTTATGCTTGAAATAGGTAGGAATATCGGCAAAAACACCGGAAAGAAGGTAAAGCGCAAGGAAATTGATTCTCCCCATTACCCCATCAAAAAGTTCGACAAAAACTGATTCTATGAATGTGCCGAAACTATACAGCACAAACATATTAATGGCCAAGTGCATCCAACTGCCATGTAAAAAAACAGAAGTCACCCAGCGGTAGTACTCCTTATCCCTATGCTCTTCGTAGGGATAATGCATGAATTTTAAAAATAAGTCACGGTTGTTGAATGCCTGCCATGAAATGAGGACAGTGATGCCGATGATGATAAGGGTAACGGTGATGGTCATAATTTACTGGATGCTGGTTACTGGTTACTGGATGGTGGTTACTGGTTCATGTTACTGGTTACTATATACTAGATGCTGCCTAGAAGGCTTAGCAGCCCCAGACTGCCCACTGCCATCCCGAAGAACCGTTACAAGACCTGTCAAACTGCCAACTCATTCATTATGGTAATTCTCTCCCCGCAAAATGGTCATGGCACGGTAAAGTTGTTCCAAAAAGAACAGCCTGACCATTTGATGGGAGAAAGTCATTTTTGACAAAGAAAGCTTGAAATCGGCACGCTGGTAAAGTTCCTCGGAGAAGCCCCAGGCGCCTCCAATCAGGAACACCAATCGCCTGGAACCCATTTGAAGCCGTTGCTCCATAAAGGTAGAAAACTCGACTGAGGTCAATTGCTTGCCCTTTTCGTCCAGCAAAACTATAAAATCATCCTTCTTCAATTTGGAAAATACAGCTTCTCCTTCTTTTTGCTTGAGTTGCTCGGGGTTGAGGCTGCCCGCATTTTTTATATCGGGAATCAAGGTGGTAGAAAAGCTGAGGTAATGGCCCAAGCGTTTTTCATAAATGGCCATCCCTTCGTCCAAGTAGCCGAATGCCGTTTTGCCGATATACCAAAGTTCTGCTTTCATTCGACTGGGCGAAGGTGTTTGAAGGCACGGCCAATTTGGGCGATGATGTCGCTGGCCAGCAGGGCCTCCTGCTGTTGGTCGAGCATGGCGAGGTCGCCAGCCATGCCGTGCAAATAGACGCCCAACTGACAGGCTTCCAATGGCGGGTAGCCCTGTGCCAAAAGCCCCGTCAGGATACCCGTCAGCACATCGCCGCTGCCACCCGTGGCCATGCCGGGATTGCCATTGTTGTTGAAAAAACAGTGGCCATCGGGGCAGGCAATGGCAGTGTTTGCACCTTTCAGAATCAGGTAAATGCCCAATTCCTTGGCCTTCTGGATTTGAAGCGCATTCCGTTCAAAATCATTGGCCGTAGTGCCGAACATCCGCTCGAACTCCTTGACATGCGGCGTCAGGATACTGTCTTTTGGAACCAATTTGAAAAAATCGGGGTGGCCTGCCAAGAGGTTCAAGGCGTCGGCGTCTAGTACCACAGGGCATTTGGTGCGTTGCAATACATCCGCCAAGCCCTGGGCAGCCAGTTCGTTGGTGCCAATGCCGCAACCGATGCCGATAGCCTTGTATTTCAACAAATCCTCGTGAACATGCGTAACGGCATATTGGTGCTCGTCCACGCTGACCATTGCCTCTGGCACGGAGATTTGGAGGATTTCATAACCACATTTGGGGGAATGGATGCTCACTAATCCAGCCCCACTCCTTAGGCAAGCCCTTGATGCGAGGATGGCAGCGCCCATTTTCCCATAACTGCCTGCAACCAGGAGCGCATGGCCAAAGGTGCCCTTGTGGTCGTGGCGGTGGCGGGTGCGCAGCAATGGCTTCACCATTTTTTCATCCAAAATAAAATTAGGTGTCGGCTCATTTTGAACCGCTTGTGGGTGCAGCCCGATGTTCCCGCACATCCATTTGCCGATGCGGTGCTGGTTTTCTGGGAAAAGGAAACCAAGTTTGGCGAACTCGAAACTGAACGTCCAATCAGCCAAGATGGAAACCCCCGATGTGGGCTTATCGGCAAACATGCCGGAAGGAATGTCCACAGCGACTTTAGTTACGGGTTGGGTGTTAAGGTGCTCCATGAAATTGGCCCAATAACCAAGCACTGGTTTGTTCAAACCGCTCCCAAGTATGGCATCAATTAGGATGGAGCCTGCAGGCAAATTGGGCAATTTGGTTTCACCCTCCCTATATTCTTTTCCAATCACGCTGCCCCCTACCCTTCTGAGGTTTCGCAGGTTTTCGGCGGCGTCCTTGCTGAGTTCTGGCGTCAGGTAAAGCACATGGGCCGTTACATCGTAAAAATCCTTGGATAGTAACCGTGCAATGGCGAGTCCATCGCCGCCATTGTTGCCCGTTCCGCAAAAAATGAAGATTTTTTGGTTGCGGTTCGGGAACTGCCGGGCAAACCACTGGCAAAATGACCGAGAAGCCCGTTCCATCAGGTTGATGGATGAGACGGGTTCCCGCTCGATGGTGAGGGCATCCAAGCGGCGTATCTGTTCTATATGGAAGATTTTCATAAAAATTGAGGCACTAATGTAGCGGTTAGGTGGCTGACCATTGGCATGTTTTCATTTTTTTTGGCTACAAACAAACAAAAATTGGACTTTAGTGGCAGGTAACGAAGTGGGTTGCCTAATTTGCCTTTAGAAAATTTGTCAATCGAAACCTTATGTCCAAGCGACTTCAACTGTTGGCTATTGTACTGTTGAGCTTAGATCCTTTCGGAGCCAAGGCAACGCATATTGTCGGCGGTGAAATGAATTATGAATGCATTGGCAACAACGTTTATAAAATAAAGCTGACGATTTTTAGGGACTGCTACAATGGCGAGCCTTGGTTTGATGCTCCAGCTGCCATCGGTGTCTTCTCGAACCTGACCAACCAGCTTATCAAAACCTTCTATATCCCCTTGGATTCCATGTTGAACGACACGCTCGACCCCGTGTTGAACAACCCATGCTTGGCTGTACCGCCAAATGTATGCGTCCATACCACCACTTACACGCATATTGATACGCTGCCGTATATCGTGGGAGGATACTACCTGTCCTACCAACGCTGTTGCAGGAATCGGACAATTTCCAACCTCGTATTGCCCGATAGCGTCGGCGCAACCTATAGCATTATTTTGGACAGTTTTGCTTTGGCAACCTGCAATAGCAGTCCCGTTTTCAATAACTGGCCACCGCTATACTTGTGTGTAAATGAGCCTTTTGAGATTGACCAATCGGCAATTGACCCTGATGGGGATTCCTTGGTTTATAGGCTTTGCGACCCGCTCACTGGGGCAACTCCCTCGAATCCGAGGCCCCAACCACCCAACCCTCCACCTTATTTTCCCGTGCCTTGGTTTCCAACTTACAATGCCAACAACCAAATCGGAGGGCCACCTTTTATGACCATAGACCCAAGTACTGGCCTGTTGACCGGGACGCCCCAAATCATTGGTCAGTTTGTCATTGGCATCTGCGTGGAGGAATACCGAAACGGCGTTTTCATAGGCTCAAAACGGCGTGATTACCAAGTGAACATCGGCCAATGTGCGGTCACGACAGCCTCGTTTTTTGCACCTGAAGTCATTTGCAAAGGCCTGACGGTGAACCTGGACAACCAAAGCATCAATGCCAATGACTACGCTTGGTTCTTCAATGACCCCACCAACCCAAATGCCACTTCCAATTTAGAGAACCCAACCTATACTTATCCTGATACAGGGCTGTACAATATCACACTGATTTCAGAACCAGGCACCGTTTGTGCGGATACTTTTTCGGCACCCGTACAGCTCAATATCAACTCTTTGTTTGCCGATTTTGAAATTTCCAATGTTGAATGCGAGGAGGAGTTTGTCCTAACTATCACCAATTCATCTATTGATACCTTGGTGGACATCGTTGATTGGAACTGGGCACTGGAACAAGGCAGCAATACTTGGACTGATACGGTTCAAAACCCCATATTCAGTTTGGACAGCCCTGGCCCTGCTTTATTAAGCCTGATTGTTACTGCTGAAAATGGCTGTTTGGATACATTCCAACAGGAGATACCTGTTGTGATTTTCAACAACGAGTCCTTGGCAGATTCATTAAAACTTTGCCTTGAAAATGGTGCAGTCCAACTCAACCCTGATAGTGCATACCAAGCCGCCACTTTCAGTTGGTCCCCCCCCGATTGGCTCGATAATTCAAACGGTATCAACCCTACGGCCTCTCCCGACACATCCATCGTTTATCAGGTCATTTTGACAGATGCTACAGGTTTTTGTGAGGTTGAAAGAAGGGTCTTTGTTTTTGTACCCGCCGAGATTGAGGTTGCTCCACCAATTGACACTATTCTAAGGGGCGACTCGGTGCAATTGACTGCTACTTTCGGCCCCAACTTTAGCTATAACTGGAATCCATCCAATTCCTTGGACAATCCAACTGGGCACGACCCAATTGCAAGCCCAGAAAAAACAACGGGATATACTTTACAAGTCGTGGATGGCAATGGCTGTATTATCGAGCGGCAACTATTAATAGTGGTACTGACGCTGTGCGAGGAGCCATTCATCTTCATCCCTACAGGGTTCACGCCAAATGGTGATGGGAAAAACGATGTGTTCAAGGTCTTTGGAAATGACCTAACGGAAGCAAACATCATCGTTTATGACCGCTGGGGCGAGCAGGTTTTTGAGTCAAACGACCCTTCCATTGGTTGGGACGGAACTTATAATGGCAAGCAACTGCCTCCTGATGTGTATGGGTTTTACGCCATCGTCAAATGTGAGGATGGGCAATCATTTGCCAAGAAGGGCAATGTTACCTTAATACGGTAAACGGTGGACGGCCTACGGTGGACGGCGAATAGTTTGTGGGGGATGATGGGTAGCCGGCTTTAGGCAATAAAACCTGCCACCGATTTTCCATCAAACATTGAAGCGGAAGTGCATGCAATCGCCATCGTGAACGACGTACTCTTTGCCTTCCACACCCATTTTACCGACTTCTTTTATGGCAGCTTCTGAGCCATACTTCACCCAGTCATCGAACTTGATGACCTCGGCACGAATGAAGCCTTTTTCGAAATCGGTGTGGATGACGCTCGCTGCTTTTGGTGCTTTCCAGCCCCGGCGGATGGTCCATGCACGGACTTCTTTTTCACCAACCGTGAAGTAGGTAATCAGGTCGAGTAATTTATATGTGGCACGAATCAGGCGGTTCACACCGGGTTCGTGAAGGCCAATCATTTCAAGGTATTCATTACGCTCCTCGATTGTCTCCATCTGGGCAATTTCGGCTTCAATGGCCGCACTGATGTAAATGACCTCAGCCGGTTCTGATTTAACAGCTTCCTTGAACCTCTCTGTGTATTGATTGCCATCGTTGACGCTGGCTTCATCTACATTGCAAACATAGAGCACAGGTTTTGCCGTCAGCAACATCATATCACGGAGCAGTTCGGCATCGTCGCCCTCCAGTTGCAGCGAACGGGCGGGGTTGCCTTGGTTCAAATGCTCCATGATACCCTCCGCAACTGTAACGGCATGAGCGTCTTCTTTTTTGCCCGTCTTGGCTTGCTTCCGCAAACGGTCTATGCGTTTCTCTACCGAATCTATATCCTTGAGAATCAACTCGGTATCAATTACTTCCTTGTCACGCACGGGGTCAACGCCGCCGTCCACGTGTACCACATTATCATCCCTGAAACAGCGGACAACGTGGATAATAGCGTCCACTTCCCGGATATTTGCCAAGAATTGATTGCCCAAACCCTCGCCCTTGCTGGCACCTTTTATCAAACCAGCAATGTCCACGATTTCTATGGTCGTAGGCACCAATGACTTGGGGTTCACCAGTTCATTCAGTTTGTCCAAACGTGCGTCGGGAACAGTGATGATGCCCACGTTGGGGTCTTTGGTGGCAAAAGGATAGTTGGCAGCAAGTGCCTTGGCAGAGGTCAAAGCATTGAAGAGGGTAGATTTGCCAACATTGGGAAGTCCTACGATACCTGCTTGTAAGGGCATTTTATAAATGATGAATGATGAATGATGAAAGGTAGAATGATGAATTAAATGCCTGGCTTCAGTAACCCACCATTCATTATTCATCATTTTCAAAAACGGGCGCAAAGATAGGATTTAACCTCAACTGAAAAAACAAGTAGATGTGCATGAAGGTCTTTCTCATAAAAATGGTTGTAGCAGGGTTTTATGCAAAACCTCGGTACCTCTTGAGAGGGCGGGTTATCAAACCCGCCCTCTCAAGAAGCGCCTGCCTTGTTCAACTTACCTATTTCTTTTCATGAGATAATCTTTGATGTGCTTATTTTTTCGCTACTTCGCACGGTAAAATTGACTTGTATGACCAAAGAGAAATCCAACCTTGTTATTTATTCCACTGTGACAGTAGCAGCGCTCGGCTATTTTGTTGACATCTATGACCTGCTCCTGTTCAGCATCATTCGGGTGGAAAGCCTTAAATCCATTGGTGTAACCGACCCTGCGTCCATCCAGGACATTGGCCTTTCCCTGCTCAACTGGCAAATGGTTGGCATGTTGATTGGCGGGCTTGGTTGGGGCATACTTGGCGACAAGAAGGGGCGACTTTCCGTGCTTTTCGGCTCTATCATTCTCTACTCTTTGGCCAATATTGCCAACGGATTCGTACAGACGGTGGAGCAGTACAAAATCCTTCGGTTCATAGCTGGTATTGGGTTGGCGGGCGAATTGGGCGCCGGCATCACGCTCGTCAGCGAAATCATGTCCAAGGAAAAACGAGGATATGGCACCACGGTCGTTGCGAGCATCGGGATACTGGGCGCAGTGGTAGCCTATTTCGTCAGCCAAGTTTGGGACTGGCGCACAGCCTATTTCGTGGGGGGTGGGCTTGGTCTTGCTTTGTTGGTATTGCGCATCTCCGTATTCGAGTCCACCATGTTCCACAGTGTGAAAAGCGCCATGGTGCAGCGGGGCAATTTCCTGCAGATTTTCCAGACTAAAGAGCGATTTTACAGGTACATGAAATGCATTTTGGTAGGGCTTCCAACTTGGTTCGTGGTAGGGATTTTGGTCACGTTGGCCCCTGAATTCAGCAAATCATTTGGCATGACCGATGCAGTTGCAACGGGTGGAGCGGCCATTATGTGGTGCTATACGGGCCTGACCATCGGCGATTTTGCCAGCGGCATCATGAGCCAATTGGTTAAAAGTCGAAAAAAAGCACTGCTTTTCTTCCACCTGTTCTCTGCCGCCACCATCGTTTGGTATCTCTCCACAGGCGATGTCAGCCAAGACTTTTTCTATTTCAAAATACTGCTTATCGGTTTTGGTGTGGGCTACTGGGCGGTGTTCGTGACCATTGCGAGCGAGAATTTCGGCACCAACCTGCGAGCAACCGTCACTACCACCGTGCCCAATTTTGCACGGGGCGCCTTGGTTCCTATCACGTTTTTTTTCAAGGAAATGAAAGATGCCTACGGGATTATTAACGGAGCCTATATTGTAGGTTCGGTCTGCGTGGTGATTGCGTTGGTCGTACTTTATTTCTTGCCAGAGACCTATGGCAAGGACTTGAACTACGTAGAAGAATGAAGGCTCAATCGAGGCGGTCGAAAAGCTCAAGCAGCCGCTTGGATTCTTGCTCCCAATTCAGTTCTGTTGCTGCCTTGCGGCAATTGGCGGCCAGCTCGTCGTAGCGGTTTTTGTTGCTCCGCAATGCCTTTACCGCAGCTGCTATCTGTTCGGGTTCCAAGTCGTCCAAAAGCTCAAAAACACCGTACTGCTCGTTCAATTTGACATACTCAGGGAACCGCATGGCCAACGACGGCAAGCCTGCCTGAATATAGTCAGCAGCTTTGTTCGCCAACGAATAGTAGTAGTTCAAACCTTTTTTTTTCAATAAGTTGAGTCCTAAATCAGCCTTATTGGTCAGTTCAGCGAGTTTGTCTGGAGGGAGTTTCCCCATGAACTTGACCTTGTCGCCCAAGCCATGCCTTACCACTAAATCACGCAAAAATTGGGACAGGTCGCCCTCTCCACATAACCATAATTCTGCGCCATCCAGTTGTCTCATGGCAAGAATTGACTCCTCCAACCCCCTGCCGTCGTTCAGTACACCCTGGTAAATCAGGACAAAGGATTGGCTATTCTCTTTCGTTGCGGATGCGGCGCTCTTGAAGGGCAGGTTCCGAACAACAGTAAAGGACAGGCCATACCTTTCTCCCATGACCTCGGCGAGGCACTGGCCCACTGTTATGGCATGTTTCACCCCGGGAATCGCCCATCTTGCAGCAAGCTCCCAGGCTTTTTTGGAAAAGGGCCTTCCCACCAATTCTGGCACTTCCGTGAAGTATTCGTGGGCATCAAAAACAAGTTTTTTCCTTCTAAAAAAAGCAACCAACCTCGCTGGGAGCAAAGTGTCCAAGTCCACCGCATAGACCACATCGAACTTGCAAAAAAGCAAAACGCCAAGCAGCCGGAGGTTCAGTTCCAAGTAAAACAGCTTGCCCTCGTTGAAAAACAGCTTCATCCTTCGCTGCGCAAATGGCTGGTTGGTCAATGGCCTTGATTCGGGGAGTTCCCTGCCATAAAGGGTGACCGAATGCCCTGCCTTCGCCAAGGTCGAGCAGACACGAATCATCCGCTGGTCGTAGGTGAGGTCGTTGCTTACGGTGCATAGGATTCGTTTCATGGCTTGGTTTTCCATGTTAAGATTCCCGACTCGACGTTGACCAAGCCTTCATCCATCAGATAGGACAATGCTTGGATGACCGCCTGTTGCCGATTGGATGAAAAAGCCTCCTTCAATTGCTGTTCGGTGATACGTTCAGCTACTATCAACTGCTTGATTTTCAACTTATAACGTTCAAAATCTTCGGCTGACAATTCGGATTTTGTACGACCAAGGCAAACATCGCAAACACCGCAAGTTGGGCCTTCTTCCCCGAAGTATTCCAAGAGCATTTGGCTGCGGCATCGGGCCGTCGTCGCATAGGCGATGGCCTTGGCAATGCGCTTTCGCTGGCGTTCCTTGCGCAGGTTATAACTGTCGAGGTCAATAGTCAAGTTATTACTGTCCACCCTCTCTTTCGTGAAAGTCAACTGTGGCTTGTCTTTCAATGGGCGGTATTCAATGATTCGCTCATTGTGGAGGCGTTGAATGGCCGGCAGCACCTTGTCCGGGGTCGTTTTTAGCAGCCTTGCTACTGCGGCCTCGTTCACCTGCACAAAATGCTGGAACCCACCCTCCGACAGTCGGAGCAGTGATTTTATGACGGGGTCTAGTCCAGGGTTTTTCAATTGATAATCATAAAGCTGTTCCCTCGTCACCAGTACCATGAAGCTCGCTGGCATCCAAACAGACTCGGTCAACACCAGCCAGCCTTCCTGTTCCAGAATGCGTAGGCAGGAATGGACTTTGATAACATCCAACTGGAAATTCTTGCAGAAATCGCCGATATCGAAATCGAAAGTCTGGAACTCACCAGCACCTACCGCCAACTGGAAATAACTCCCCAAGGCCCGATACACCTGTCGAATGTCTTGCATGGGCGGAAATGCCACCTCAAGGTTGCGCTCCAAGCTGCGCTTGTCTTCTTCAGCATACAATAGCACAGCAAAGGATTTTTTACCATCCCGCCCAGCCCGGCCAGCTTCCTGGAAATAGGCTTCCAAGCTATCTGGCAAATCCAGGTGGACAACTGTTCGGACATCGGGTTTGTCAATCCCCATCCCGAAGGCATTGGTACAGGCCATGATGGCAGTACGCCCCGAAATCCATGCCTCCTGTTTGCTCGAACGCTCATCGGGTGGCAGGCCAGCATGGTAAAAATCGGCCGAAATCTTGTTTTCCACCAAGAATCGAGCGATATCCTTTGTCATTTTTCGGTTTCGGGCATAGACAACACCCGAACCTTTCACTTTTCTAAGAATGTCGAGCAGCTTGGCACTCTTGTTCTCTTCGTTCAGCACGACATAGGAAAGGTTGGGCCTTGAAAAGCTCTTCTGAAAAACGTTTTTGCGCTTGAACAACAGTTTTTCTTGAATATCAATCACGACTTCTGGTGTGGCGGTAGCTGTCAAGGCGAGGACTGGAATTTGGGGTATCAAATCCCTAATTTCGGCAATTTGAAGATAAGGTGGCCTGAAGTCGTATCCCCATTGGGAAATGCAATGTGCCTCGTCAACGGCCAGCAGGCAGACCTTCATTTTTTTGATGCGTTCACGAACGAGTTCCGTAGTCAAGCGTTCTGGCGAGAGGTAGAGGAATTTGAGGCCTCCGTAGGCCGCATTGTCAAGGATTCGGTCAATTTCCCTTGCGGCCATACCCGAGAAAATGGCGGCTGCCGCAATTTCATGCTTTTTCAGGTTGGCCACCTGGTCTTTCATTAGGGCAATGAGTGGAGAGACAACGATGCAAACCCCATCCATGCAAAGAGCGGGTACTTGAAAGCAGATGGACTTGCCGCCGCCAGTTGGCAACAAAGCCAAGCCATCATTTCCTTCCAGTGTGGAGCGGATAATGTCTTCCTGAAGTGGCCTGAACTGGTCAAAACCCCAGTATTGCTTGAGTATTTCGTGCGGAGTCGGCATTGCTGCGGAATGGGAAGGTTTTCCCAACGGGCAAGATACGGCAGTGGCCGAAATAAAAAAGGTGTTCAAGTCTGTACTTGAACACCTCCATCAGTTTTGAGACAATTTTTGTGGAACTAACATTGCCAGTGAATCACGAAAAAAGTTGGTTTTGTCTGCTGTTTTAAGATGCCTCAGTTAATTCCAATTGGTTTGTATTTTAGTCCTGTCCCGCAATTTTGTAAGCTCCATCACGGGAGGCAGTGGTTGTGAAAATCATGTTCTGGTCATCCGGGAAGTTTGCAGTGAACTTGCAGTTGAGTAGTTCAGTATAGCATTTTTCATCGCCATTGAGGCTAAATATAGCACCACCACGAAGATAGGCTGCATTTTCGTTGAAAACGCAATTTTCGAGGGTCAGGTTGCAGGTGCCGTCTTCCGTTGAATTGCAGATTGCACCACCATAAGTACCCATGTTCCTTTCAAATTTGCAGTTGGTGAACGTTGGGTTGCTCTTGCCCCTAAGCCTACCGTCATTGTAGATTGCACCACCATCCAAACCAGCTTCGTTTCCTTTGAAAATGCAATTTATAAATACTGGGCTGCTTTCGCCGCTGCGTCCGTTGTTGTAAACGGCAGCGCCGTCACGGCCAAGGTTCTTGATGAATTCGCAGTTGCTGATAGTTGGCTTGCTGCTTCCATTTTCACCATCAATATAGATAGCACCACCACAACGAGTATTCATGGCGTCTTTTGGTTGACCATTTGCATTGCCTGCGGTGATGACGAACCCATCCAAAATGGTAGATGCACCGACATTTTTCATCAAAACCACATTGTAGGCATTGTCAGTCTGGCCAGCTTGGCCCATTTCACCACTAAGTATGGTTGCACTTGGAGCACTTGTACGTTGGTCAATAGATGTCTCCGTGCCATTGAAGTTGCCATACAACTTCACACCGTCCTTTACAATAAAGGAGGCTTTGCGATCAGTGTCAGCGGTCGGTTTGTAGGTGCCTTGGGCAACCCAAACCTGTGCACCAGAAGTGGCATTTGCCAAGGCTGATGCCAAGTCACCAGTGGCGTCTGACCAAGAAGTGCCGTTCCCTTTGGCACCCTGACTTACGTATGTGATTTGTGATTGTGCTTGGCAGCAAAGCGCCAAAAACAATGTTACAAGCAAAGTCGGTTTCAATCGCTTTGAATTTAGTCGGTTACGAAAATATTTCTGAATAAAAATTTTGGGCATTCAAGGATGCCATGGGAAGAAATTCTAATGCAGATAAGGCATGGATTGCCTCGGTAACGCTAAATTGGATAGAAATGCTTGTTACAGCGTAGGTTGGATAATGAGGGCCAAATAAATCTTCTTTCTTTCTTTCTCTTGGGCAAAGGTATAGAAAGATTCATACCAAAAAAATTAAATTGTATTTTTTTCTAAAAAAATATTTCCCTTTATTAATAAAAAGCCAGAAGGTAAAACTAGGCTTTTAGTCACAAAACCGTCAATTATTTCATTATTGAATAATTCGCAAAACAACCTCTCGTATATGACAAAAAAATACGTTCACTCCAAACTTTTGCTAAGTTTTTCAAGAAACACTTGCTTCAACTTCATCCTTTGCCCTTATGGCTGTCTCAATGGCGCCATGTACCGTTCCGCTGTGCCCTTCAAAATGAGTGGCTTCACCAGCAAAGAACAACCTGTCGCCCACGCTCGCTGCAAGTTCCTTCCTGAATATCAAACCGCCTCCGACGATTGGATACGAATAGGCACCCCTAATGAAAGGTTCTTTGCCCCAATCCTGAAGATGAAACCCATCTTGCAAAATGGATTGAGACGCTGTGTTGTTTCCGAAAATATTATCAAAATGGCCTAACAAAATACCTTTGGCATCATTGGGCGACATGGAACCAAACTGTTCTCCTTTTTCACCCATCACAAAAGCAGTTAACACCGGGGTAGTCCCTCTGCCAACTGCAGTTGCCCAAAGCTCAGGCACTTCATTGTATCCAATTATGGAGCCGAGCTTACTGTCGGTAAGGGTCTCCCAGAAAGGTTGGCTGAATTTGAAAATAGCTTTTATGCCACCTCCCATTCCGATATTTGAATAGGCGTCCAATTTGGTAGAGGGCAATGCTGGTACAAAGTTGATGTCATCGTCCTTCAAAACGGTCAAGGGAACGGTAATGATGACCCTGTCTGCCTCGTAGGTTTTGTTGAGTTGGTCGGTCAATATGACCTTGTCGCCAGAATAGTCTATCTTCTTTACCTGAGCGTTCTTCACCACTTTGTCCAGCACTGGGGCAAACTTGGTTTCCATGACAGAAAGCAGGGACATGTCCTTCAAGGTATAGCTTTCGTCCCCAGCCGCCCAAAGGCTGTCTTCTTCTGCCATTCCTTTTATGCTCAAACGGTTGTTTGAGGTGCCGTATTCATTTCCCAAAATCCCATTCGCCACACCGAACATGTTCCAGGAAATTCCGGAAGTCGAAAACACCTGTTCCACGGTTTTGTCTGGGCCCGTGTAAAGCGGTGCATTTTCAACGAACTGCATGGTTTTTACAAATTCAGCATAGTTACCAGCTTCCGACTCGGTCTTGAGCGGGGGTTCGGTCATGCTGCCAAGGTTTTCTTTGAAAAAGTAATAATCTTTGGTGGTAGTATCATTCAACTTGGCTCCTACTTGGTTCACTGCAATTTCATACAACCTTGTCTTGTCACCGTGGATTTCCTCAGCCCCCAGTTCAATGTCAAAATCGGCAAAACCTTTTAGGCTTTTCACCCTTCCGCCTACCCTATTGGATGCTTCCAAGATTTTTACATTGAAACCACGCTCTTGTAAGTACCAGCCAGCATACAGTCCAGCTGCGCCTGCACCTACTATAACTACTGTGTAGTCTTCAAATTTTTTATCCTTGACAATTTCAGGGGGGGCTTCATCATCGGTTGACTTGTTGCCGCAAGCTGCGAACAAGGATTGCAGGAGGATGGCACTGGGCACAGAATAGCCCAATTGTTGCAGGAACTTCCTTCGCTTCATGGTTATGAATTTGTTATGGTGTCCAAAGTTACGGCAATTCAGGTGGACTTCAACGGCAGGCATGACCAATCACAAAAAATCCCAACAAATGGGGATGTGCCAATTGCCCGAAATTTAAAATTTCAAAGGGAGGGTTTCTTGAAATCATGCCCCTTCCGGGCTGCATTGCCCACTCGAATTATGTCCACTTCTTCGTCCAACTGTCCCTTGCCAAGCAAGTAACTTGCCATTTGCCTCGCAAAGAAAGGCCCCATCAAAGCCCCCTTTGTGCCCAAACCATTGAAAATGCTTAGGCTGGGGTAGTCAGGATGCCGACCCAAGAATGGCCTAACATCAGCCACCGTTGGCCGGATTCCAGCTAAATGTTGGATTATCTCGAAGGGCAAGGCTAATGTTTTCTCCAATTCTTCTACTAGAAAATCACGGCCATATTCGCTGGGGGATGGCCCATCGAACTCATACCTGCTCGTCGCACCTGCCCAGTACAAACCCTCTCCAAGCGGTATGATAAAGATATTGTGTTTCAATATGCGTTCGAATTCCAGTCCTGGAATCCGTATGAGCATCAATTCGCCTTTAGTGGGTAAAAATGGAAGGTGGCTGAAAAATGGGTTGGAAACGGCCTTGGCGCCTTCGCAAAAAACCAGGTTCCTAGCTGTGAAGTCTTTGTATCGTACATCGCTATCCATCAACTCAATTTGTTGATAATCAACATCATCCAAAAAGAAAATACCTTTCGCCGAAAGGTATTCCTGCCATTTTTCTATCAAAATAGGAAGCGCAACCTGGGCAACACCCCGAAGCTCGCCCCAAGCATGAGGAGCTTGCAATTTCCCTTCAAAATGCGTCATATCAGGCTCGTCAAACAGATAATCCTCGAACTCGGGAAAGCTGCTGCGCCTTAGCCATTCATTTACCTCAAAATTACTGTGCAAGGCCCTCGCAATCGGTCGCTCAGTCCAAAGCTTAGCCCCAAGCAGCAATTCAAAATCACGGTAGGTCTGCTTGGCAAACGAGCATTGTTCTTCAAAACGCCAGCTCTTGGCAATTCGGCGGCCCGTGACGGGGTTGATAAGGCCAGCTGCGATGTTCGAGGTTCTACCTTCATGTGGGTAGTCAATTACTGCGACCCGTTGGTTTTCAAGCAACAGGAAGTGGGAAAGCAAGGTGCCGGCCAGCCCTTGGCCAACGATGATGAAATCAAATTCGGTGGGTCTTGACAAATCAAGGGGAGTTAAAGGGTCTTTAGTTCTTCCTGTATTTTTTTGGGCAGGCTGGAAACAACAAGGTTGTAGGAGTGGTCAATGAGTTTTTTAATAAAACCATCGTCCAAACCAGCCTCGCAGCGTACGGTGTTCCAGTGCTTTTTGCTCATGTGGTAGCCTGGCGCAATATCGTCAGGGTGCTGCTCCCGCAATTCGATGGCCCATTCTGGGTCGCATTTCAGGTTGGCACTGCACTCGATTTCATCAAGGCCAGTGAGGGCATACATTTTTCCCAATACCTTGAAAACAAGTGTTTGTTCGCCAAAAGGAAAGGTTTCCTCTACCCCTTTTTTTGCTATGCAATAATTGCGGAATTCTTCGATGTTCAAAGCTTGTCAAGGTTTTGCAATAAATCAGGCCTGCGTTCTTCGGTGCGGCGCAACGCCTGTTCCATGCGCCATTCTTCAATTTTGGCGAAGTGCCCCGACATCAAGATATCCGGTACCTTCCATCCCCTGAACTCGGCTGGCCGGGTATAGACCGGGGGTGCCAATAGGTTGTCCTGAAAAGAATCGAAAAGGGCAGACGTTTCATCGCCCAATACCCCCGGAATCAAACGCCCGATGGCATCCACCAGCACGGCTGCCGGAAGTTCACCGCCCGAAAGCACATAGTCGCCGATGGAGATTTCGAGGGTAACAAAATGCTCCCTCACCCGCTCGTCAATGCCTTTATAATGACCACAGATGAGCAGCAGGTTTTGCTTCAAGGAAAGCTGGTTGGTGGTGCCTTGGGTCAGCCGTTTTCCATCGGGAGTCAAATAGATGATTTCATCAAAATGCCGCTCTGCCTGCAATTTTTCGATGCAGTTCACCAAGGGCTCTGCCATCATCACCATGCCTGCCCCGCCGCCGAACTGGTAGTCGTCCACCTGCTGGTGTTTGCCGAAACCAAAATCCCTCAGGTCGTGGACTTCGACCTTGAGCAAGCCCTTTTCTTGCGCACGCTTCATGATGCTGTGCTCAAATGGGCTTGCCAACAATTCAGGATGGACGGTGATGATGTCTATGTGCATGATAAAGTTGAATTCGGGGCGTCAAAATTGTTTGGGCAAAAATACAAAAAGGTGGCACCTCGGTTGATGTGCCACCTTTTTGTATTGGGTTAGGGAGAGCTACTATGGCTCTATGCCAAGTAACTCCACCTCAAAAATCAAGGTGGCACCCGGGCCGATTTTACCGCCAGCTGCACCTTGTTCGCCATAAGCAAGGGCTGAGGGAATGAACAATTTCCATTTTGAGCCTACCTTCATCAATTGAAGGGCCTCGGTCCAACCTTTGATGACGCCCGTGACAGGGAAAACAATAGGTTCGCCTCTTTGGACGGAGCTATCGAAAATGGTACCGTCTATCAAAGTACCTGTGTAATGCACCTTCACTTTATTCGCTGTAGTTGGGATGGCTCCGGTTCCTTCTGTTAAAACTTCATATTGAAGCCCACTCGGTAACGTGACCACGCCCTTTCGTTGGCCGTTTGAAGTCAAGTAGGCTTGGCCTGCTAAAGCGTTCTGCTTCTTTTGCACTTCTTTTTCCTTGCCCTGGACTTCCATGACATATTTATTGCAGGCATTGAAATCCATCAACGAAGTGTTGTTCGCAAATTGGTCCTGCATGGCCTTTGCCAAAATTGTGGGGTCAATATTGGTCATTCCCTGCTTTTTCAGGTTTTGGGCCATCAAAACGCCCATCGCATAGCTGAGTGAATCTTTCTGATTTTTTAGTTCTTGGGCTCGGATGTTTTGAAGAAAAATCAGCCCAAGGCAAATGAGGAATAATTTTTTCATTGAATTATAAGCATTTTAGTGAATTCGCCTGCAAAGCTAACAAAGTTGGCCATGCTTGAAAAGGCCGAACCTCCACGTTTACAGGCAAACAGCCGCTAAAACGTGCCTTTTTGCTTAACATTGCGCTTCAATTAAAAATACCATGAAGTCTTTTTTGCTTTTTGCGTTCAAAACGCTCTTCATTTTTTGCTTGAATGCCCAATCACCAGCTTTCAATTTCACAAAAGCCGAAGTTGAATCCAACCTGAAATACATTGCCTCCGTTGAACTCCAAGGCCGTAGGACAGCATCCAAGGGCGAGCAAATGGCCGCCGATTTCATTGCCAAGGCATGGAAGGACTATGGCGTAAAAAACCTGTCGTCCTTGAACGGCAGCTTCCAGAAAGTCCCCTTCAAAATTGTGCAGCCGCCGAAAGAAGCATTGCTTAAGATCGGCGAAAAAACTTTCAGCTTAGCGGACAATCTCTTGATTATCAATGGCTCGAAAATAGACCAGCAAGCACCCATCGTTTTCGCTGGGTATGGCTGGGTGGACGAAGCCGATGGCTCTGATGACTACAAAGGCTTGGACGTAAAAGGCAAAATCGTGGTGACCATAACGGGCCTGCCCACAGGCAACTCGCCCAACGATGTCTTTGCTTCCATGAAAAGAAAACAGGAGCTGGCCGCCGAGCGGGGTGCTATTGCTTTGATTGAAGCCTACCGAATGGGCTTGCCTTGGCAGTTTGCCCAAAGCTTTTTCAAGAAAGAGCGCATGGACTTAGATCACGATGCTGACGGAAAGTCGAACATTGTCTATGGCTGGGCGAAGGAACAAGGCGATGGCATTATTTCCACAAAACTCAACCAAACGCCCCAAGCATCCGCCATAAAGCTGGAGCCCGGTGCTGAGGAAAAAGTGCATGCCTCCAATATCGTTGGCTATATCGAAGGGAAGGACGAGGTGCTTCGCAATGAGTTTGTACTGCTCAGTGCCCATTACGACCATGTTGGAACTGGGAAGCAAGGAGGGGCAGCCTATTCTCCGCAGGACAGCATCTTTAATGGCACCCGTGACAATGGCATTGGCGTCGTGGCGCTCATGGCTGCGGCCAAGGAATTAGCCGCAAATCCTCCAAAGCGTTCGGTGCTTCTCTTGGCCTGTACCGCCGAAGAGATGGGCATGTTGGGCAGTCAGTGGTTTGCTGACAACCCACCTGTGCCTTTGAACCAGGTTGTTTTCAACTTGAACACGGATGGTGCGGGCTATAATTCAACTGCCCATTTCAACGTCATTGGCAAGGGCTTGACCAACGTGGATGAAGACCTTGAAAAAGCAGGGAGTATGGTTGGACTTTCTATGCTCGGCGACCCTGCTCCAGAACAAAATCTTTATGAAAGGTCGGATAATATTTCTTTCGCTGCCAAAGGGATACCCGCAGTTGATTTTGCGCCAGGCATCACCGCCATGGACGAATCGGTTTTCAAATACTACCACCAAGCTGCCGACAATGCCGACTCCATAGATTATGACTACCTATTGAAGTTTTGCCAAGCCTACACGGCAGCTGCCAAGCTGATTGCCAATAAGGAAGGGAAGATTGAATGGACGAATAAGGGAAGCAAGTATGTTAAAGAGCGTGGGGAAGAACAAGATTAGGCAAACAATTTTGCCGCAGTAATTTCCAAATCAGGCAATGCAGGTGCACCGCTGCAAATCTTGTTGCCAATGCAAATTGTTACTTCGTCGAGTGCTGTATAGACGTAAACTTGAGCGGATGCTGGATAAATATGCCAAACGACCTGAACCCCGGCATCGAAGTATTCTTTGAGTTTTTCGTTGATTTTGTCGGCGTTATCAGTCGGTGAAATAACCTCTGCGAGCCATGGGGCAACTTGGTTGCTGGATGGGGTCATTATTTTGATTTGTTCTCCTGAATAAAATGCAATATCAGGCCGCCTAAGTTGTGAGCCTACAGTTACCATGTCAATTTCAGAAATTAAACCTCCTCCATTTTTAAAAGCTACGGTATTAATAAACAACCTATTGAGTATAAAAAATAGCTTTGACTGAAACTGGTTCATCTTTAAAGTTTTTTCAATTAAACCATGACTTAACTCATACTTAAACCCATCTTCTATATCAGAATAATCACGTAGAAACTCCTGCAAACTTATTCGCTTTGGCTGGCGAGCAGGTGTCTTTTTCTTAGGTTCGGCTTGTGCTATTGCTGCTGACATGACTTTCATTTTTATACAAAGATAAACGAATCGAGCAATTAGTCAAATTCAAAACCTATGTTCTATTCCAATGGGTTTTCAGGCTTCAGAAGCACTGCCGCCCCATTGTTTCTCGCAAAAACGAACCCGTTCCCATTGCCCAATTTCACTCGCCCAATCCGGCGAACCTCGCCATCAATCCGCACATTGCCGAGGGGGAAAACCTCCATCTTACCGCCCTTGCCTATGCGAAGGACGTTTCCATATAGCGCATCGTAGCGCCCCATTTCGATGTTGCACTGCGAGAAGTTGCCGTGGAGCAACACCTCCATTTTACCATCGCCGTCGAGGTCGGCTAGTTCGGCGGCGTTGAGGGTAGAAAACTGCAACTCTTCGGACAAGGGGTGGGATGCAAATTCACCTTTACCAATATTTTCAAAATACATACTGGTGAATTCATTCGCCTCCCATTTCACTGCTTTTTTCAACGCAGCCTGCCCCACTAGGTCGGCGGCACTGGCCTTGGCGAAGTCCTTGGCATAAAGGAAATTCTTTTTGAGCGATGGTAATTGCTTGATGATTTCGGCATGTGTGGCAAAAGGAATCTCTTTTCCTCCTAGCCAAAACGTCAGTAGTTGTTCCACCTGCTCGTTTCCGTCAAAATCTGCCACATACATCCGCACCGGCTGTTCAGGCGTTGGCTTTAATCGGCTGTTGATCCCTGTATTGCCCGCCAAAATGTCCAAGTCGCCATCACCGTCGAAGTCGTAGGGAAGGGCAAAGTTCCACCATCCAGTTGCGATTTCGGATTGTGGATTGTGGATTGCGGATTGAACGAGCGACTTGGCATCATTGTAAAAAACAGTGATTGGCCCCCATTCCATAGCGAGCACCAAATCAGGCGAGCCGTTGGCGTCCATATCCGCCCAAGAAGCATCCTTTACGAAGCCAACCTTTGAAAGCCCTTTAGCGACCATTTCGGTCACATTCTCAAACTGTCCATTGCCTTTGTTGCGGAGCAAAACGGAGGTCGGCACGATGCCATAGTTCCAAGGCAATGCCCTTGCACCGAGGAATACATCTGGCAATTTGTCGCCATCAAAATCAGCGACGGCCACAGTGCCAGCGGTCATGTAAACGCCCTGAAAATCAATGCGTTGGAAGTTGTAGTTGCCGTCATTGCGGTACCAGCGCTGCTTCATGGCCTCCTCTTTCCCCCGATACTCGTTGCCGCCAGCGGCAACGACGAGGTCTTGGTCGCCATCGCTGTCGAGGTCTGCGAAGGTAGCGTCCACGTCCTCGAATATGCTGTCGGTAAGTATAGCGGTAGGCGTTTTTAATTCAAAAATGCCACTCATTTTTTGGAGGTAGAGGGCGGATTTTTCCCTTTTTGCGGAGCCGAAAAACACATCATCAAGCCCGTCACCGTTCACATCGCCAACAGCCAACGCAGGCCCCTCGGCTGAAACCATGTGCGGTATTAGCCCCTCCCGGTTGAACTCAACAAAGGGGTTTTCTTCGTGGATAAAATCAAGTACATTAAAGTGCTTAAATATCTTAAGTCGCTTATCCTCAAGCTCTGATGAGGAAAACAAATATGGTGGTGGTGCTTTTTCAGCCAATAATTTGAAATCAAAAATCAGGGCATTTTCTGAGTCGAACACCACCTCTATGGTACTGTTATATTTGAGATTGGCAAGTCGTTGGGACTGGCGGTTTGGCCAAATGACCACAACAGAATCCAATGTCGTCGTGTCGCCAAGCCCGATGTGCAGTGGCCCTAGCATGCTGGATTGGTAGCCACGCACGGGGTAATTTTCATACACTATTTTTTCGCTGCCTTTTTTGAAAACAACTACCCTCGCTCCGATGGCGTTCAGGTTTTTGTCGGTTCCTTTTAAGTTGATTTTTAAGAAGTTATGATTAGGTTGCTTGTTCTCAACGGTTAAGTTCTGATAGACGAAGGGTTCGTCTTGGATATTGTTTGTCACGATGTCGAGGTCGCCGTCGCTGTCGAGGTCGGCATAGATGGAGCCGTTGGAGTAGCTGGGCTGGCTGCCTGAAATCTGGTCGGCAAGGTCATCGAATTTCACACCTAACCCACCACCGTGCGAAGCCGTGTTTCGGTAAAATTTATTGGGCAACTTGATTTTAGGCATCCGTTCCACCACTTTAAGGTCGGGGTTATCGAGGCTGTCCACGTACTGCCATTTGTCGTTCTTTTCGTCGCTGGCCATGAAATTGGCATAATCAATATCATTCATGCGTCGGGGGATACCATTGCTGATAAACAAGTCTTTTTGCCCATCGTGGTCGAAGTCGCAGAACAGCGCCGCCCATGACCAATCGGTGGCGAAAACGCCAGCAAACCTTGATATTTCGGAGAATTTTGGGCTGGAGATTGGCGGGCCAAATGAACTAAGGGCCGAAAAAGGACTCCCAGGCAAGTAGGCTGAATAAAGCCCCAGGTTCATTTGAAGGGCATTATGCGCAAACTGCTCGTTGTAACCATAGCCAAGCTTGAATTGGAATTGCGAAAAGCCATCCTCGCCGAGCGAGCTTCGCAGGATTTCAGGGTCTTCCGGTTGCATATCAAGCGAGACAATGTCGCCCCAACCATCGTTGTTCACGTCGCCGATGTCAACACCCATTGAGAAACGGCTGGTGTGTTGCATTGACTCGGTCAGCACCTCCTTGAAATTACCATTTCGCTGGTTGATGTAGAGGTAATCGTTTTCATGGAAATCGTTGCCGATGTAGATGTCCGGCCAACCATCGTTGTTCACGTCTCCCGTCACCACGCCGAGGCCGTAGCCAATGACCGTGCTGTTGATCCCAGCCTCCAACGTAACATCCGTGAATTTGCCACCATTCACACCCTCATCTAAGAGGTGGGAGTCATTGCGGAGCAGCTTATCACCTGACTGCGGGTGCTGCTTCCCAGCGAACTGCCGCCGCTGGCCAAAAGTGCCATTTTGATGCAGTGAGTGGTTGAGTTGGAACACATCAAGGTCGCCATCAAGGTCGTAGTCGAAGAAGGTAGCTTGCGTGCCAAATACTTGAAAATCAAGGCCATACGCTGTGGCCATATCCTTGAAAACAGGAATTCCGTTTTCTATTTTTTGGCAAACCCAGAGCTGGTTCCTTCCCTTTACACCTTGGTAGTCCCCCACCCCATTCACGTAAATGTCGAGCATGCCGTCATTGTTAATGTCCACGACTGATGCCCCAGTGCTCCACTTCAAGCCCTCTATTTTCTCGGTTAGGCCTGTCTTGTCCGTTACTTCTGTGAATTTGAGGTTCCCTTGGTTAAGGAATAGCTTGTTCTGGGTTTGGTTGGCGGTAAAGAATAGGTCAACCATCCCGTCGTTGTTGAAATCGCCCGCAGCTATGCCACCACCGTTAAAGAAGTACATGTACTTCAGGACATTGAAGCCGCCCGTTTGTTTAGGATTGTTTGTGAAATCTAGACCTGTTTCATCCTTCCTTAAAAGCTTGAACTGTGCCTCACCAGCTGGTTTATTTTGACAGCCGCCAAGCATTAAAAGCACTATGGCTGTCCATATAATCGTCTTCGTCATGTTCGTTCTTTGCTCAGATTTTTTCAAATCGCAAGTGATAGATTTTGTTTGAATGCCGAATAATTTTTGCAAAATAGCTTCCTGCAACGTACCCAGCTAAATTGACTTCACCTCCTTGTTGGCGACCAGCCATTTTGCCATTTATGTCAAAAATCAACACCAAATCGGATGGTAACAAACCCCTAATTTTTAGCCAGTCAGTGGCTGGGTTAGGGCTGAAGCCTTGGTGCCAAAACACCACTTTCGCAGCCAATGGAGTTTCCACTTCATTGATGTTCAATGCGATATCTTGTGGGGAATCAAGACCAACCGTCAAAATATCT
The DNA here is from genome assembly GCA_022841745.1 of Saprospiraceae bacterium. GTDB lineage: Bacteria > Bacteroidota > Bacteroidia > Chitinophagales > Saprospiraceae > UBA6168. The sequence continues at coordinate 55,316 of JALHQW010000001.1, read as the reverse complement.
TGGCTATAGTATCCATCGAAAGAAATGCGTCTGATTTTTTGCAAACTGAAATCAGTCCAATAAACCCAGCCATTTAGGAGGTCTATATCAAGGGCGTTTGGCGCTCCAAAGCCTTGGGCCGACACGTCTTCCAGATTGGTTCCGTCCAAATTGGCCCTTTGCACTTTACTGAAAGTACAGTCCGTCCAGTACATTTTGCCATGCTCCAAGTCCAATGCCAGCCCTTTGAGCAATCCGTTTGGAATAGCAATGAGTTCTTCCTCGTTTGTCCCATTGAGGTTCGCCCTGCTTACCTTTCCAATTGCTGCACCCGCCCCCCACTCTGTCCAATACATTTTGCCTCCGTCAACATCCAATGCTATGGCATCTAGGTTTACCAAAGGGTAAGTAATAAGGTCCTCAACTTGTGAGCCATCAAGGTTTGCTCGTTGTATTTTCTTGGTGCCGCTATCAACCCAATAAAGTTTGTGGTTGATTTCATCAACCTTCAAGCCCTCTGGCAAGTCGAGCCCATTGCCAATAACGATTTCCACTTCTGTACCGTCAAAATTAGCCCTGAATATCTTGTCCTCGACCCAGTCTGACCAATAGAGCTTCTGCTGTTGTTTGTCTAAGGCTAGACCATGTGAGGCACTATTTGCCCAAGGCACAATGACCTGACGGCCAGTGCCATCCCTGTTGATACGTTCAATGCCTACACCCGCATTGACGAAGAAAATCTGGGATTGCGAAAACGCCCAAACCGGTAGCAATACAAACCACAGCATTTTTTTCATAACCAATTGTTTTTCAAACACTTAATCAATAAACCACTGTTACGCTTCCATCTTCAATAATCAGCCTAGATCTTCCATCATAGATTAATTCATAGCTCAAATACCAAGTAAACTCGCCATTTTGTGCTGGCTTGCCTTGTTGGTTTCCGTCCCATTTTATCGCTAAAAAATTATCTGCAGAGAAAGCAAGTCCTCCCCAGCGATTGAAAATCCTGAATTGCTTTGGGATGTATTCATAATCGCAGCCTAATCCAATTTCCAAAAGGTCATTGATGCCATCACCATTCGGAGTGAAGATATTGGGTACAAAGACACTACACCTACAATCTTCGTTGGTCAATTTTTGCTCGAAATTGAAGTCTCCGCACATATTACTTACAACCGCCTTGTATGTATCTGGTTTTGAGATGGTAATGGTTTTTGCCTCATCTCCATTTTGCCAACGATAGCGCCCAGGGATGCCCGGCGAAAGCCGAATTTCGTCCCCTTTGCAAATGGATGTGTCTGGAGGCATCAAATCCTTGTAGCTAAAATTTACGACTGTAACTTCCTCCCTCATTACACACCCGTCAATAGTGGCCGTCACAACAAAATTGCCTGTGTCCAATGCCAACAGAACGGGTGAGGTTTCTCCAGTCAGCCATTGAAGATTGGCGTCATAAAAGCTGGCATTTAAGTTTAATGGTTGCCCGTCGCACAACAACAAAGTATCAGGAAATGGGTCAAAAGGCGTTAGTAATACATCATCAACAAACATATAATTGAACTGTTGTGTATTGGGCACTTGTGGCATATTTGTCGCTATCAAAGTTGAGTCATCATCGAGAAAATTGCCAATTTGAACTATCAACTCATTGCCCTCAGCAACGAAACAGCCGCTAACTTTTGTCCATTTCAAGGCATCTGAAATCACTGTCCCCCTGTTTTGTGCCACTACCCTGAAATTGTCAATTGGGCCAGTTCCTTTGACTGCTAAACCTATGGCGTCGGTAGTGGCATAGGGTATGTTCGTGGCACCACAATTATCTTCAGCAGCAACAAAGAACCTAACATAATATCGCCTGCCTGTCTCAAGCGTATCTGTCAAGGTAACTCGGATGAACTCATGGGAATTGTAAACAAACATGCCCGTGTAACCATCACCCTCCTGTGGTAGAAGGTAATTACAAGTTTGATTTTGGGGCACTCCGTAAGTGACTGATTCGGAACAAACATTGAATAAATCAGGAGTTAGTATTGCCTCCCAAGGTTCGGCTAAATCTAGCTGCCCCGAACCAGTTGGGCATGCTTTCAAAATTTCGAAGCTTGGATTGGGTATGAGGTTTTGCGCCTTCATAACATAAGCAGCAAGCAATGTAACACAGACCAATATATTGGTAATCAATATTTTAAGGCTATTTTTCATTGGGGCGATTCTACTTTTTTGACCGATAATAACTTTGCGAATACTTTTGGTTGCTTGTTGTTTATCAAAGCTACGATTCGCTCCTCTCCTTTGGTTTTCAGGGCCAACAAATACTTCATGTCACCCTTCACAAAAAATCCAGACAATCTGTTCTCTATTCTTTCAAATTGGCCGCTGCCCTTGTTCAACAAAACACTCCCAAAACTTGCATCCAATTTAGAGAACTGGGGCATGAAGCCAGCATCATTTCCACCGAGAAGCAAGTCTGGTTTATTGTCTCCATTCAGGTCAGTGATTTGGATGCAGTTCACGGAGGAGAATTGTACCTCTCTAGGAAGCGGCACAACTTTAAAATTACCATTGCCTTCGTTGAGTGCCACCGCCGACTGGAAGAAATTGGCTTCCATAATTGCTGCCTTTTTCAAATTGCTTTCGGGTATTAGTTCTTGAATACTCTTTGTTGCGTATTCGGTATGCCGCAGATTTTCCTTTTTCAAGCCCGGTAGCTGGCTCGTCAATTCCTTTTTCATGGGAATGGGCATGTCCTTACCACCGATACTCCTCGTCATTATTTTCTCCAGCATGCCATTGGAATCAAAATCACCTACCCAAAGCTTGCATGGAGCATCTTTGGAGCCTGTGAAGTAGAAGTTTTCTCCCCGATTCCCAAGCACGAGGTCTTGGTCGCCATCACCGTCAAGGTCAGCAGATTTTACAGCATACCACCACCCACTGTAATCCGAAAGGTTGTTTTTTGTAAGTTTCAACCCTTTTTTTACCTCAAAAACCATTGGGTTGCGCCATTCGCCCACGATCACCAATTCTGGAGACTCATCGCCAACTATATTCGCAAGGGTTGCGTCTGTCACCATGCCAAGCCTTAACAAATCAGGACAAACGGTCTTTACCACATCCTTGAATTGTCCTTTGCCATCATTCTCGTACAAATAATGCCTAGGGGGTGTTCCGTAAATCTGAGACACACTTCGGCTACCTACGAATAGGTCTTGATCGCCATCACCGTCAAAATCCAGAGAAACGGCAACTGCGGTATTCATTCCATTTGGCGGAAGCGCTTTTTCGTTCAACGTGAAATTCCCCTTGCCATCGTTGAAGTAAATTCGGTCCTTTAACAGGCGATGGTTGGTAGGCAACTCATTTCCTCCGCTTCCCACAAACAGATCTGGGTCACCGTCGCCATCTACATCCAAAAAGATGACAGCCGTATCTTCATGGCTAGAGTCTCGCTCAAATGTATTTTTTTCTATTGGGATAAAGCTTCCATTTGAGGATTGTACATAAAGTTGACCAGGTTGGCCTTTGGCACCGCCTATAAAAAGATCATCTAGGCCATCACCGTTCACATCAGCCACAGCACCTTTTGGCCCTTCACGGGACAACATCCGAAAACTCAGGCCTTCGTTGTAAAAATCCACGAAGCCAGTATTTTCTGCGTGTTTATCAAAAATGTTCGATACCTCCGCTAGCAGTTTGTCTGGTTGCGTTGCAAGGTCATAGAGATTGCCAGTAGTTTTCGAATTGGCATCCGACCAGTTGAGCAATAGGGTTGAATCGGCAGACGGTCCCAACAGCACAGATTTGGAAAGGTCAGGCCAGATAACCACCAGTGAGTCAATAACCTTGTTATGACCTAAGCCAAATACCATTTTATAGTCAACCGAGGACTGAAACCCACGGCTCGGCACTAATTGAAAGTTTAGTTGTTCGTCACCACGGTACAAGTTTACCATAGCGCCAATAGCATATGTATTCTGCCCTTTCCCTTTTAAGTTGATGGATAAATGATGATTTTTCAGTTTTTCGGTAGAATGGTTTCGATAGACAAGTGCCTCTTGGTTGACATTGTTTACCATAAGGTCGAGGTCGCCGTCATTGTCCAAGTCAGCGTATGCCGCCCCATTGGAAAATGTCGGCTTAGAAAAGCCCCATTTCTCGCCAACGTCTTCGAAACTAAGGTCACCACGGTTCCTGAATGCCTTGTTTGCAATAGGGACTGAAGGCATTTTTTCCGTCACTTTGCCAAGTTCTTCTTTTTTGCCAGTCAATGCCATTTTTTGCATTACATCATCCGCAAAAAAGTCCATGAAATCTTGATCTATCACATCTTGGAAAATGCCGTTGCAGACGTAAATATCCCTATAACCATCGTTATCCATGTCGAACATCAGGGCACCCCAGCTCCAATCTGTAGCAGATACCCCAGCGAAATGTGCTATCTCACTGAAGGTTTTGTCCCGGTTGTTGAGATGCAGGCAGTTTTGCATGTATTGATGGTAAAATCCTCGGTCGAGCTTCATCTGGTAGAGGCTGTAATTTTCAAAAAGGGTTAGGGTTTTCAGCCTTGTTTCGTCCCCAGGGAGCATTTCGGTAGTGAATATCTCAGGGAAGCCATCGTTGTTGATGTCCGCCATATCAGCCCCCATAGAAGCAAGGCTTAGGTGTTCTGTCCAGCTTTCAATTTCATCCTTGAAGCTGCCATTCTGTTGGTTAATGTAGAGGTAATCACGTTCATAAAAATCATTTGAAATGTAGAGGTCGGGCCAGTGGTCTCCATTTACATCGCCAACGGTTACGCCCAAGCCAAAGCCGATAAGGGAACCATAAATACCAGCTTCTTTTGAAACGTCCGTGAATTTTCCATTGTCATTGCGAAGCAGTTTATCACCTCCACCTTTGAGGAAATCTTCAACCGGCCAATCTTCGGCATACAATTCACGATTGTTGGAATAATTGAGCGTATTTACTGGCATGAAGCTGTTGTTCAGGATGTAACAGTCTAGATCTCCGTCAAGGTCATAATCGAAAAAAGCTGCGTGGGTTGTGTAGCCGTTTTCGTTTAGTCCGAATTCTGCTGCTTTTTCAGTGAAAGTCCCATCTTGGTTGTTGATGAAAAGCTCATTCTGTTGGTCATCTCCTTCAAAATAGCCAGCATTGCAAACGTAGATATCCAGCCATCCATCTGCATTAATGTCCACCATTACCACACCCGTGCTCCATGCTTTTGTTCCTTTTACCCCTGCCTTCTCAGTTATGTCTTCAAAGTGCAAACCTCCTTTGTTGAGGTAGAGCTTGTTGTCTCCCATATTGGCCGTTAGGTAGGCATCAGGCAGGCCATCATTGTTAATATCGCCAAGGGCCACACCACCGCCATTGTAGAAATTGCGGTAGCTGAAGATGTTCATCCGTTCGTTGTTCTCAACCTTGTTAATGAATGAAATACCCGTGCTAGAAGACGGTAGTTGCTCAAATATCAGATTATCATACTTGTTGTCAGCACAAGAAACCTGTAATAAAAGCAGCGCTACCAAAAAGGCAACGGTCCATCTCATTGAAGTTGAAAACATCGGCATTTCGAATTTTGCTCAAAGTTAAAAAGCATTGGCCAAAACGATTCCCAAGGTGTTCTGAATAGATTGGCCAGTAAACAACGAAAGGCCGCCGAATTCGGCGGCCTTTCGACTGTCTAAAGGAATAGTTGTTTTTTACAGCAAACGGCTAGATAATTAATAGCCATCGTTCTGCTTCAAGTTCGGATTTGAATCCAAAGCCTGTTGTGGAACAGGATAAAGTACCCTGAACGGTTCAGTAACAGTTTTTTCATGCCAAGTACCAGCAAAAGTACCGAAGCGAACTTGATCTATTCTACGGTGACCTTCCCAGTAAAGTTCACGGCCACGCTCATCGAGCATAGCAGTCTCATCCAAGCTGCCGAGCGCATCAGCACCACGCTTAGCACGAAGTTGGTTAACCAGCGCCAAGGCACCAGCGGAGTCACCCTTGCGCATCATGGCTTCGGCCTTGTTTAGCAACATTTCAGCCCAACGCATGAGAATAATTTGACCTTTATTGGAAGGGTGATACTTGATGGCACGGATACCTTTCTCGGTGGCGGCACCTGCAAGCGGTACGTCCCTCGTAAATTCAAGTGGCTTTTGCGAACGAGTATCAACGAGTACTGAACCGTCGTCCTTGTATTGTTGCCCAACTAAGAAACCGCGGCCAATGCCAGAAAATTCAGAGCCATCGGGAGTAGGATAGTTACCTATACGCTGATCGTTGTCATCAAATTTGTCATAGAATTCAGCCAACGTGGTAAAGCCGTTCCAGCCAGAAGGATTCTGATTGTAGTGCAGCGTCATGAAGTAGCGATTCTGTGGAGAACCAACTGGAACTTCAAAAATTATCTCTTTAGTTGCATTCACCGAAAAGTTGGTGAAGTACTCATCTTCCAAGGAATAACCTTCAGCTTCAATGGCATCAACGTACTCAATGACCTTATCCATGTCAGCACTTTCAAATTTGTAATTGCCAGTAGGATCGGCATTGGTGTAAACACCTTTGTTCAGGTAAAGGCGAGCCAATAGACCATAGGCAGCAGCTTTGGAAGCTTTACCAGAAACGGCTGGATCAGCACTTGGGCCTTGTGAAGGTAGGTTTGGAAGTGCTTCATTAACATCGTTTAGGATGAGATCAAAAGCTTCTGCACGGCTGTAAACACGAGGGTTTACATCTACTCCTTCGTCAACGCCCCTGTCAGGCACTTGACCCCAAAGATCCATAACGTGGAAGCGGTAAAATGCACGCAGGAATTTTGCCTCAGCTGCTTGTTGTGCATTAGGTGCAGGATCGGTAGAGGCCAAAATCTGGTTGCATTTGAATGCAAAAGAGTTCAACTGGTTCCAGCTGTTCAAAATCCATGAATGTGTTGGATCCCAAGTATGTTGGTGCAGGGTACGCCAAACACCGTTGTCACCCCAGTCAACACCACGGGTGGGAGGTATCATTTCATCGGTTACATGCTCATAAAGCGAGTATATATTGGCTTGGTCGTTGAATGCGCCAAGGTCGTTGTAGGCTGAAGCTAAAAGGGCAGGGCCATCACCTTTGAATCCTTCGTCAGTGCTTTCAACTACAATGGAATCCCTTTCATCCACTTCCAAGTCGGTACATGCTGAGAATGAGAACACCCCAGTCAAACTTACCAAAAGAAAGAATAAAAATTTGTTGCGATTCATGATTAATGATTTTTTTGATTAGAATGTAATGTTTGCGCCAAGCATGATCGTGCGGGCACGAGGGAATGCGCTGTAATCAATGCCAAGCGAAGGTACACCGTTCAAAGCTTTGTTCGTATTTACCTCAGGGTCTTGGCCTGGGTATTTTGTCATTACAAAAAGGTTTTGACCAGTCAGTGACAGCCTAATACCAGAGATGTTCTTGATGTTCGTCTTCAGGTTATACCCCAAGTTTACGTTCTGCAGCCTAACAAAATTTCCTTTGTGCAAGAAGCGGCTAGAAACGTCTGGTGCATTAAGAGAACCTTCGCCATTCCCTACTACATCGCTGCGAACGTTACGACCATTGGCCAAAGAACCAGCTGTAAACAATGCATTTTGGTTGTTGTCATAAATGTAGTGACCAAAAGCACCGTTGAAGAAAAAGCTGAAATCAAGGGCACCAAAGCGGAAATTATTGGTGATACCACCTGTCCATTTTGGAATTGGGCTTGCGCCAGTGAATTTCTGAACATCGCCACCTGTGTAAATGGTAATTCCATTGTCGTCAAACCCGCCAAATTCACGAACAAAGAATGCAAATAAAGGTTGCCCTTCAGCAATCCTTTGTGCAAATGCTCCTGTCAAACCTTGGCCGTTGATTTCACCAGTATTGATAAGGCCTGAGAAATTCTTTACCTCATTCTTGTTGTAGGCAACGTTACCCATGATGTTCCAGTCAAAGCCAGACTTGTCAACAGCAACAACACTCAAATTCAATTCTACGCCCTGATTGATTACGTCTGCATCCAAGTTTTTCCAAACGAACGGAGTAACAGCAGGCTGGGCAGAAGTCACTTGAATCAAAAGGTCGTTAGTATTCTTGTTGTACAAATCAATGCTACCGCTCACCTTATTGCTTGAGAAGCCGAAATCAATACCAATGTTCGTTTGCGTTGAAGTTTCCCACTTCAAACCTGGGTTTGCAAAAGCAACAGAACTAATGCCACCACCATTTACGTCACCATTGTTGTTTACGTCCCAATTGCCATAACGCTGACGCTCTTGGTAAAGATTGTGAGGAATCTCTTGGTTACCAGTAACACCATAGCCCAAGCGAAGACCCAAATCAGAGAAAAATTCTGGCACGAACTCTTCTTCAATCAACCTCCACTTGAAGGCGAATGCAGGGAAGTAGCCATATTTGTTGTCACCGCCAAATCTTGTTGAACCATCGGCACGGAGTGTGGCGGTCAACAAGTACTTATCCATAATGCCGAAGTTGACACGACCGAAGTAGGACTGCAACTCATCAGTAGTACCAAACGAGTTTGTACCAACTATTCCTTTGCCGCCAGCTTGGTCAGCAGAAGCATAGTTGTTGATCATAATGTCAAGATCATTGGTACGGAAGTTGGTCAACTCGGTGAATTTAGAATACCTGTTGAACTGTTGGTAAGAGTATCCCAGTGTACCAGAAAAGCTGGTACTGCCAAATTTCTTGTTATAAGAAAAATAGTTTTCCCACAACTTATTGTCAACTTCAATATCGCCAATGTAAAGAAAACCTTTACCAGCTGGGCCGCCTGTACCGGCAATCAGATCCTTCGACCAAGCTGACTTGCGGCTTGAAGTAGAATTGTCAGCACCAAGTACTGTTTTGAAGGTCAATCCGTCGGCAAGCTGAATCTCAGCATTGATGTTACCCAAAGCCCTAATGGTGTTGGTAAAGTCCTTCACGTATTCAAGCAATGCAACTGGGTTTGGTTCAGTAGCACCAGGCTGATTGAGGTTACCATCTGCATCACGAACTGGAAGCGATGGGTTTGCCTTCAAGGCATTTGACCAAAGGTCACCCTCAAAACCTACGTTCTCAGAAATGGGCACTGCATCGTCATGAACTCGGGAAACAGATATCTGCGTACCAATTTTCAGGCGATCATCAAGGAATTTCTTTGATCCATTGAACGTTGCACTCGTCCGTTGTTGTGCAGCATTCTTTACAATACCCTCTTGGTCTTGAACACCCAAAGAGAAACGGTAATTGCTTGACTTATCACCACCTCCAAATGAAAGGTTGTGGTTGTGGGTTATGCCCGTTCTAAGGATTTCATCTTGCCAATCAGTCTCACCACCTTTGTCCAAAGTGGCACGTGCAGCGGCACCATTGAATGACTCATAAGCATCAAGGAAATCATCCTTGCTGAGTACATCCACTTTTTTGGTGATATTGCTAAAGCCAAGATTGTAGTCATAGCTCAAAGAGCCTTTGCCGGATGCACCACTTTTGGTCGTAATGATAACCACACCATTGGCGCCCCGTGAACCGTAAATGGCAGTTGCGGAAGCATCTTTCAAAATGTCTATGCTCGCAATATCATTTGGATTCAAAAAGCTAAGCGGGTTCCTTGCCGTCTGACGGCCAAGACCCACATCAAAACCACCACCACTGATGTCATCACCTGCAAGTGGCACGCCGTCAACCACATAGAGTGGGTTGTTGCCTGCACGTACAGAAGATGTACCACGGATACGTACATTGACACCACCGCCCGGCTCACCCGAGTTGTTGGTCACTTGCACACCAGCGGCCCGGCCCTGAATCAACTGCTCAGGCGAAGTAATCACGCCTTGGTTGAAATCCTCAGAAGTAACAGAGGATACAGCACCCGTAGCATCAGATTTCTTAACAGAACCGTAGCCAATAACTACGACTTCATCAAGTACGGTACCTGCGTCCATTTTCACGTCATAAACGTTGGATGCAGTTAGAGCTACTTTTTGTGAGGCATAGCCCGTAAAGGTAAACTCCAGTTGGGTAGCGCCATCGGGTACCCTGATTTCATAAGTGCCGTCAATGTCCGTAATGGTACCACTGCTAGTCCCAAGTACGAGCACGTTAGCACCAATCAGCGCTTCTCCTGTCTGCGCATCAGTCACCGTACCTTTGATGGTGCGCTGGGCCAATGCCAGGCTGCTTATGCCCAATGCCACGAATAGCAGCAGCAGACATTTCGCTAGAAAGTCAAACTTAAGTTTCATACAAAATTTTGATTTAGTTAGACAAAAGTTAGTTGTAAAGCCTTTTATTGAGGATATGGATATGGGAAATTCAATGAAAAAAAGTTTGGGGCATTGTGTAAAAACAACATCAACGGGGCAAAGCTGCGAAATAAGTTCTAAACGACCAAATATTGGGTTTTGTGAACCTGTTTCTGAAAAAACTTCGTAAATCTCTAAAAATAAACAAATCTGTGGTGCATCAGCGCCTGTGAATCCTTTATATTGCGAATTGTTTTCTGACTACAAGCTTTGCTCAAACGATTGATGTGGAAAACTTTTCCGTCGCCCCGACCTTCTATTCTTGCAAAGGTTTACATTTACGGAAATAACCCATTTTTTCATTTCCATTCATTTCACAATCCAATCATGAGGCGTTCTACGCTGAAAGACATCGCAAAACTGACCGGGCTTTCCATTTCAGGCGTTTCAAGGGCTTTGAAAGACCATCCAGATATTGCGCTTGAAACCAAGGAAAAAGTGAAGGAGGTGGCCAACGCACTCAACTACCACCCCAACCCCAATGCACAGTTCCTGCACTCGAAGCAGTCCAAAATAATCGCGGTAATCCTCCCAGAGGTGAACACCTTCTTCTTCCCCGAAGTGTTACAGGGCATTAGCAGTGTGGTGGAACGACACGGGTATTTCCTCATTTTCCTTCAATCTGACAACCGATTTTCGAGGGAAAAGGAACTGATTGATTACTGCATCCAAATGTTCGTGGACGGCGTGTTGATTTCTGTTAGTTCAGAGACTACCGACCTTGAGCATTTGTTGAAGTTGCAAGAAATGGGTACGAGTGTGATCCAGATTGACCGAGTCTTGAGCAATGATCTAATACCTTATCTTACCATAGACGATGCAGCGGCGAGCTACAAAGCTGTTGAATACTTAATAAAAAAGGGACACAAGCATATCATTGGCATCTTCGATGACGACAGACTTGGCATGACCAACCTGCGGGCAACTGGTTTCAAAAACGTTTTCGACCAACACCAAATCCCATTGGAAAATGATTCAATTTTGGTGGTAAGGGAAGGGGATGATGTGGAGGAGGTACTCGCCAAGCGGTTAGACGAAAACCCTTCCATAACCGCACTGTTCACCATGTCCGACAAGCTATTGGTTCGTGCGTACCACGTCATACAACGGCTCAATTTGAAAGTGCCTGATGACGTTGCCCTTATCTCCATCAGCGATGGGAAGGCACCTCATTATTTGTTCCCGGGTATCACCCATATTCGGCATTCGGGCGAAGAAGTTGGAAGCGCAGCTGCAACCTTATTGTTCAAAATTTTGTCAGGTGAAGCGATAGATGGGCCTTTTCATGAGGTCGAAACCACATTGGTCGAACTTGGGTCGGTTTGAAAAATAAAAATGAAGTCCTTTTTGCTCATATTTGGCATTTTCCTACTAATTGGTCCACCCACCAATGCCCAACCTGGCTATGAGTTGTTGAAAGACGTAAACAAGATTGACATCCCTTTCGAGTTCAGGAACAACTTAATTTTAGTCAAAGTAACCTTCTCAAGGGTGTTCCCCTTACAGTTCATCTTTGACACTGGCGCAGAAAACTCCATCCTTTCAAAAAAAAGTGTAACCGATATTCTGGGAATCCCATATGAGCGGGAGTTCAAAATCATTGGCGCTGACCTAAAAACGGAATTGACCGCCTACCTTATCAGGGGCATCCATCTGAACATAGAGAACATGGTGGCGCCCAACCATAGCATGTTGGTGCTCAAAGAGGATTATTTCAATTTTGAGGAAATGATTGGCATCCAAGTGGATGGGATTATTGGGGCAGACCTATTCAAAGGTTTGGTCGTAAAGATCAATTATGAAAGAAAGGTGATCACGTTGATGAAAAGCAAGTCAACGAAACATACATTTGGAGAAGCAGTGCCAGTGCCAATCATCATCGAAAAGAACAAACCTTACCTTCAAACAGTCATCCGTACGCAAAACGACTCCTTGGTGAACGTAAAATTGTTGCTCGATACAGGTGCCATGCTTTCCCTCCTTCTGAACACGGACACGCACCCCGGCCTCAAGCCTCCGGACAATACTGTCCAGGGAAATATCGGTGCTGGGCTTGGTGGCTTCATTACTGGCCATCTTGGTCGGGTAACTTCCCTACAACTTGGCGAATTCGAATGCAACGAAGTCATTACCAATTTCCAAACCTTTACTGAAGGAATGGACAGTGTCAAAATGAGGGGCCGAAATGGCATTATCGGAAACGAAGTGCTGAGCCGTTTCTTGGTTATCATTGATTACCCAGGGCAAAAACTTTACCTGCAACCCAATCGGCGATACAAGACCGAGTTCGAATTTGACAAAAGTGGATTGGTAATTATAGCAACGGAACAAGGAATGAACAAATATGTGGTTCACTCCGTAATTGAAGGCTCTCCAGCTGAGGCAGCCGGCATCATGGTTGGGGATGTCATCAAGCGAATCAACAGCTCGCCAGCCAGCCTGCTGACTTTGGAACGAATGGGCCAAATATTTAGGAAAAAAGAAGGAAAAGTTACCAAAGTGGTGGTGGAAAGAGATGGCAAACGACTCAAGTTTGAATTCACTTTAAAGAAGCTAATTTAGACGAAGTGCTTAAAAGTTCAAAGCCACGAAACCTTATCTTCACCTGCCAGTTCAACAGAACAATTTTTCCAGTTGAGTAAACATTTTTCCAAGTTGACAAATAAATTATTGCAGTTGTAAGAGTATTCACTACATTTGTAGTTCCTTATTCCTTAGCTCGACGCTTCAAACATTCTACCCTATCTCAGTTGGCCCTCACGATTTTTGAATTTCGGCCAAGCACATCTTGCCCTTTTTCCTTACGAACACTTTGAACAAACTAAGTTTTTTTGAACAAGCATCTGCAACCTGCAGGATGACTCGCCCTATGAATTTTAGTGCATGCAATTGAATGACAGCAAGCTGTCTAATGTTTCCATTGTGCCTTTGTTTGTAGTTGGATTCAAACATTATCAGTTTGGCTTGCTTTCAAAAAGACAATGATAAGATTCAACACGAAGAGAATGAGACCGATACTACAGACCTATGTATTTATTGGACTGATGCTGCTGGTGGTCAGCTCAGCTGTCTCACAAAGTACAGCTCATGTCAATTTGATTGGCAATCAGCTTCGTGAAGCCATCTCTTTCCCTTTCACAGAGCAACGCATCGAAGTCTGCGGATTGCAACCAGGAAAGACCTATCAAGTATGGATAAATGAACCTGGTAACAACGTTACCATAAAACAATTGGAAAGCAGCCAGCTATTCAAGCCGAGTTTCAGCTTTACGGCTTCGCAAAACTGCCATCAATTTTTAGCTAAAAGAGATTCACAGGCTTCCCAAAAAGTAAATTCAAATATTTGGTTATCAATAGGTTGTAAGGATTGCGGTAAAAAAGAAAACATCCTAGCTCAAAATAAAATAGCCACACAGGGTTTGATAAGCCCCCAAACATTGCTCAACGATATTTTCTTGGGTGGTAGTTGTTATGAAGTTTCCAACCTCAATGCCATTGGGGTCGGCGTTGGTCGGGGCAGTTTTTCAGATGGCAATTCGACCATTGGCATCCCAAATGGAGTCATCCTCTGCACAGGAGACATCGCAGATGCCGCTGGGCCTAACAATGACGACCAAGCTGGCATGAACATTGGCGGCCCCACTACTGACCCTGATTTGGAGATTTTCGCTACCTCTAGTATCCAGGATGTGCAGGGCATTGAGTTCGACTTTGTTCCAACAGGGACAACCGTATCTTTTGACTATGTATTTGCATCAGAGGAATACTGTGAGTTCGTCAACACAGGCATGAACGACCTGTTCGGGTTCTTCATCAGCGGACCAGGCATCAATGGGAGTTTTTCGTTCAATGGGGAGAACCTTGCCATCGTGCCTTCTACCAGCCTGTACGTAACCATTGACAACGTCAACCAGATAGACAACTCGGCCTTTTTTGTGCCAAATAGGGCCAATTGCGGAGCAACCACCAACATGACCGACATCCAATACGATGGCTGGACAACCGTACTGACCGCCACCGCCAATGTGATTCCCTGCGAACAATACCATATCCGGCTGGTCATTGCCGATGTAGGAGACGGCATTTTCGATTCGGCCGTATTCTTGGGGGCAGGTAGCTTCGATGCTGGCGGCGACCCTGAGACTGGCAATATCGAGCCATCCACTGGAATTCAAAACTTCATAGAGGGATGCGAACCAGCACAATTCGTTTTTTACCGGGATGCGGATAGCGACATTACCAAGGAGGTTCCAATCAACTTGACCCTGCTTCCTTCCAGCACTGCTACCGAAGGTGTTGACTTTTTGACTTTGCCTGCAACGGTTGTCATACCTGCTGGACAAGACAGCATCGTATTCCCTATTTCAGTGATTGCCGACAATATTTCCGAAGGGATAGAAAGCATTCAGGTTTCTGTAGAAAATGGGTGCGAATGCAACCAGCTCGAATACACGCTTACCCTCACCGACCCGCCTATTTTCAATGCAACTCTCCCAAGCATTGAAATTTGCGAAGGCAGTTCGGTGGGCCTTTCACCATCTATCACCAATGGTATAGCAGGCGGCAGCTACACTTATCTTTGGAGCAATGGCTTGAGCACTCCCACTATCAATATCACACCAACTGATGACGAATTAATTTCGGTTACCATTACCGACCATTGCGGAACACAGGTCGTAGCGAATACCACCGCAACCGTGGTTGAGATTCCATCTGCCAGCCTATTGGCAAGCGGAACCAATAGCTGCCTCGAAAATGCAAACGATGAACATGTTTTTACCATAGGAATAAGTGGCGAGCCAAATTGGCTTTTGAGTTATACCATTAATGGCATCGCTCAAAGTCCCCTTCTTGCCACAACTTCACCTTTTCAGTTCAGTACAAGTACACCGGGGGCTTATACTTTTACCGCCGTCTCAACCGTAACGGCCAATTGCCAAGGAGCAGCCGCTGGTATGGCCAATATATTTCTCGGTGATATTCAAAACACGGTTACAACAACCCCGATAGACTGCAACACAACTGGCTCGATGACCCTGATCACTTCTGGCGGGAGTACACCTTATAGCTATGGCTGGAGCAACGGATCTCCTAACGCCCCAAGTGCTTCTGGCTTGCCAGCAGGCAATTACCAGGTCACGGTTACCGATGGCAATGGCTGTACCGCTTTGGCCAACGGCACAGTGGCTTCCGTTCCTCCAATTTCCGCAGTAGCAACTGGCTCACAAGTGGACTGCAATGCACCCAATGCAGGAACCATTGGATTGGTGGTAAATGGCGGTGCCCCTCCCTTCAGCTTTGCCTGGTCTAATGGCCTTCCGAGCACCCAAAACCAAACTGGGCTGGGTGCTGGAACTTACACCGTTACCATCACCGACGGCGGTGATTGCACGGAAGTAGCCTCGGCTACGGTCACGGCTGTAAGCACTACCCCAGATGCATTTGCCCAAGCAACCGACAGCCTTGATTGCGAAGCAACAACCATCGCTGTCACTGGGCAAGGTTCGCAACCAGGGAACGATATCAGCTACTTGTGGACAGGGCCGGGCATCGTCGGGGCAGACAATGGCCTTGACATCACGGTGGAAGAAGGCGGAGTTTATACCTTATTGGTAACAAATACCGCAAACGGCTGCACCAACACTGCCCAAGTCTTGGTGGGGGCCAATCAAGAAATGCCAATTGCGGAAGCCGCTGGCGGCACGATAACTTGCTCGGACAGTATATTGGTACTGAACGGAAACGGTTCCAGCCTTGGGGCCAATTTCACCTATTCATGGACAGGCACAGGCATTGTTGCCGGAGGCAATACCCTTAATCCTAGCGTCAACTCGCAGGGCAGTTACACTCTCATAGTGACCAATGAAACCAACCATTGCGAAGCGACAACAATTGTTTCGGTTGGCCTAAATACAACCGCCCCAACCGCCGCTGTTGAAGCGCCCCAAAATCTTGATTGTACAACAGCAGTTGTTACTTTGAATGGCGCTGGATCGTCATCAGGAAATGGAGTTAGTTACCAATGGTACTTGAACGGAAACGCCATTCCAAATGCAAATTCGACAAGTTTACAGGTTTCAAACGCTGGGACATACTTACTGGAAGTAGTGAACTCAGCCAACGGATGTGCATCTGAAGCACAAGTAGCTGTGTCGCAAGATACTGAACAGCCGCAGGCCACCGCATCGGTTAATGGCCTGTTGGATTGCCTTCAAGATTCGGTGGCCCTCATTGGAAACATCCAAGGCAATCCCATTGATTTCAGCTTTCAATGGCTAACTTCCAATGGCGTAATTAGCGGTGGACAGACTTCACAAAATGCAACGGCAACCGCACCGGGTCAATATCAGCTGATTGTGACCGACTTGGGCAATGGCTGTGCCGATACAGTAGCGGTTCAGGTTTTGCAAAGTACGGATATGCCCATAGTTTCCATCGCTCCAAACGGCAACCTTGACTGTAACAATGCAACCTTGGTATTGGATGCAACCGCTTCTTCCCAAGGCACCGGAATTAGCTTTGTTTGGTCAACCACAGATGGCAGCTTCATTTCTGATCAAAACAGCTTGGCCCCAACGGTTGGAGCAGCAGGCACCTACATCCTAACCTTGATAGATGAAAACAACAATTGTCAAAACCAAGGCAGCGCCACGGTGATATTGGAAGATGACACCCCAACCATCGCCCTACCCTCTCAGCCAATGATTGACTGTAGTAACACTGAAGTCAGTATTGAGGCGAGCATTGGTAACGTTCCGCCAAATGCCAACTTAAGCTTTTCATGGGCAACTGTTGATGGAGAAATAATAGGGCCAAACGACGGGACGACCATCACAGCTGGAGAAGCGGGTGAATATATTTTGACGGTCACAAACGAGGCAAATGGTTGCACAGCCGAGGCAATGGTTCAAGTGGCGGAAGATTTGGCTTTCCCCATGGCCAATATTCAGCCTGCCGACACCATCAATTGCATAACTGCCACGGTCGCCCTGGATGCCTCGGCTTCGAGCCAGGGCGCAAACTATAGCTATTCATGGACAACCTCGAATGGCAGTATCGTTGGTAGCACAACGGTGCTCAGCCCGACCGTTGATTCGGCTGGCACCTACAACCTGGTCGTAACCAACAATACCAACCAATGCTCCACCATCGGTCAAGTAACGGTCTATGAAAACTTGACCCAGCCCAATGCCGTTGCACAGGCAAATGGCGAATTGAATTGCATGGTGGCGGAACTGAACCTTAGCGGCTTTGGAAGCAGCATTGGAACTGCCTTTGGGTACGATTGGGATGGCCCTGGCATCGTGAATGGTGGAAACAGTTTGACCCCATTGGTCAATGAGCCTGGCAACTACCAATTGACCGTCACCAACCTACAAAATGGTTGCTCCGCAACGGTTGGGACTGTATTGATTGAAAACGTAACTGTGCCAATAGCGGAAGCCGGCTTGAATGCCGAACTCGCTTGCCAAACGAACACCGTCAGCCTAAACGGTACCGGCTCAAGTATTGGCCAAAACTTTAGCTACCTATGGAACAGCTTAACTGGAGGCACCATCGTCAATGGGGCAACGACCCTACAGCCGACCGTTGGCAGTTTGGGCACCTATGAATTGGTGGTGACCGACACAACAAACGGCTGCACGGCCACAGACTTCGTGCAAGTAATTCCTGATGAAGACATCCCAGCTGTCGCCATTGCGCAAGCACCCAGCCTTACTTGCAGCGTGGATGAAGTAAATTTAGATGCAAGCGGCTCCGAAACAGGCCTTGGCTTCGTATATAATTGGACAACCCAAGACGGATTTATCGTCGCAGGTGATAATGGACTGCAACCAACGGTCAACCAGCCGGGTACTTACCAGCTCACCATTACCAATACCCTCAACAATTGCAGCAGCTCAGCCAATGTAGTCGTGGTTTTGGAGAATGATCTGCCTGATGCCGTAGCAGGCCAAGACGATGAACTGAACTGTTTGCAAACCTTCCTGCAATTGAACGGAGCAGGCTCCGAAACGGGCATGGGCATCACCTATTATTGGAGCAGTTCGGATGGAAACATCAGTGCTGGCGCAAATACGTTAACCCCAACCGTTGACGAGCCGGGTACTTACCAATTGTTGGTGACCAACACCAGCACAGGTTGCACAAGCACTGATTTTGTCGTGATTGAGGAAGACATCGCCTTGCCAACAGCTGTTATCGCAATGCCAGACAGCTTGGACTGCCTAACCAACCATGTGACCTTGAATGGCTCAGGAAGCTCCAATGGGTCAATGTTCCTTTTTAGTTGGTCAACGCCAAATGGGAATATACTAAGTGGAGACAATACACCCACCCCACAAGTAAACGAACCTGGCACTTACCTCCTGACTGTCACCAACACCGCTAATTCATGCAGCGAGATTGCTCAAATAGAAGTTGTCCAGCAAATAAGCTACCCAGTTGCTGTGGCAAATGCGAATGGGCAAATAACCTGTTCCGCCAACATGGTTGGGTTGAACAGTACTGGGAGCAGCATGGGCAGTAACTTCATTTATCAATGGACCACTACCAATGGGAATATCTTTAGCGGTGCAAATTCTCCAAGCCCAATAGTGGATGAGCCAGGGAACTATACACTTACCATCACCAACCAGCAAAATGGCTGCTCGACGAGCGATGCAGTTCAGGTTGTGGCAGATATGGCAGAACCGCAAGCCGCCATTGCGCCCCCGGCAAAACTGACTTGCGCCACCAATCAGGTCAGCTTGCAGGCTACCGTGATACAAGGCTCAAACCTCGGCATCCAATGGGCCTCTGTGGACGGAAATATTTTGTCCGGCACCAATAGCTTGACCCCAGTCGTTGACGAAGCTGGAACCTATCAGTTAGAATTGACAAACACGGTGAATGGCTGCACAACGGTACTGCAAGCCGTTGTAACAGTGGACACGCTTGAACCAACGGCTGATGCAGGACTGCCATTTTTGCTTGGCTGCAACGGACAGAACAATACCCTTAACGGCAATGGTTCTGCAGGCGTCGGCCCATTGGGTTTTGCATGGAGCAGCTCTGATGGCTCGATAACAACTGGTGCCAATACTGCCAATCCGACTATCGCAACACCCGGTACTTACCAGCTCATGGTTACCCAAATCGGCAACGGCTGCACTGCTTTGGACGAAGTGACTATCAATTCCGACTTCCCAATTGCCACGCCATTGGTCACCCAACCCCTTTGCACGGGCACGCTTGGAAGTGTGGCATTCACGGATGTTTCGGGCGGGTTGCCGCCTTATTCCTATTCCATCAATGGTGGGGGCAATTACAGCGCTCAACCACTATTCAGCAACCTTTTGCCTGGTGCATATGATTTGGCAGTTCAGGATGCCAATGGGTGTAGCCAAACAACCAGCATCCTCATTGAGCCTGCCGTTCAATTGGATTTGGATATCGAGCCAATCCAGCTGATAGACCTCGGAGACAGCATCCAACTGAACGTTGGATTGAACATCCCCCTGAGTGAAGTGGAGACCATAATATGGACGCCCGCCGAATTCCTTTCTTGCTCCGATTGCTTGAATCCCATGGCTTTGCCATTACAGACCACCAGCTTCACGGTGACGGTCATTGACAAGAACGGTTGTGAGGACACTGCACCAATTACGATACTCGTCAAGAAATCAAATGATGTCTATGTGCCCAATGCTTTTTCGCCAAACGATGACGGCATCAATGACAAGTTCACGGTTTTCTCCAATATTGACTTGCCAGTGAAAGTCAAAAAATTCATGGTTTTTAGCCGCTGGGGCGAGTCGGTGTATGAGGCATTTGATTTCATGGCGAACGATTTGAACTATGGCTGGGATGGCTATTTCAAAGGCGAGGCGATGGACCCAGCTGTTTTTGTCTGGTACGCAGAAGTAGAATTTATTGATGGCAGCACCGAACTTTTGAAGGGGGGAGTCACCTTAGTAAAGTAGGATTTGAGGCTCATCAAACAATCAGATGAAAATTTTTTGAATTTTTATTTTTTTAATAAGATTTGATTTTACTGGGGTTTTCATCACACGTATTTTTTAAGCGGCAAAAAAAGTCAACGAATATTTGAAAATAATATGAATACTCTCTTTATTTGTGCATCGAACTAATCCAAAACGAAAAAAAGGAGCCAACTTTTTAGGCACCTACCTTTTGCTTTTTAGCATCCTATAGCCCACAATTGTGCAAATCTTGCACACTGAATTTTCCCATGTACATATCCGCTGACGGCGCAAGCCGCCCTCAAGCCTGTTTATGCTATTGCTGACAGGATTGAACCTGCCTTCACCGGCGTTGAACAACACCGTGCAATCACTTACCCTATTCCGCACTTGGTAACTCAAGGGCGAAATGACAACATTCATTGCTATTCTTTTAACCAACCGACTACGCACGAGTGGAAGGCTCTGTTGGTAATTCATTTTATCAGCATGCCAACCCGGACACCGGTTCAACTGATTTTTGTACTATGAAAAATGTAATTCTATGCTCATTCGCCCTCCTATTGCTTACTTCAGTGCAGGCACAAACCCAATGCATCAAAGACATTCAGAACCTTATTGAAATGCCTAAACCCTGCTTTTTCATTGGCATGATTGACTATGAAAACCCAGAATGTTTTGATGCAAGCCAAAATGCCAACTACAAATACAAATGGTGGATAACAACTGCCGATAACGGAGATTTCGTAGCCCTATACGAAGGCTTTTCTTTCCAGCATACTTTTAAGAAATTCGGGGGTTATAAGTTTTGCCTTGAAATTGACAGGGACGATAACCCCTTCAATGCGCCTGACGTGGTGGATTGTGTCACCTACACGACCTGTCAAATCTGTACAGAAGACCGCATTGGCATTGAGTACGTCAACTGTCCTTATGGTGGTGGCTGCGATATCAATGTCATCAGCAAAATACACGCTGAAAATGTGGTAGGACTTAAACCAACTGCAAAAATCATATTCTCCTACAATCCCACACCACAAGAACTTTTGGGTGGAGTTCAACCTTATGACCTTGAGTACGACTACATAGCCGTGGATTTCAACGCCAATTCTGATTCCATCCAGATTTTCCAAAACTTGTCTGCTCCCTACAAGCGAGGATGCTACACTCCCAAAATCGTTTTTAGCCTATTGGACGGCTTTGGCGCTCATGGCATGGATGGCGTTGCTTGCAGGGAGATTGTATTGGAATCTGACCAGGTTTTCAGGTGCATTGCATGTGGCAACGAAGAGGGGGAATGCCGGGCCAGTGAGGTGGCTACCGCTATTTCAAATGAAGATGGTGCTTGTGATTTGTTCACCTCCTGCTATTTGCTTAGGGAGGATGAAGCGTCCATAGATGGGCACTCGAACGAACACGATACACAACAACTCAGGCTTTCGCCAAATCCAACTTCTGACAACCTTCATATTGATATTCCATTTTTGACATCGGAGGATGGCCAGATTTTGTTGCTCAACAACCTTGGTCAGCAGGTGCTGAAGTTGTCATTACCAACAGGTGAAAAACATACTGACCTTGACGTTAGCCAACTTGCAAGCGGGCTTTATATCGTGGCCATTCTTGAAAATGGCCGGATTGCACAGTCCTCGCAAGTGATGGTTTCCAATTTTTAGTCTTATCCATACCAAAAGCCAATCTGTAGATAAACACTCATTTTTTTTCCTTCTCAGTGATAAAATTCCATGTTGCCGCTCCCTCTTGGGGCGGCTTTTTTTATGGTGTCAATTCAAAGACGCCAAGCAAGCCCAAACCGGAGGAATAACTGCAACTTGAGCAAATAAAAGTCTTGTGCACCGCTCAACTCTTCTAGGATGAACTCATTGTAAACGTATTCATCCCTGCCTGCAAAATTCAGCACTTCGCAATAGGGCGAAAAATCAAAATAAAAGTTCTTGAATAGATGATACTCAAAATGCGGGTTTATGGCCAAGCCAAGTCCCAAAACCCTATTCTCAGTTGGCCACCCATTTGGATTTAGTGCATTCAACTGTTCGTAGCCAAAATATCCCCTTGCAGAGACACCTGCCAGAAAACGAAATGAACTTTCTGGATTCTTAGTAAAGTTTTTGCCAAGTTCATATTTTATCCCAAAGGACAATCGGGTATCGGTACCTTCGTCTGGGGCTGTCTGCAATAAGAGATTCGTAAATTCGAATTCACGGTACTTGCCATTTTCAAGGCAAATTTGGATGGCAGGTGTGACCCACCTAAACTTGATTAAGTCCGTTGAGGATTGGTCAATAACTGGAACTCCACGGGCTCCATTGATGGCCAGATGACCATAGAGCTTGGTGGATATTCTTGTTTGGCCAAAACCAAACATGGGAAGCGTAGCCAAAAAAAGCAAAAAAATTGTTCGTAGAACGCTCATAAGCAAACTGATTTTACAGCTTCCATCAAACGCTCAAAATCGTTATCATCATTGTATAAATGCGGTGAAATCCTCATGGCTCCACCTCGATAAGAAACAAACACCCCACGTTCAGAAGTTGCTTTTTTTACCGCCAAGAAATCAAGCCCTTGTGGCAATCTTACCCCTACCAAATGGCTGCCCCGCCACTTAGTCGCTTCAATTCCAAAACCTAAGTTTTCCAACTCAAGCAGATAAGGCGATGATAGGTGATGGACATAATCCTGGATATTCGATACACCCCATTCCAACAATAATTCCAGTGCTTTGGAAAGCATCGGCACTGCAATGAACTGGCTATTTTCACCCATGCAGTAGCGATTGGCTGCAGGTTTGTAGGCAGGCTGAAAATTGGTCAAGTTTTCAAAGTTTTCGCTGCCAAGCCTGTTTATCCAATTTTCCTCAATCGGCTTACCATTGTCGAACCGCTCACCGAAATAAGCCAAGCCGAGTCCGTAGGCACCCATCAACCATTTATAGCCACCGCATACCAAGGCATCAGGTTGGATTTCAGCCACATCAAATGGCAGGGCACCCACCGATTGCGTGCCGTCAATGATGAGCGCTGCACCGACATCCTTCGTTCTGTTGCGAACAGCCTTAAGGTCGAAAAGGGTGCCATCGGTCCAATGTGCATGGGGCAAGGCTACGACCGCTGTTTTGCTGTCTATTGCGTCCAGCAACCATTCATTCCATAATTTACCACGGCCCACGGCTTCAGCCGGACGTTTTACGACTTTGAGCGTTGCCCCGTTTTCTTCTACGAGCCGTTGCCACGAGTAGTAGTTGCTTGGAAAAATCTCATCCACTACAACGATGTTTTGCCCCTGATGAACCACCAAGTTTTTTGCAGCGGCGGCAATGCCAAAAGAAACAGAGGGAACAAGTGCTATGCGCTGGGCATCTGGCACATTTACCAGCCTTGAAAACAACTGTTTGAGCATTTCCACAGGCTCAAAAAAATCGGGAATGGTGATCTCCCATGGGCGAGACTTTCGAAGCAGACCATTGATGCCAGCCTGCTCAACTGGCTTCGACAAGGGCGACATGTAGGAACAGTTCAGGTAAGTAATCCCATCAGGTATAGAAAACAGGTGCTTTTTGCAAGTAAGCATATCGGTCATTTTTAATCATGGCCATATCGCCAATGAATTTGACCGCAATTTACTTCCTATTGGGCAAATGGTAGAAAAGGCTTAGTTGTAACAGACGGTTGTAATCGGCTATAGTGTTTTTGGGCAACACATCAATCAAACCATACCTGAATTGCGAGGCTAAGCTAAGTCGGTTGCTGATTCGGTATTCGATGCCCACAGTTGATACCAAATCAAAGGGAGCAACGACATTTTTGTTTGAAGCCTCAGAACCTGAGGCTTCAGAGTCGTAATCTAAACCAGCAAATGACAATGCCGACCTTTCAAAAACGCCTCCTTTCACATATTCAGATTTCGCCCGCAACAAGATTGCTGCATCAATGCCCATCTTCAAGGTGAGCCTGTTGGTAATAGAGCATGTTATACGCATAGGCGCCGACAGGTAATGAAGATTAAGTCCTGTTTGTCGGCTGGTGCGTACGGCTGTATTGGAGGGTATCAATGCTTCATCGGCTTTGCCGATTTCTGTACCATAAAAAACGACTTGCTCCGCCAAATCGCCACTTCCATCAAGCGAAGAACTCGCAAGCTCAACGCCAAGTGGCTGTTGGACAAAATTATAACCCAACCCAAATTGTAGGTTGAACTTGGTGCTCTTCAAGGACTTACAAACCATGAGTCCCAAGCCTACTCCCGATGCAGGATTGTCAATAGAGCGCATGTAACCAGCCTCGATGGCAATTCTTCGGCTGTTCTTTTTAACTGGCTCTATGAATGCAATGCTGGGCGTTGTGTTGGCTATGGGAAAATCAGCTATCCCTAACTGCTCAAGCGGTTCGCCGGCCAATACTGCCAACGGAATGACTATTTCCGTTTTTTCAACTGTTTTTCCAATGTTCGTTTCAAGTGGTTTTATCGTTCCTTGCGTAGTTAAAGGTGATTGGCTCGCAGTCAGATCCATCAATTTGCCGCTATTGTTTACTTCTGACGGTTGTTGCTTCACAATATGGTTGCTTTGCCTTAATACCTTTTGTCCTTCCTTCCCTAAGTTGTTTGGTGCAATGGCGTTACCTGCTTTTTCATTCAAATCTGATTGAATATCATGCTCCGATGACAAGGGTGTTTGGTTGGAATTCCCCATGGGGGTAAATTCTACAGCAATTGGCTTGGTAGCCTCAGTGGTTGGCTTTACCGGTTTTTTGTTCCAAATAGCATAACCCGTCCCAACTGACAGGACAAGAAAGCCCATCATTGCAAGCCACCAATACCATCCAAACCTGTGGCGTCGCTGGTCCCCCATAGTTGGCATCTCCGCATCGAGTTGCTTACGCATCTCATTCCATGCGTGATTGAGGAATGCTTCGTCAGTATGTAGTCGTCTATCCTGCATAGCTCCGTAAATCGTGTTGATGAATCAATTGCTTAAGTTTTTGTCGGGCTGTGGCTAAATGCCATTTAGAGGTTCCATCGCTGATACCCAATTTCTCGCCAATTTCAGCATGGGAATACCCTTCTATTGCATAAAGCTTGAAAACTTCAGCGCTGGCTGGTGGCAAGGTATCCACCATCCGAAGGATGTCCTCCGCATAAAGTTGGCTCGTTGGGCTGGCTTGGACAGGTTCATCCCGGTCTTCAAAAACAAGGAAATGGATGTATTTCTGCTGGTCACGGAAGTAGTCGGCAAGACTATGCCAAACCAACCTTCGTACCCAGCCCTCCAAAGAACCTTTGAAGGAATAGAGGTGTATTTTTTTGAAAACCCGCATGAACCCATTGTTGACGATGGACATGGCCTCGTCACGGTCATCGGTTCGGCGAAGGCACATCTCCATCATGACAGGAAAGAAGCGGCGGTAAAACTGCTCCTGCCAGAAACGGTCGTTGGCAACACAGCCTTTGACCAGTTCCTCGTCGGTATATGTCCTTTTTTTAAGCAAATGCTGTGGTTTTCGCTTGTGCTAATTGTTTAGATCACTTCCATAGGCCGATGCCAACCCGCACCACGACTCTCCTAAAATCAATGTCCCGGACTTCCAAATCGCCATTGTAAAGCTTTCGTTCAAAATGGGCGCTCTGAAATTTTGCGCCCAAGTCCATGTAGATGTCAACGCCCTCCGTGGTAGCGGCCCTGTAGCCAATCGCCATGTACCCCATTGGGCCACCTTCTGCTTTGCTTATATCAAGCGATTTGCGGGGGAACCCGAGTGAAAAACCGCCGCCAGTCAATGCATAAAAACCACCTGATTCTTTTTTTGAAGGGAACATGGCCCTAAGTTCCCCAAAAAGCGGATAAACGGTTTCTCCTCTTCTGGAATAATTGTCTATTCCAACCCCAATGCCCAAGCCAAGCACGTCTCCAAGCTGCTTTCCAAAGACTTGAGAGAAACCTGCGCCCAAAGAAACGCCCTCGTCGTCACTGTTGCCGACGGCAAAGGAGAGCATCGAATTGGCGTAGAGTCCACGTGTCCTCGCCGTTGGAAGCTCGTTCGTTTTGCGATTTGCTTCTTGTGTGCCCAGTTCAACGCCCTGTTGGATTTTTGAGACATCGATATCCATAATTTCCAGCTTTTGGCCGTCCTCAGTTTGGAGCAGCAAAGTCTGGCCCGGCTTGTATTGCTGGAGTTGGCCCTTCAATACTCGCCCATCTTTCATGGTCACGATGTCAATGCTGGCAGTCTGGGCAAAGGCCGAAAAAGGTGCAACTGCCAATACGAATAGGAACAGCACGGTTAGCGTATTTTCTTTCATAAGGTAAATATGATTTAGGTGAAAAATTTATGACAAGGTATCACCCGTAACGCATCTGTGCAAATCCAACTGCAAAAATCCAATTCCTTAACAGTCCGACAGACAGCTGACATTAGGCGAGAGGTTGGGTAAAACTTGAAAAAAAGATCTGGCTCAAAAAGCAATGCTGGTCATGCAATCAATTATAGGTCACAGCGTCTGGCATGCTTGCAATCACGGCATAGTGGTCACCTTTGTTGGACATGATTTGGGACCAAAGCGAATCTGGCTTTGACTTGAAAACGTAATTTGGGTGCATGTTCGCAGTGACCCACGAACCTGTTTCCATCTCCTCCACCAATTGGTTTTCCGACCAACCAGAATAGCCCACAAAAAATCGGATATTGTCTGGTGTTATAAGTTCAGAAGAAATCAAAAACTTCAACTGTTCAAAACTACCGCCCCACCACACGCCATCGGCTATTTTCCGACTCTCTTCCAATAGGTCGCCAACATTGTGGATATAGTGGATAGTGTCCGTCTGAACTGGGCCTCCAAAGAACACTTTTGAATCAAATTCAGGGAATCCGTTCACTAAATCGTCCACCCGCATGTCCAGCTTCTTGTTCAGGATGAACCCAATACTGCCCTCTTCGGAGTGCTCGCAAAGCAATACTGCCGTCCGCTTGAAATTTGGGTCGAGCATAAATGGCTCAGCCAAAAGTATGCTCCCGGTATTGATGATGGTTCCTGCCATTTTTAACGTTGCTGGATTTTTGAAAATCGGAAAAACATTGTCAAAACAAGTAAAAATGACAATGGTTTAATATCCATAATCGCCAATATCTTCAATAATTCAAGCGCCAAATTGCAGCAAGATTTGAAAAAATACAAATAAAAAAAGTAGTCGGCCAGTAAAGAACAGATTATGGCCTACGATGGATGAAAAAAACACATAAAATTGAACCCCCGGCCTTTGGTTGTTTAGTCCATGCTTTGAATTTCCATTTTGGCAAAACAAATAGATGATTTTCATCACCAGCAAGGATTTTCATCAAATTTGGTTATAATGCAGCAGTCGGGAATCGTCTATCAACCCTTGCCACAAAACCACGAAGCACCTTGCCAGTTCCACCCACCTCAATGAACTCCGTTACGCCATCTGCAATCATGTTTTGCATGGTCTGTGTCCACCGCACTGGTGCCGTCAATTGGTCAACGAGGTTTTGGCGTATTTTATCAGGGTCAGTCTCTGGCAGAGCATTCACATTCTGGTAAATAGGGCAAACCGGTTTTGTGAAATTAGTCGCTTCCAATGCCGCTGTCAGTTCCTCCTTTGCAGGCTGCATCAATGGCGAGTGGAACGCCCCTCCCACTTGTAACACAATGGCCTTGCTGGCTCCAGCCTCGGTACACTTAGCCACAGCCGCTTCAATGCCAGGCACTGAGCCAGAAATCACCAATTGACCGGGACAATTGTAGTTGGCGGGAACGACGACATCTTCAATACTGGCGCAAATCTCTTCCACCTGCTCATCGGATAGGCCTAGTACGGCAGCCATGGTGCCCTCTGTCATTTCGCAAGCCCGCTGCATGGCCATCGCCCGCTGCTGTACCAATCGCAAGCCATCCTCGAAAGTCAAGCCGCCAGCCGCCACCAACGCCGAGAACTCACCCAACGAATGCCCAGCAACAGCCCCGGGTTGAAAATCAGCACCAGCAATTTTTGCTTTTACAATGGAGTGAAGAAATACAGCGGGCTGCGTGATTTTGGTGAGCTTTAACGCTTCTGCATCACCCTCGAACATCACATCCGTGATGCGATAACCCAGTATATCATTGGCCTGCTCGAATAGCTCCTTGGCGTAGCCATTGTTCTCGTACATGTCCTTGCCCATGCCTTCAAACTGCGAACCCTGGCCGGGAAAAATATAAGCCCTCATAAGAATGCGGATTTTGGATTGCGGATTTCGGATTGGGGGTTGCCTGCAACGCCTCCAATTCAGCGGGCAAAACTAAAGCAATTTGAAATTTCGTTTAAAAGATTCCAATCATTCTATCAAAACAACAAACCCCGTCAGCAATCAATGCACTGACGGGGTTTGTCTTAGGTAAAGCGGTAACTCTCTACCCTCCCCCACCTTTTTTATCCTTCTTAATAGGGTTCTTAAGTTTATCCAAAGCCTCCTTGGCTTTGTCTTTAGCCTCTTTGCCTAACTTTTCCTCAGCTTTTTTGGCAGCCTCCTCTGCAGCTTTACGAGTCTTTTCATCCAACTTCTTCTTTGCCTCTTCTTCAAGTTTTCGCTTGGCCTCTGCAGCTAATCGGTCTGCCTCTTTCTTGGCGGCTTCTTCTAGTTTCTTTTTCTCGGCTTCTAATCGGGCCTCAGCTTCAGCCTTTGCTTTGTCCAATTCCTTTTGGGCTTCTTCCTTGACCTTGCTCACCACGGCGTCTTTCACCGTTTCTGCAACGCCTTCTGTTCC
The DNA here is from genome assembly GCA_022841745.1 of Saprospiraceae bacterium. Classification (GTDB taxonomy): domain Bacteria; phylum Bacteroidota; class Bacteroidia; order Chitinophagales; family Saprospiraceae; genus UBA6168. The sequence continues at coordinate 26,278 of JALHQW010000001.1, read as the reverse complement.
CAATACTTTGAAGCTAACCTTTGGGTTATCCATCGTACCGCCAAGGTTGATTTGCACATTGTAAAACTCACCAGCGTTTACGTTCAGGCCCAGCTTGGAAGCTTCGCCAGCAAGGAAATCAACGCCTGTATTGGCAGCGGCACCGATGGCGTTCTTGCCGATTTTTGAGCGTGGAATTTTCGCCAGAATCTTGTAATCCATATCGCCCACGATCTTATGGGATCCACTGAAATCCATTTTGATGCCGTCCACGACATGTGAAAACGGGTCAATAAGTACAGCACCGTTTTCCACCTTGAACCAGTTCTTGGAGTTCTTAAGGTCAAGCTTTTTGAAAGCGTCCACATTTAGTTTATTGCCCACTTCTTGAAGGGGCTTTGCGAGCGTGATTTTACCATTCAGCGTTTCCAGCAGACCCTTGGCGGTGATGGTAGCAATATCCGGCATCAGGTCTTTTTTCAAATCACTGCTCATGGTCAGGTCGGTATTGAAATTGCCTTGTAGGTATTTGCCGATCGGTGCCAGGATTTGGAAAGTATTGAATTTGGCAAAAGCCTGCTGGAAATCAATATTCTTGAGCTTCATCAAGAAATCGAACTTGGGCTTTTCGTGATTTTTGGTATTGTAGCCCCCGGCAATGTTCATCGAACCGCCAAGTGAATTGGCGGTTAGGTTATCGAAACGCACCTCCTCGTTTTTCACGGAGAGGGTACCCTTCATGTTCTTCAATTCCATGTCGTCGTAAATAACCGTGGCGATATCAGCCGACACTTTCATGTCAATATTGTCAGGCACTAGAATGGGTTCAGCAGCCTCAGCGGGCGGAGTGGCCGTTTGCGCAGCACCCTCTTCGGTCATGAACTGGTTGAGGTTCATATAGCTGGAGCGAATGGAGAGGTTACCGCCCAAGGTCTCGTTTTCGAAGAGGTAATTCCATATATTGGTCATCGTGCCGCTGGCGTTGAAGTCGCTCTGGCCCAACTTTCCGCTCAACTGGCTGACCGTCAAGGCATTCGGTGTAAAATTGCCTTTGGCAACCATGTCTTCTATCTTGTAAACATCGTAGTCCACCTTCCCTACTGAAGCATCCAAGGTAAAATCAAATCGGTTGAAAACCTTCTCACTCGCCGCCGGTGAAGGGGCCGGAGCGGTCGTGGCAAGAGCTTCTTCTTCCGTCATCCACTCGTTGGCATTAAAGTAATTGCTGCGCAAAGTAAAACTGCCCTTCATGGTCTTGTCAGGTGAGAAATAGGCGAGGATATTGTCAATCTTGCCACTGCCGCTGAGGTCGCTCTTGCCCATTTTCATGCTGAAACTCGGTACGTTCACATGCTGTGGCGTGAAGTCCATTTGCATGGCACCGATATTGATGGCGGGCATGCCGTCGGCGGCGTAGTTCATGTTTTTGATGGAAGCCGTGCCGCTCATGTCCACGTTGGCATAGTCGCCCTTGTCAATGGTGCTCATACTGGTTTTCACCGCCACGTCCGAGTTGATGATGCCGCTCAGTGATTTTACGCCTTCCATTGGGAACGCCTTGCTCAGTTCTTCGAGGTTCAGCACGCCCTTGATTTTGGTGTCCACATCGGGGTCGCTCATGGGGGTGCGCAACTTGAAATAACCTTCCAGCGGGTTGCTTCCGATTTTCAAGCTAAACTTCGCAATGTCCACCAACATCTGGTCGAGGTCACTACCGGGGCTGTTCACCTTGATATTGGTATTGATACCAGAGATGCCGAGCGGCAAATCGGGGTATTTCACGTTGCCTCCGGCAATATCAAGGAGGATGTTGAAGGCCGGATAAGCGGTCTCCGTCAGTTTGCCCTTCACCGTGCCGTCAAGCTTGAAGGTGCCGTCAGCCTTCACATTGTCGTAGCCAGCCGTGTAAGCGTTGGGAATCATGGACAGCAACGACTTGAACTCGCTTTGCGGAGCGCTGAATTTCAAGTCCATGTCAATGTCTTCCGTAGGCATAGCCACCCAGCCATCGGCCTTTATTTGCAGGTCGTTGATACGTAGGTCGTTTTCCCGCAGGGTGTATTTTGAGTTTGGCATGTCAATATTGAAGCCAGCGTCGAGCTTCACCTTTGCCTTTTTCAGGTAGCCGATGCCGCCGGATTCAGCGGTCATTTCAGCGATTTCGGTCTTTGTGTCCAAGTCGAAAATATCCTGGGTGAAATCGCCCTCGCCACTGTGGTCGAGGCCTGTCAACTTAACGTAGGTGCCACCTTGTCGGTCGTCATAAATAATGTTCCCTCCGTTGATGGCGTATTCCTGAAGCTGAATTTCAAACTTCATCTCTGTTGTGGTCGTGTCCGTGCTCGGTTTCGCAATATCGTAATTGGCTCGCCCGTCAGAGAGTACGATAACGTTGATTTCGGGTTTGTCCAATGTCACGGATTGGATATTGAGTGGCACCTTCCCGAAGTTCCAGGCCGACCAGAAGTCAACAGTAATTCGGGCCGATTCGCCAGCCGCCAGTTTCACCCCTTCAAATGGTTCGATGCCTGTGATGGAATAGTCGTTCAGCCCAATGCTGACACTTGGGAAGCTGCGCAGGAGTGAGATGTCCACACCTGAAAAATCCACCTTGGCATTGAGCTGCTCGTTGGCGGTCTTTTTTACTTCTTCCAATATTTCGTCCTTGAAAAAGAACGGGATAGCAATGAGCGCTGCAATGAATAGCAGCAAGAACACGCCTACTCCGATGAATATCCTTTTGAACAATTTGCCTTTGGTCATTTTCTGAATTTTTGTCGGTAGATGCTTTTAAGCGGCGAATTTGCACACGCTACCTGATTTTAATCGCAGCAAACCGAATTTTGTTTTAAAGGGTGCGTAAAATTATAGTAAGGTTGGTTGGGATAGTTATTGTTCGCCGCGAGGAGGATGGCACACGGATTGGACGGATTATCACGGATTTTATCCGTCCAAACCCGCCCAATCCGCCCAATCCGTATTCCATCCACTTTGCGATGATGCAAGGTAAACGAGTTTTGAAATGCCAGGCTAATGACTAAATTCATTGACCATCTCAAATAACCAGCTTACCTTACCCCAAAACTCTCCTTCATGAAATCTTTAACACACCATCGGAACCTTTGCTTGCTCGCTGCAATCTTGGCTTCGTTCGCCGCATTCTCACAGGACAGCCTTGGGCAGCAAAAAAAGCCCCGAAAACTCGATGTCTTCCCAGCCATCAGTTACTCCCCAGAAACAAAACTGACGCTAGGTGTCATTGGCATCAAGTATTTTGACTTTAGAAAAGGCGACCCTGCAACCCCGCTTTCTCAATTGGAATTCTTCACGGTTTATACCACTGCAAAGCAACTGCTTGTCGAGGGTCGTTGGGAGTTCTTTACCTCGGAAAACCGCTGGCGCACACGGGGCGAGGCCATCTACAACCACTACACCGACCGCAACTACGGCATCGGCAATGATGCGGGAATGCTAATTGCCTCTCAAACCGACGACACAAAAGACACCCTAAACTACCTACTGTTCAAGGCAGACCGCATCAAGTTTTCGCCAGTAGTGCTGCGCAAAATAGGCAAGGGGCTTTACCTCGGCCTCCAATACGACATGGAAAGCATGTTCAACTACGAGCCGGTTCCAGATGCTTATCATTTTTTGAACGCCGATTCAACTCGCTGGACTGAATTGCCCGTAACAGGTTGGCGCTCAGGGGCAGGCATCCAATTACTCTACGATACCCGTGATTTTGTGGCCAATCCCTTGCATGGCAGCCTCGTGGAATTCAATGCACTGCACTACCATAAATGGTTCGGGGCCGATTACAACTACGCCCGTTTCATGCTCGATGCCCGGCACTATGTCAACACGTTATCCAACCAAACGCTGGCGCTGCGGGGCTTTTTGAGCATCCAAACCAGCGATGGAGACATCCCCTTCCGTGCGCTGTCCCGCACCAATGGCCATAAGTTCATTCGAGGCTATTTCAGGGGAACCTACCAAGACTTCGATTTGGCGGGATTCGAGGCAGAGTACCGATTGCCATTTTGGGCAGAAGGCTCGGACTCCAAGCTATGGCAGGTTTGGAAACGCCTCGGTCTGGTCGCTTTCATCAGTGGTGCCCAGGCATTCCATAGCGCCGACGAATTCGCCTTCGACCGCTTCAATCTCGCCGCTGGGGGTGGCCTCCGCATCTTGTTCAATCAAAACTCAAGGGTGAACATCCGGGTGGATTATGCCTTCGGATTGCAGAAGGATTCAGATGGGCCAGGTAAACGGCAGCGAGGATTATACTTCTTCTTGGCAGAAGCTTTTTAGGAAACCCTTTTATCTTCGCACCCAATCATCAATCGTCATTCGTAAATCGTAAATCATACCATGTCACAAGCCATCCGCAACCTCGAACCCCGAGAACTTTGGAACTACTTCGCCGACCTGAACGCCGTGCCACGTCCTTCAAAAAAAGAAGAACGGGTCATTGAATTTATCAAAAACTTCGGTAAAAAGCTTGGCCTACCTGTAAAGGTGGACAAAGTAGGCAACGTCATCATCACCAAGCCCGCCACCAAGGGCATGGAAGGCAAGGCGACCCTACTGCTTCAAAGCCACCTCGACATGGTTCACCAGAAGAACGCCGACACCAAGTTCGACTTCGACAAGGAGGGTATCAAGATGCTCGTAGAGGGCGACTGGGTGCGTGCCGATGGCACAACCCTCGGCGCTGACAACGGCATCGGCGTGGCCAGTATTATGACCATCCTTGCTTCCGATTCCATCCCCCACCCTCCCATTGAGGCATTGTTCACCATAGACGAGGAAACGGGCCTCACTGGCGCCAAGGGCCTGAAAGGCGGCCTCCTCTCCGCCAAATACATGCTCAACCTCGACACCGAAGACGACCGGGAACTCACCATCGGCTGCGCCGGTGGCATTGACGTTACTGGTGAAGGCAAGTACCGCCAAGAGCCTGTGCCAGCTGGAATGACGGCCTATAAAATCGGAATCAAAGGCTTGACGGGTGGCCATTCCGGCACCGACATCCACCTCGGCAGGGGGAATGCCAACAAGCTGTGCAACCGAATTTTATCCTCGGCTGCTGCGCAATTTGGTCTGCGGGTTTCCAGCATGGACGGGGGCAGCTTGCGCAATGCCATACCCCGTGAATGCTTCGCCACGGCTGTGGTGCCTTCGGCAAAAGCAGCTGATTTTCAAACATTTATAAAAAACGAAACCGCCGCACTGAAGGCGGAATACGCCACCACCGACCCAGATTTGGCAGTCGTTTGCGAAGCATCCGAAATGCCTTCAACGGTATTGGCTTTACCATTCCAGAAAAAATTCACGGCCGTGGTTTATGCCTGCCCCAATGGCATCCACCGCATGAGTCCCGATGTGGAAGACCTCGTACAGACCAGCAACAACCTAAGCCGGGTCTTGGTGAAGGATGGCCAGTTTACCATCCAATGCCTTACCCGTGGTTCCGTGAATTCTGAAAAATTAGACCATGCCCATGCCATCCGAGCAACCATGCAGTTGGCTGGTGCCAAGGTAAAATTCGGCAACGAATACCCCGGCTGGGCACCCAATCCATCCTCGCATATCGTGAAGGTGATGAGCGGCATTTTCGAGGACATGTTCCGATCCAAGCCTCATGTCTATGCCTGCCACGCTGGCCTCGAATGCGGCATCGTCGGACAGCATTATCCCGATATGCAGATGATTTCGTTTGGGCCTAATATCCGGGGCGCCCACTCGCCGGATGAAAAAGTGCAGATAAGTTCTGTGCAAAAGTATTGGGGCTTCTTGCTAAGGGCTTTGGAAGAGATATAAGGAAGGATTGAAGGATTGAAGGATTGAAGGATTGAAGGATTGAAGGATTGAAGTGCAGCAAACTTCAACATTCTTTGCCCGACGGAAGCGAGGGTTCCAAGGTGCAGCACACCTCAATACTTTCGAATCCATGATGCCCAAATTCAAAGATGCAGCGCATCGCAATATTTGTAGCCCGGCAGAAGCGGGCCCCCAAGGTGCAGCGCACCGCAACATTTTTTTACGGGAAGCCCAAATTCAATCCTTCAATCCCTCAATCCTTCAATCCTTACTTATCAAACTGCTGCAAATCCATTTCCTCAATGATTTGAATCAACTTCTTGTCGTAGTTCTTATCTGTGGCATAGCCCGCTTTTTTCAAGCCCCTTGCCCAGCCCTCATAGTCGGTGGTTCCCAATTTCCTAAGGTGCTTATAGCGATCCAACTGAAGCAGTTTTGAGTGCTCCCGGAAACTCTCCCATGCGGAGTCGAATACCCGGAACATGTCATAGACATCGTCGTCGGAATAGTTGCGGCAGGTGCAATGACGGCATTTGCTGCGGCACTTGATGCCGAAATGGTTGTTGGAATCGGTGGCCAACTTGCTGCCCCCTGCATCAGTTTCGAGCAGGCCCTGGGCCAGGGTGATGCTGGCAGGTATGCCGAATTGTTTCATCTCAGCCATTGCGGTAGCAGCGAAACGCTCCACGTACTTACGGCAAGCAGTGTTTTTCTCCTTGACAATGGCCTCGTCCACGCCTTTTCGATTGGCCATTTCTGGGTCGAAAACAAAGCTTAGGTTCTTGAAATCCTTGGATTTCCAAGCTTTTTTGGTGGACTTTCCAGGACTGTCTTCGTTGAAAATCTTCGGGAAAGATGGCTCATCCACGAACGCAGCATTGAGTTTTTCGGCCTTCATGCCTGTTTGCATGGCCGTCGGGGGCATCAAACTGACCGAAGACTCCACCTGCCGGTTCGTGTACAGTTGCCAAACAAAGAAGGCAATGACCATCTGAAACCAATATTTGCCGAACCACTGAAGCAGTTCCTTTGCGATGCTGGTTGGTTGGGGCGCTTGGGAAAGGTGATATGCTGCCATGTTAAAACATTTTTTTGGTTATCAACTCAATTGCGACAGCAAAGTAAACGTATTTGTTTTTGATTTCAAAACATTTTCAAAACTTTTTGTTTTTGATTTCAACTTTGTTCCACCCCCCTGCTTTTGTTCACCTATTCAAGTTTGTCTTCTAAAAACCTGTTTTTAGGAAGAAAAATGATTGGCTATCTGTAACTAAGTCAAGCAAATGACAAAAATCAAATTAGCAAAATGAATGATGTGGCTTTTGAAAAAGGAACCGTTGAGTGTAAAAATAACACACCTTGAAATTCAGTACATCATGCAAAACAGAACATCCAAGCCAAGCCAAAGCTCATTCTTTAGAAGACGGAACGTTGCAATAATTTCTTTCGCAATTGGCATCCTAATCACCACTATTTCAGCGTACTTCTACTATGGTAAAAGCATTGAATCAGCAACAAAGCAAACTCCTCCTTATGAAATTAAGCGCCTCAGCACCTACAAAAACATACGGCCTATCATCTCAGTAGAGCCAAAAGATGAGTCACCAAACCTAAAAAACACAAAGGCTGCCTTGGTTTCCTTGATTGACAGCCTCAAAAAAGAGGGAATCTTAAAAGATGCCTCCATCTATTTCAGAAAAACAAGCACCAGCGAGTGGGTTTCCATCAACGACACGATCAGGTATCACCCAGCCTCCTTGATGAAAGTCGCCCTGATGCTGGCATGGTTGAAATCAGCAGAGGCTGTTCCTGGCACCTTGGAGAAAAAGCTAACTGCAAAAACAGACGACGCAAAACTGCCCTCAAAACCATATTTCAAAGCACCGAGCATCGAAGATGGCAAGCAGTACTCCGTTCACGACCTTATCTATCACATGATTGCTCACTCTGACAACCGAGCTACCTCGGTCTTGGAACAAAATTCAGATGCAAGGTATGCCACCATGTTATTGAACCAATTGGGACTACCACCAGTGCAAGCCGGGGCCAGCAGCTACATGCTCACTGCCAGCGAATATTCCATGTTCATCAAAGCCATCTACAATTCCACCTTCAACAGCCCGGAGTACTCCCAATATGCCAGCGAAATGATGGAAAATTCCAGCTTCAAAGAAGGCTTTGCCAAAGGCTTCCCCGCAGGGACGAAAATTTGGCACAAGTTCGGCGAATGGAGTGCAATAGGCAGCCCAGAAGAGCTGCACCAATCCGGCGTGGTCATCATTGGCAACGAGCCTTATATCCTCACCATTATGACCCGTGGAAAGGGGTTCGACAACCTGACCAAGGTACTTGCCATGCTGTCGAATAGGGTTTACAGTTCCGCCATGAAATTCAGCTGAGCAGCATCAACCCTGCAACTACACATCCTCCATTTTGTCTATCTTGCGGCGCAATTTTGCGTACTGCAAATCCATCAAAACAATAGACAAATCATGAAAAAATCCTGGCTCTTCGCCTTGTCCGCCGCAGCACTCATCGGCTGCAACAAAGCGGGCGACCAATCCGCAACCACCAATATGGACTACCCGAACATCCCTGTTACCTACCCCAAGACCGCTACTGAAGACGTAAAGGACGACTACTTCGGCACCTCCGTCGCCGACCCTTACCGCTGGCTCGAAAACGACACCGCCGCCAACACGGAGGCTTGGGTCAAGGAGCAAAACGTGGTGACGCAGGGCTATTTGGACAAAATCCCGTTCCGCAAGTCCGTGCGAGACCGCTTCGAGGAGTTGTTCAACTACCCAAAATACGGTGCCCCCTACCAAGTAGGGGAATACTATTTTTTCTCGAAAAACGACGGCCTGCAAAACCAATCGGTGCTGTACCGCCAGAAAGGCTTGGACGGAGCGCCTGAGGTCTTCATTGACCCCAACAAACTCTCCGAGAAAGGCACGGCGGCCATCAGCATCGTCGGCGTTTCTGGCGACGACAAGTACATGACCATTGCCCGCTCGGATGCTGGCTCCGATTGGAGCGAGATCCAAGTCTATGAAGTGGCTACGATGAAACAAATGCCAGACGTGCTGAAATGGGTCAAGTTCAGCGGTGGCGCATGGTTCAAGGACGGTTTCTTCTACTCCCGCTATCCCGAACCAGCCAAGGGCACCGAACTCAGCGGCAACAACATGAACCACTGGGTCTATTACCACAAATTGGGCACGCCGCAAAGCGCCGACAAGCTCATTTACAAGGATGAAAAGAACCCCAGCTATTACCACAACGCACAAGTGAGCGAAGACGAAAAGCAGCTTTTTATCTATGCGGCCCCTGGCACCAATGGCTATGCCGTACTGCACAAGGACCTGAGCACGGATGGCCCAATCAAGACGCTTTTTGCAGGGTACGATAACAAGACCTCAGTCGTGCACACCATCGGCAACAAGGCGCTTGCCCTCACCGATATTGATGCACCAAACTACCGCCTCGTGGAAGTGGATTTGGCGAAGCCGGACAAAGCGGGCTGGAAGGAAATCATCCCCACCTCAGAGAACCTGCTTGAAGGCTGCTCCACGGGCGGCGGCAAGCTCTATGCCAGCTACCTGGAAAAGGCCACGAACCGAATCTACGAAATGAACTACGACGGCTCTGGCAAAAAGCCACTTTCCCTGCCCGGTGTTGGAACGGCTGGTGCCCCCGGTGGCAAGGAAAGCCACAAGACGCTGTTCTACAATTTCACCTCCTTCCTTTACCCGCCTACCATCTTCAAATACGAGGTGGCAACGGGCCAATCCTCCATTTTTCAGGAGACGAAGCTAAAGTTCAACCCAGCCGATTACGAGGAGAAGCAGGTGACCTACAACAGCAAGGATGGCACACCCGTGACCATGTTTGTGGTGCATAAAAAAGGCCTGAAAATGGACGGCAACAACCCTTGCTACCTCTATTCCTATGGGGGCTTCAACATCAGCTTGACGCCCTCGTTCAGCACTTCCCGCATTTTGTTATTGGAAAACGGCGGTGTGTTCGCCATGCCCAACCTACGTGGTGGCGGCGAGTACGGCGAGGAATGGCACAAGGGCGGTATGTTGATGAAAAAGCAGAACGTGTTCGACGATTTCATTGCGGCAGCAGAATACCTGATTGCCCAGCAATACACCTCGAAAGAAAAACTCGGCATCGGTGGCGGCTCCAATGGCGGCCTCCTAGTGGGCGCTTGCATGACCCAACGCCCCGACCTCTTCCAAGTAGCCTTGCCCGCTGTGGGCGTGATGGACATGCTGCGCTACCACAAGTTCACGGTCGGTAAGGGCTGGATACCTGAGTATGGCAGCAGCGAGGAAAGCGCCGAAATGTTCAACTACCTTAAGGGCTACTCCCCTCTCCATAACCTAAAGCCTGGAACGGCCTATCCCGCTACCATGATCACCACTGCCGACCACGACGACCGGGTGGTGCCTGCCCACTCCTTTAAGTTCGCAGCAGCCCTGCAAGCTGCTCACAAAGGCGACAACCCTGTGCTCATCCGCATCGAAACGGACGCCGGGCACGGTGCTGGCAAGCCCACTTCCAAGGTGATTGACGAGGTAGCCGACATCTATTCGTTCTTCTTCTACAACACGAAGACGGCAGTGAAGTACAATGTGAAGGGGTGAGGCTGGATGCTGGATGGGCTGCTTCGTTAGCTTGAATGGCAGAAGCGTTTTCACCAAAAAGAATGCGTGGTTTTCAGAAGAGAGCCAACAAATAACAGCGGCGGTGGCATGAAGAATGCCGCCGCCGTTGTGTTTTTGGGTCAATTATTCGGGTTAGTGGTTGAAACAGGTGCAGCGCAACGAAATCTTTGTAGCCAATGCAAAATTCCAACTCTTACGTTGCCCCAGTTCCCCACAACCACACCGAAACTGAGGTTTCGTTATACGTTTGGCCTTATGTTGGCCAGTATCCCTGTTCCGGCGTAATCACACCGAAACTGGGGTTTCGGTGTACGTTTGGCCCCAGCGTAGGCCGGAACCCCAGTTCCGGCGTAATCACATTGAAACTGGGGTTTCGGTGTACGTTTGGCCTTATGTTGGCCAGTATCCCTGTTCCGGCGCCATCACACCGAAACTGGGGTTTCGGTGTACGTTTGGCCCCAGCGTAGGCCGGAACCCCAGTTCCGGCGTAATCACATTGAAGCTGAGGTTTCGTTATACGTTTGGCCTTATGTTGGCCAGTATCCCTGTTCCGGCGCCATCACACCGAAACTGGGGTTTCGGTGTACGTTTGGCCCCAGCGTAGGCCGGAACCCCAGTTCCGGCGTAATCACATT
>JALHQW010000001.1:0-15155 GCA_022841745.1 Saprospiraceae bacterium | reverse complement strand
TACGTTTGGCCTTATGTTGGCCAGTATCCCTGTTCCGGCGCCATCACACCGAAACTGGGGTTTCGGTGTACGTTTGGCCCCAGCGTAGGCCGGAACCCCAGTTCCGGCGTAATCACATTGAAGCTGAGGTTTCGTTATACGTTTGGCCTTATGTTGGCCAGTATCCCTGTTAAGGCGTAATCACACCGAAACTGGGGTTTCGGTGTACGTTTGGCCCCAGCGTAGGCCGGAACCCCAGTTCCGGCGCAATCACACCGAAACTGGGGTTTCGGTGTACGTTTGGCCATGCCCAAAATTTGGCGATACCCTGTAGGAACGCAAATACCGCATTTCCGACAATGAAGAAAGAAGTTTGTTCCTAGCTCACGCATTGCAGCTTTCCACCTGTCTTTCTTGGAAAACGTTGCGTCATGAAAAAGCATTTAGCACTCCTTTTCCTCTTTGGTTCCATACCATTTGTTGCCAGTGCAGGCAGTTTCACGGAAAACCATACGGTCGTTTGTGGCGAGACCTTGCGGCTTGGGGCTGTTGGCTACCCAACTTGGAACGAAGCCCAAATCATCCAGGCACCAGCAAATGGGGTCGCTGGGATTGTTCAGGGAAGCACTGCCGCCGACTCCCTCATTTACCACGCTGCCCCAAACTACATGGGCACTGACACGTTGATTGTGCTGTGCGCACATGCCACCCAGATCACTTGTGACACGGGCATTTATATCATCGAAACGACCTGTGCCAATGCTGGATTTGAACCAGCATCCCCTGCCGCTTTGCAGGTTTTCCCAAATCCTGCCTCCACCGAATTGTTCATCAAAACAACCCAGCCATTTACTGCCGCTAAACTCTACAACGCCAGCGGGCAAAAAAGCATGGAAAGGCGTTGGGCACAAGGAACCAACCAGGCCGAACTGCCCATAGGCCATTTGCCAAACGGGGTTTATTGGCTGGAAATCAGCCAGTTGCAAAGAACGGTAATGCGAATAGTATTGGTCGGTGACTAATGCCACAGGGCTTGAAGTGACACCTGCAAATGGCCTTTCAAGCCCAACAAACTTGCACACTGGTAACGGCCATTTGTAGGCATCGCCTCAAGCCTCGCCAAAGCTCCATCAGTCGGTCGAATAACAATAAACTAGGATTTATCATCAGGCGTAATTTTAAACCATTCTAAATAAGCCCACCCTCCCAATCCCTCCCCAACCCTTTTTGGTGAAAACCATTTATTGGAATACATTTGCCCCGCTTTTGAAGCGCCCTTGAAGGGCTAAGGCACAAGACAATCAACTAATAGCCGTTACAGATGAGCAACTGGTTTATCGGATTTTTTACCTCTTCCATTGGCAGGAAACTTTTGATGGCCTTATCGGGGCTGTTCCTAATCCTCTTCCTGGTCATCCACCTGATTGGAAACCTCCAATTGTTGAACGATGACAACGGGGTGGCATTCAACACCTACGCTGCCTTCATGGGGCACAATCCCCTGATTCAATTCATTTCCATTGGAAATTTTGCTTTCATCGTTTTGCATACCATCGTGGGCACCGCCCTTTGGTTGAAGAACTGTGCAGCGAGGGGCAGCCAAGGTTATGCCGTCGAGAAGACCCGTGCCACACAGACCAACCCCGCCTTGGCCAAGTACATGTGGTTCTTCGGCATCATCATGCTCGTTTTCATCATCCTACACCTTGCACAGTTTTGGTTCAAGATGAAAACGGGTGCTGCCGATGTGCAAATAGTGACCATTGAAGGCGAGCAGGTGAAAGACCTCTACACCTTGGTATCCGCCACCTTCTCCAACCTTGGCTTCGTATTGTTCTACGTGGTTTGCATGATCGTCATTGCCCTGCACCTCTGGCATGGCTTTCAGTCCGCCTTCCAGACCATCGGCTGGAACCATCCGAAATACACGCCCATCATCCAGTTCCTGGGCAAGGCGTACTCCGTGCTGGTGCCGCTTGGCTTCGCAGTAATACCCATAGTGTTTTACCTGCGCCATGCCTGAATCTATTGACATTTTTCCCCGCTAACCTTTATACTTTATCCTTTTTCCTTTTTACTTAAAAAAATGGAACTCAACGGTAAAATACCTCCCGGCGACATCGCCGAAAAATGGACGAAATACAAGAGCAGCATGCCGCTCGTTTCGCCCGACAACAAGCGCCGCCTCGACGTCATCGTGGTGGGTTCTGGCTTGGCCGGGGCCTCTGCGGCAGCCTCCCTTGGCGAGTTGGGCTACAACGTGAAATGCTTCACCTTCCACGATAGCCCCCGCCGTGCGCACTCCATCGCTGCGCAAGGGGGCATCAACGCCGCCAAGAACTACAAGAACGATGGCGACAGCGTCTATCGCCTGTTTTACGATACCATCAAAGGCGGCGACTACCGGGCACGGGAAGCCAACGTCCACCGCCTCGCTGAGGTCAGCGTGGACATCATTGACCAGTGCGTTGCACAGGGCGTGCCCTTCGCACGGGAGTACGGCGGCACCCTCGACAACCGCTCCTTCGGTGGCACGCAGGTGCAGCGCACCTTCTATGCTCGTGGCCAAACAGGGCAACAGCTCCTCATCGGGGCCTACCAGTCCCTCAGCCGCCAGATTTCGTTGGGCAGGGTGCAAATGTTCAACCGCCACGAGATGCTCGACGTCGTGCTGGTGGAAGGCAAGGCAAGGGGCATCATCACCCGCAACCTCGTCACGGGCAAGATAGAGCGCCATGCGGCCCATGCCGTGGTGCTGGGCACGGGTGGTTACGGCAACGTTTTCTACCTCTCCACCAACGCCATGATGTGCAACGTGACCGCCGCCTGGCGGGCCGTGCGCCGTGGTGCGTTGATGGCCAACCCTTGCTACACACAGATACACCCGACCTGCATCCCGCAGTACGGCGACTACCAGAGCAAGCTCACCCTCATGTCCGAGAGCCTCCGCAACGATGGCCGGGTATGGGCACCCCGCAAAAAAGAAGACGCCGAGGCCATCCGCCAAGGCCGCAAGAAAGGGGCCGACATCCCGGAAGCTGACCGCTACTACTATTTGGAGGAGCGCTACCCTGCCTTCGGCAACCTCGTGCCCCGTGACATCGCCAGCCGTGCCGCCAAGGTCGTTTGCGACGAAGGACTCGGCATCGTGCCAACGGGCTTGGGCGTTTACCTCGACTTTGCCGACGCCATCCAGAAATACGGCAAGTCGAAGGCGAACACCATGAACCTCGAAAACCCCAGCGCCCAGCAAATCTGGGACTTGGGCAAGGCGGTCGTAGAAGAGAAATACGGCAACCTCTTCGAGATGTACGAGAAAATCACCGGGGAAGACCCTTACCGCAACCCGATGAAGATCTACCCCGCCGTCCACTATACGATGGGCGGGCTTTGGGTGGACTATAACCTGGAGACGAACATCCCCGGCCTGTTTGCCACCGGCGAATGCAATTTCAGCGACCACGGTGCCAACCGCCTCGGTGCCTCCGCATTGATGCAGGGCTTGGCGGATGGCTATTTCGTGCTGCCCTACACCATTGGCACCTTCCTATCCAAGGAAATCCGGACGCCAAAGTTCAGCACCGATTTGCCGGAGTTTGCGGAAGCGGAAAAAGCGGTGCGTGACCGCCTGCACGGTTTCATGACCACCAATGGCAAGCAGTCCGCCGAGAGCTTCCACCGCCGCCTGGGCAAAATCATGTGGGAATATTGCGGCATGGCCCGCACCGCCGAAGGCTTGGCCAAGGCCCGCCGCATGATCCAGGACTTGAAGGCCGAGTTCTACGCCGACCTCTACGTGCCGGGCAGCGCCGACGAGTTCAACCCAGAGTTGGAAAAGGCCACCCGTGTCGCCGACTTCATCGAACTGGGCGAACTGATGTGCCTCGATGCCCTCAAGCGCAGCGAAAGCTGTGGCGGCCACTTCCGGGAGGAGTTCCAGGAAGATGGCGAGGCCCTGCGGGACGACGAGCACTTCATGTACGTGGCCGCTTGGGGATGGCAGGACACCTCGCAGGAGCCTGAACTGCACAAGGAGCCGCTGATTTATGAAAATATCAAGGTAGCGTCGAGGAGCTATAAGTAACGGTTGATAAGGGTTGATAAGGGTTGATGAGGGTTTATGCTGGCCCCCATCAACCCTTATCAACCCTCATCAACCCTTATCAACCAAAGTAAAATGAAACTAAACTTAAAAATCTGGCGGCAAAAGAACGCAAAACAAGCGGGCCGCTTCGAAACATACCAAGTTGACGCCAACGAGCACATGTCCTTTTTGGAGATGCTCGACGTGCTGAACGAGGGCCTGACCTCCAAGCAGCAAGAACCCGTGGCTTTTGAGCACGACTGCCGGGAGGGCATCTGCGGTACTTGCAGCCTCGTCATCAATGGCCAGCCGCACGGGCCGCAATCGGGCACGACGACCTGCCAGTTGCACATGCGCCATTTCCACGAAGGGGAGACCATCGTGATTGAGCCGTACCGGGCCAAGGCGTTCCCCGTCATCAAGGATTTGGTCGTTGACCGTTCCTCCTTCGACCGCATCATCCAAGCGGGCGGCTATATCAGCGTGGACACGGGCGCTGCGCCCGATGGCAACGACATCCTGATCGGCAAGGAGGTAGCCGCCATGTCCTTCGACGCTGCGGCCTGCATCGGCTGTGGGGCCTGCGTGGCCGCCTGCCCGAATGCCTCTGCCATGCTCTTCGTGAGTGCCAAGGTGTCGCACCTCGCCTTGTTGCCGCAAGGCCAACCTGAGTCCAAGCGCCGTGCCATGAACATGGTTCACCAGATGGACGAAGAGGGCTTCGGCATGTGCTCCAACGTGACCGCCTGCGAAGCGGAATGCCCAAAAGGCATTTCTGTGGAGAATATTGCGAGGCTGAACCGGGAGTATATCGGGGCGTCGTTTACTTCGGCGAAGTAGGGAGCTGCGAGCTGCGAGCTGCGAGCTATGAGTTGCGAGTTGCGAGTTGGTGCACAGTCATTGCAAACAGGGCTTTGTTGAAACCCGAAATCGGGTTATTTGCGTTCTCGCACTATTTGGTTGTAGGATAAAAAAAGCGGTGTGGCTCGATTGTAGCCACACCGCTTTTTGCTTTAAAAACTACAGGCCCATGCCCAATGCTGTGCCCAACTCGAAACTCGAAACTCGTAACTCGTAACTCCTCAAAGCAACCGAAACGAATCAAAAAACTTCGTCCCGTCGCTGTTCAGGCTTTTTTCCTTGAACGCAATGGTCTGCAAGGAATAAAAGCGGTTCCCCACCAGGTAAGCCCGGTTCTTGATGACGGCCTTGCCATCCAAATAATCAATCCGCCACTGCTTGCCAGGGTATTTGTCCAACTGAATATCGGAGGAATAGGCCACGCTGCCCTTCATCGCCTCCGCCGCCGACTCGATGGTGGTCTGGAACAGCTCCTCGGCCAGCCCGACCGAATCGGCGAAGACCACGCTGGCGGGGTAATCGCAATAGCTCACCATGTAGAACAGGTTGTCGGCGGCCTGCTCGTCCGTTTGCAGGAAAAACGTGTGATAGACCAAATGGCCCACCTCCGTCTCCACGGAATCCACCTTCTCGGTGAAGCTGCCGGGCAACTGGATGCGGAAACGCCCCTCGATATTGGTATGCTCCTGCCAACTGGCTTGGGCAAACACGACGCTGGGCAATAGGAAAAATAAGAATCGCATGGATATGGGTTTGGTACAAAGAGCAAAGTGGCCGGGCAATCGCATAAGGTTGTATTTTTCACGGGCAAAATACAGCCAAGCAGGCCAGAAAACCTGCATCTGGCTTTTCTTATTTGGAAAAAACGCATAACTTCACGCCCGCAACCATCAACCAAGACATGCGACCCGCTAACCTCCCATTCATCTCAGCACCAGACCTTCCAAGTTTTGAAAACTTGGAAGGTCTTGCCATGTCTCCGAAAACCCCACGCCCGCCATGTCCCTGAACAAAAAACTACTCTCCGAGCGGGACATCTGCACCAAGTACATCACCCCCGCCCTCGAAGCCGCTGGCTGGAACAAGCACACCCAGCTCCTCGAAGAAGTCTCCTTTACCGACGGCAAAATCTATGTGCGGGGCAAACTCGCCGCACGGGGCAAGGGCAAGCGGGGCGACTATATCCTCTACTACAAGCCGAATATCCCCATCGCCATCATCGAGGCGAAGGACAACAACCACTCCGTGCGGGCAGGCATCCAGCAGGCACTGGAATATGCAAGGATTCTGGATATCCCCTGTGTGTTCAGCAGCAACGGGGATGGGTTTTTGTTCCATGACCGGAGCGTGGGCACGTCCCAAGACTTACCAGGTTTTAAAAACCTGGAAAGTCTAGCCCCCGGCACCTCCCAAGACTTACCAGGTTTCAAAAACCTGGAAAGTCTAGCCCCCGGCACTTCCCAAGACTTACCAAGTTTCAAAAACCTGGAAAGTCTAGCCCCCGGCAACCCCATCGAACAAGAACTCCCCCTCGACCAATTCCCCAGCCCCGCCGACCTCTGGGAGCGGTACAAGTCCTACAAAGGCATCGCCACCACCGAAGAAGAACGCATCGCCGCACAGGACTACTACACCGACGGCAGCGGTCGCCTGCCCCGCTACTACCAGCAAATCGCCATCAACCGGACGGTGGAGGCCATCGCCAAGGGGCAGCAGCGGCTCATGCTCGTCATGGCCACGGGCACGGGCAAGACCTACACCGCCTTCCAAATCGTCTGGCGGCTCTGGAAATCCGGCGTCAAAAAGCGCATCCTCTTCTTGGCCGACCGCAACGCCCTCATCAGCCAGACCCGCCGGGGTGATTTCAAGCATTTCAGCGACGTAATGACCGTCGTGAAAAACGGCCAAGTGGACAAAAGCTACGAAATCTATCTCGCCCTCTACCAGGGCCTAACTGTGGATGCAGGCAAGTTAGGCGGTAACTTCGAGTTACCGCCTAACTTCACCCCCAGTTCCCTATTCCAAGAGTTCTCTGCGGAGTTCTTCGACCTCATCGTCATAGACGAGTGCCACCGGGGCAGCGCCACCGCCGACAGTGCATGGCGCACCATCCTCGACTACTTCTCCGGCGCCACCCAACTCGGCCTCACCGCCACCCCCAAGGAAACCCACGAGGCCAGCAACTACGACTATTTCGGCGAACCCGTCTATACCTACTCCCTGCGGCAGGGCATCAACGACGGCTTCCTCGCCCCGTACCGCACCGTACGCATCGGCCTGAGCGTGGACCTCGAAGGCTGGCGACCCGAAAAGGACAAGACCGACAAGGACGGCAACCCCGTCGAAGACCGCATCTACAATACCCGTGACTTCGACCGCAACCTCGTCATCGAAGAGCGCACGGACGTGGTGGCGCAGAAACTGACAGAGTTCCTAAAGGGCCTCGACCGCTACGCCAAGACCATCGTCTTCTGCCAGGACATTGACCACGCCGAGCGGATGCGCAGCGCCCTCACCCGCTGGAATGCCGACCTCGTGGCCCTCAACTACAAATACGTGATGCAAATCACGGGCGACAATGACGAGGGCAAGCGGGAACTCGAAAACTTCACCAACCCGGAGGAGCGCTACCCCGTCATCGCAACCACCAGCGAGCTGATGACGACCGGGGTGGATGCCCAGACCTGCCAGGTCATCGTGCTGGATGCCAATATCGCCAGCATGACCAAGTTCAAGCAAATCATCGGCAGGGGCACCCGCATCAACGAGGAGTATGGCAAAATGTACTTCACCATCCTCGACTTCCGAAACGTGACCGACCTCTTCGCCGACCCCGCCTTTGATGGCGACCCGATTGTGCCCGCAAGGATGTACCACGAGGACGAAGACCTGTCCACTATTATAGAAGAGGAACAGGAAGCCCTGGCGGATATACCCGTGATAGACGAGGAGACCGGAACGGCCCTCGAAATACTGCCGCCCAAAACCAAAGACTTCTTCGGCGAACCGCCCACCACAACGGGCTACGCCCAAAAAGTATATGTAAATGGTGTGGACGTCACCGTGCTCGTAAGCCGGGAACTGCACTTCGACAACGACGGCAAGCCCATCACTACCAGCCTGAAAGACCATGCCCGCCAACTGCTGACCGGGCAGTACGCCTCGCTCGATGCCTTCCTCAGCAGATGGAACAGCGCCGAGCGCAAACAAGCCCTTTTGGAAGAACTGGCAGAACAGGGCATCCCCGTTGAAATTTTGCGAAGTGCCGTGGATACAGAAGTGGATTTATTTGATTTAATTTGCCACGTGGCTTACGACCAGCCACCCCTTACACGCCGGGAAAGGGCGTTGAACGTGAAAAAGCGGGACTACTTCACCAAATATGGCGAACAAGCCCGCCGGGTGCTCGAAGCACTGCTTGACAAATACGCTGACGAAGGCATCGAAAACCTCGAATCCCTCGACGTGCTGAAAGTGCGCCCCTTGACCCAGTTTGGCTCCCCCATCGAAATACTGCGGGAGTTTGGCGGGAAGGAGCGGTTTTTGGCGGCGGTGCGGGAGTTGGAGGGGGAGATTTATCGGGTGGCGTGAGAGGAAAGGAATTTAATCAAAAACCAGTAAAAATTAAAAAATGGACTTCATTTTAGCTAAAATTGAAAAAAATATTCAACGGTTTGAATCAAGGAACGAACAGGTTGAAACAAAAGAATTTTATCGGTCAAGAATAGAATACTTATTATACCTATTATTAGGGTATCTCTGGAACAAAAATTTTGAATTGTTGGACGATAATAAGAAAAAGAAAGCTTCACGAGATGTCATTAGACCAACAGTCGGACAACTAATTTACCTTTTGGATGATTTAGATGTTAATCGTGATTTTTTCACAGACAAGAACTTGAGGCAATTATTTGAAAAATATAGAGATGTAAGAAATGAAAAACATGGGCACGGTTATCTTTATTTAGAAGGAACAAAAGAATATTTGCAAGAATTAAATGACAATTATCTCCTAATAAAATCATCTAATAATTTTTTGTTTAATGACAACATATATTTGGTCTTAGTTGAAAAGTACGACTCTAAGAGTCAAACCTATTTCGGTACTAAGTTCACACCTGAGGGTTTTGATGAAAATTGGAGCTGCCCTGAAAAAGTTGAAAAATTTTCAATTAACTCGATTTACGGTTTTAAGGTGCAAGGATTGACTCCTATTTATTTTAAACTATCGCCATTCATACACATCATAGATGAATCGGAATATTATGTATACAAAAATGTTTGTGAAAAAAGGAGAGGAGAAGTAGAATACAATAGAATCAACAAAGACGGTGTTAAAATTATTGAATGGCCATTTTTTGCAAACCAACTTATGGTTCATAATTTAAAAGCTGGAACTGGCAAGGTTAGCGATATAAATGGCACTATCATCAATGATTTTACACCTAATTATTTTAAGGATGGCCACATTTATATACCAATAGGTGAAAATAAGAAAAAAATTGAAGACTTTTTAATTGGTGAGGAATCAACGTATGCCGTATGTGCAAACTTGTGGGGGCATGGTGGAGTTGGTAAAACAGCTACTATTCAAAGTTATTGCATGGATTTCCTTACCAAGAAAAAACGTTACTTTAATTATATAATTTTCCTTTCTGCCAAAGATAGATTTTTTAACGTTTATACCAATAAAAAAGAAAGCATTCTTGAATCTGAAAGAATTGGTTCTTTCGAAAGTCTCATATTGAATATAAACAAGATTCTACTTGGGGATGAAAACGCTGAATGTGATTTAGAAATAATCAAAAATCATACTAATGGCAAAATTTTGCTTGTAATTGACGATTTTGAGACTTTTTCAAATGACGATAGAGTAAAAATAGACGATTTCGTTAGGAAACTCAATCCTTTATATCATAAAGTTATAATAACAACAAGAGCAACTGTTGGTATTGGCACTTCTAACATTGATTGCAACGAATTAACAGGAAAACAAACAATTGAATTCATACAAAAAGCTCTTATTGAAAAATATCCTAATCAAAATTTTAAAAATAGTGAAAAGTATATAAACAATAGTGATAACAATGAAATCTTGCGTAAGATAACTTTTGGGCGACCGATTAGAATTTGGCAATTTCTGTTTATTCTTGAGCAGATTGGTGATTTTGATGAGGTTGTTGAACATTTTTTGTCGTCAGAAAATAAAGATTTGAATGATTTTTTTTATGATAGATACTATGAGTATCTAAGTGCAGATGCACAAATCGTTTGGGATGTAATGGGGCAATTGCAATATGATGAGGATTTAATTAATATTTTCAGTAAGATTATGTATGTATTGAAGTGGGAAGATTCAGAAGATAGATTCATGGCCGCAATAAGTGAACTTGAAAAATTACGAGTAATTGAAGTTATTAATGATGAGAGGTATAGAATATGGAACAAAGATATCTTGTCATCAATGAAAGAGACCTTTGAAGAAATAAGAATTGACTCGGATTATTTTAACAAGGGTAGTATTTTGCAAAAAATTAAAATAGTCAATAAGGACAGGAGTCTAAGTCTCACAGAAAATTTACTACTGTCTGCTAGAGAAAGCAAAGCTCTCGGGCGTTCGCTGGAGGAAATAAAGAGTAGTTATAAGCACATCATCGGAAGAGAGGAGAGTGACATTAAGACCAGACTGAAGGCTTTGATTGATTTAGTTACATATTACTTAGTTAATCTTGATGATAGGGAATTGGCTATTCAAGAATGTCATTATCACGAAAGGATTTTTATGAATGAACCAGATTTTGTGAAATTGTTTTCTCGACTACACTATGAGCATGAAGATTTTCAATACAAAGTGAAGTCTGTTGAAATTTTGCTTCAATTTTTAAATAATCGTAAGCTATTTAATAATACATCTCTTGAAGATAAATTAGAATTACTTGGCTACCTAATAGTAAGAAGAAAAAAAATACTAAAAACAAAATCAGACAAGCTTTATATTGATAAATCAAGAGGGAGAATAAATTCAGAGCAATTCAAGCAAAGCAGGAACCAGTTTACATATCAACTAAGAGAGCTTTTTGATAGGTATGGAAAGCAGTTGTTCTTGGACTTTAAAGGAGTTCAATTTAAGGATAAGGGAAAGGAAACTGAAACAATTACAGGGTTAAGGCACTTAGCTGAGGTCTGTATTCTTATATCAGAACAGAAATACGCATTGGAGATTTGTGACTATATTATAGATAATTACTCCAATAATAATCATTTCAAGAATCAAATGATTACAATAAAAAAGAGATTGATAGGGCATAGGTCTGACTTGAATGTAGTAAATTATGAAGAAAAAATCATTTCTTTTTTTGATGGCAATTTCTTGTCTGGCAAGGTTTATTCATCAATGAAGCTTGGAGCAGCAGTTTATAAGTCTACTGGTAAATCATGCAAGGAGATATATGGCAAAGATAAGGTGCAAGGTGTTATAAATAAGCTTATCGAATTGGATAAAATAGAGATGATTGACAACGTTAACTTTAGAGTTAAAGAAACTGAAAATGGTGAGGATGACGTTAGAATTGAAGATATTCCTTTGGAAGGTAATTCCACATCTATGGGAATTTCGAATAAACATACCGAAGATATTAGTTTAGCTAGTAAGCAAGTTAAGTCAATGCATTACATTCCAGTAATTGGAGATTTGGTGGAATGTAAAATTACAAGAATATTCAATGAATACAGGGCTTTTGCAGAAATAAAAAATTGTAAGCACCAAGCATCGTTTTATGCTGGAGATTTATTATTCGGTTTTAATTTTACAAGAATAGGTGATTTGATGAAAGTAGGAGAAAAATACACGGCTATTGTGAAAAACATCGATAGTTTTGGTCGTGTAAATCTGTCAATCAAAAAAACCTTCTTAATTAACTCTCAGATTAATTGCACTGTTAGAAATATCCTCTCATACTATGCTTTAGTTGAATTTCCAAGTATTTTTGAAGGGTATAAAAATGAAGGACGGATATCAATAAGGGAAATAAAAGATACGTTTATTTTTGACATAAATGAATATTTGAAAATAGGTAGTAGTTGTCAAGCCTTGGTTATTGGTAATGATATGCCACAAATTGACTTATCAATTAAAAGGTTGAATCAATCAATGACTACTTTTCATTCAAGTGATGCTGATGCTTTGTAAAGAAGATAGATGTGCGTCATTGTATCGCCCAGCCCCGCCGTTGAAACGGCGGGTTACAAGATGATAGATGCGCCATTATCTTTGCGCCTGATTTTCAAAACAACCACAAATTCAACACAGACGACAAACCACCACATGCCCAACCTTTCCAGCTTAATCAAATCCATCCGAGACATCATGCGGGAAGACCGTGGCCTATCCGGCGATGGCCAGCGCATCGAGCAATTGGCTTGGATGCTCTTCCTGAAAATCATGGACGACAAGGACCAGGAGCAGGAAATCTTGCACGACGACTACGTGTCGCCCGTGCCGACGGAGTTTCAGTGGCGCAATTGGGCGGCCAATTCGGAAGGCATCACCGGAGACGAGTTGCAGCAGTTCATTGACCAGCGGCTGTTCCCGGCACTGCGGGACTTGCCAGCGCACGACCCCCGCTCGTTCATGGTGCGGGAGGTGTTCGAGGGCAACAACAATTATATGAAGAGCGGCACCAACCTGCGCAAGGTAGTGAACAAGCTGAACGAGATTGACTTCAACGTGGCCGCCGAGCGGCACCTGTTCGGGGAGATTTACGAGGGCATCCTCAAGGAACTGCAAAGCGCCGGGGCCTACGGGGAGTTCTACACGCCGAGGGCCATCACGCAGTTCATGACGGACATGACGGCGCCACGGCTCGGTGAGGTGGTGCTCGACCCGGCCTGTGGCACGGGCGGCTTCCTCTCCTGTGTGATTGAGCAACTGAAGGAGCAGGCTTCGAGCGTGGAGGAGCGGCAGGCCATCGGCGAGCAGGTGCGGGGCTGGGAGTGGAAGCCGTTGCCCTACGTGCTGGCCACCACCAACCTCATCCTCCACGACGTGGAACTGCCAAACATCACTTACCGGGACGCCCTCGACAAGCCCCTGACCGAATACCGCCAGCGGGACCGGGTGGACGTCATCCTCGCCAATCCGCCCTTCGGCGGCACGGTGGCCAACAGCAACGAGGAGAATTTCCCACTGAACTACCGCACCAAGGAGAGCGCCGACCTCTTCCTCGTGATGATGATGCACCTGCTGAAAGAGGGCGGCAGGGCGGCCATCGTCCTGCCCGATGGCTCGCTCACGGGCGAGGGCGTGAAGGCCCGCATCCGGGAGAAGTGGCTGACGGACTGCAAGCTCCACACCATCATCCGCCTGCCCAATTCGGTGTTTTCGCCGTATGCCACCGTTGCGACGAACCTGCTGTTCTTTGAGAAAGGGCAGCCCACGAAGGAAATCTGGTACTACGAGCACCGCCTGCCCGAAGGACAGAAATCGTACAGCAAGACGAAGCCCATCCGCCGGGAGGAGTTCCGCCCCATCGAGGCATGGTGGCACGACCGCCAGGAGACGGAGCAGGCTTGGCGGGTGGACATCGAGACCATCCGGCAGCGGGGCTTCGACCTCGACATCAAAAACCCGAACCGGGCCGTGGAGGAGGCCGGGCATTCGAGTGCGGAGTTGTTAGGGATGTTGGGGCAGAGTTTCGAGCGGAGTATGGGGTTGTTGCGGGCGCTGGAGGCGGAGTTGTGAAAGCCCCAGCGGGGCGATGATGTTTGTAGCCAATTGCCACACCCTGATTTGTAGCCCCAGCGGGGCGGTAATGTATTTCACATTAGCGCCCCGCTGGGGCTGAACGGTAGGTTCGTTATCGGTGGCTACAAACATGGCCGCCCCTCCGGGGCTGTTTTGTCGGTTGTTTTAACATGAAAAACTGATTGGATGAGTTGGGAAAGCCTTGAAATAAAAACAGCAAAACTATCTTTCATCAATTCGGATGAAGAACTGAAAAGCCTTCTTCAGAACACCATACTGTTTTCCTACCTGACGAAGCAGTATGAACCGATTCCATTGGTAGAACTTTTGGAAAGCACTCAATATGGCTATACAGCTTCGGCGTCAGACGTGGGCACTCACTTGTTTGTAAGAATTACGGACATACAAGAAGGTAGGGTGAATTGGGAATCTGTACCGCTTTGCAATTGTGAGAGGCCAGATAACTATCTTTTAGCACCTAATGATTTCTTGATTGCGAGAACAGGAGGCACAACAGGCAAAAGCTTTCTTGTCCAATCCCCACCCGATAATGCGGTATTTGCCAGCTACTTAATCAGAATGCGCTTTAAGGAAGATGTGAACGTAAAATTCATTCAGTTCTTCCTAAACTCCTACCTGTTTTGGAGTCAAATTTTTGAATTAAAATCAGGAACTGCCCAACCCAATGTAAACGCCGAAAAGCTAAAGACCTTACTCATTCCTGATTGTCCATTTGATGTTCAAAATCAAATCGTTGAAGCGTATGAAGCTTTTGGAACAAAAGGAGACGATAGCGTAGTTTCGTCTTTGCTCAATAAAAGCAGCCAGTTATTTGAGCATTTGAAAGGCATTGAAACTGAACTCACCCACCAACAAACCCTCCTCACCCGCCTGCGCCAATCCATCCTGCAAGAAGCCGTGCAGGGCCAACTGACGGCGCAATGGCGACAAGCCTACCCCCACCAAGCACCCGCCTCGGAACTGCTGCGCCGCATCCAAGCCGAGAAAATGGCCACTGGCAAAAAGGAAAAACCACTGCCACCCGTGAAAGCGGAGGAGATGCCGTTTGAGTTGCCGGAGGGGTGGGTTTGGTGTAGGTTAGGGGAGATAATTGAATTAATTTCAGGCCAGCACGTCGAGGCGAATGATTACAATGATAATGGAGATGGTTTTCCATATCTAACTGGCCCCGTTGACTTTGGCGAATTAGTGCCTATTATTTCAAGGTGGACAAAGAAGCCTAAAGTTTTTGCAATAAAAAATGATATTTTAATAACTGTTAAAGGTTCAGGAGTGGGTAAAACTAATACTTGCAATCTTGATAAAATAGCAATAGGTCGCCAACTGATGGCAATTAGAGCATGTACTGTTAGTAACTGACCTATTGCAAGCCAGATAGCTTTGAAAAATGAAAGATATAGCAGTGATGAGGTATTTGCTCGGATAAGGGAATAACCCTCCTATCAGAGCCAATTACTGTCTCTGCCT